>JBHENH010000053.1:10908-18582 GCA_046262135.1 Pyrinomonadaceae bacterium
CCTACATACCCTTTGTAATAGAGCAAACTGGGCGCGGCGAGCGCTCGTATGACATATATTCCCGTTTACTAAAGGAACGGATCGTTTTCCTTGGCACCGAAGTCAATGACATGGTTGCCAACCTCATAACGGCGCAACTTCTCTTTCTCGAAGCTGAAGACCCGGAGAAGGATATCAACATCTATATCAACTCGCCGGGAGGATCGATCACGGCGGGGATGGCCGTATATGACACGATGCAATTTATCCGTCCGGACGTAACCACCATCTGCGTCGGCCAGTGTGCCTCGATGGGCGCACTACTGCTGGCCGCCGGCGCCAAGGGGAAGCGGTTTGCGCTGCCTAATTCGCGCATACTGATTCACCAGCCGACTGGCGGATCGCAGGGGCAGGCGACCGATATTCGGATCCAGGCCGAAGAGATTTTGCGCATGCGGGAGTTGACTTCCCAGATAATCGCCAAGCATACGGGTCAGGATTTTGAGACCGTAGAACGCGATGTTGAACGCGATAAAATAATGTCTGCCGCCCAGGCCAAGGAGTATGGTTTAATAGATGAGGTAATCGCGCACCGAGAATAGCGCGGTATGGAGACCTTCCGATGATTGCGAAGATGAAAGCCAACGGGTTCTGCTGTTCCTTTTGCGGAAGATCTAAAGACGAGGTCGCAAACATCGTTACCGGCACCCCGCAGCGGGCCCCGGGAGTTCCCAAGCGAATGATCGGCAAGAGCGCTTTTATTTGCAACGAATGCGTCCAACGTTACCATGCAATGGTTACGGGTCCTGAAGTTTCCACCAACCCGGCGGTCATTACAAAGTAAATGGTTCGATCGAAGCGCAAGGAGATCCCCTACATATATGGTTAGACGAACCGACGACACGCTGCGCTGTTCATTCTGTGGCAAGTCGCAGAACGAAGTAAAAAAACTCATTGCCGGTCCTACCGTCTACATCTGCAATGAATGCATCGACATTTGCAATGAGATCATCACCGACGATCAGCAAGCGGAGTCTGTGGCCACGCGGCCACCGCTACCAAAGCCGGGTGAGATAAAGAACTTTCTTGACGAGTATGTAATAGGCCAGGACGAAACCAAGAAGCGCTTGGCCGTTGCTGTCTACCAGCATTACAAACGAATTGAGCTGGGTCGCAGACGTTCGGAAGTCGAGATTCAAAAGGCGAATATTCTGCTGATTGGTCCCACTGGTACGGGCAAAACATTATTGGCGCAGACGCTTGCGCGTATGCTCAGCGTGCCTTTCACGATTGTTGACGCCACTACCCTTACTGAAGCGGGGTACGTTGGAGAGGACGTCGAAAACATCATTCTCAAGCTCCTTCAAGCCGCAAATGGGGACGTCGAACGAGCACAACAGGGGATCATCTACATAGATGAGGTCGACAAGATCTGCCGTAAGGACGAAAACCCGTCGATCACGCGTGACGTTTCCGGCGAAGGTGTGCAACAAGCCCTCCTGAAAATTCTCGAAGGCACAATTGCAAACGTACCGCCGCAGGGGGGACGCAAACATCCACATCAGGAGTTCTTCCCGATCGATACCTCAAACATCCTGTTCCTGTGTGGCGGAGCGTTCGTTGGGCTGGAAAAAGTGATCGGTCGTCGCTTACGTAATAAGTCTCTGGGATTCCAGGCTGAAGTTAAGAGCGGTCGCCACCGTCATGCTGAGGCGTTGGCGCAGGTGCAGCCCGAAGATCTAATCAGGTTCGGTCTTATTCCTGAGTTTGTCGGACGCCTCCCCGTTTGTGGAGTACTTCATGAGCTGGATGAAGGAGCGCTGATTAAGATCCTGACCGAACCGAAGAACGCGCTCGTCAAGCAATATCAAAAGAAGTTTGATTTTGATAACGTCAAACTCAAGTTCACCGAGGATGCGTTAAAGTCAGTCGCCAGGCAGGCAGTCGAACGTAAAGTTGGCGCGCGCGGACTCATGATGATTCTCGAAGAGCTCCTGCTGGATGCGATGTACACGCTTCCCTCGCAGAAGAGAGTCAAGGAATTTGTAATTACGAGTGAGATGGTAGAACGACGGCGGGCGATTCCGGGTGAAGGCCTAACAGGAATTGATGGCGCGGCTGCGTAGTTTTACTGCCATGCGGACTTGCATCCGACGACCAACCTTACCCTGCGACTAATCTAAAGTTTTCTCACGACTTTCCGATTTCTTAAGCATTTCCTTGTACCTGGCATTTTCGGGCGCGAGTAACACTGCGTTCTTGAGAGCCTGCGAGGCCTCGGCATATTTCTTCTGCTTAAATAAACTAAAGCCCAACAGAGCTTGCCACTCGGCGTTGTCTGGATCCTCCCGCGTTGCGTTCTTCAGTTCAACCTCAGCTTCAGAAAACTTGCTACGCTGAAGGAGTGAATTGCCCAAAAAGGCCTGCACCTCTCCGTAGCGAACTCCCGTATCTCTGTCCAGGGTTACTTGTACAGGAGTACTGGCAACGGCGGTCGTCGTTGCAGTCGTCACAGCGCCTCCGCGTCCGGACGGCCTGTTGAAGTCTGGTCCACGTATAGCCTTAACTGATGACGCGAGCAGAGCGGCCCGGCGATACATCTGCGCTGCTTCTTCGTAATTCTTTTGGTCGTACCAGATATTTGCAAGTCCTATATAAGGCCTGGGGTCTTTCGGGTTGAGTTTAGCAGCCAGTTTATATGCTTTCTCGGAGTCTTTATATCGCGGAGGTTTTGTGTCGCGCGCCGAATTTCCCAGGGCGAGCGCGTCTTCTACTGCATCCGTCGATTCGTGTGTCGACTGAGGAAACGGAGAGTTATCCAGATTGACTCGGCCTGACGCCGGCATTGATTGGCCCCTTCGCTGATTGATTGAGTGTTCACTCTTTTGACGAACCAATGGGTTTCGCGGATGCTGAACAAACACAAGCGCCGCTCCGCCACGGAGGTCCTGAGCAGAAGCAAAGGATGCGATTAAAAATAGAAACGTCAAGGACATTAGCAGGCTGGTGAATCGCGGAAGGGATGCAAACATGTACGATCTCCTTAGTCAGCTCACTTAAGGAAACTACTGATATTGCAATTGTGAAGCCAAGTCAACGTTTGGGGTTGCCCGTTTACACGAATATTCAGTTTACTGTTGATAATTCAGCGATTTCGCTCACCTTTGCTCTAAATATTTGCAAGTGGCGCGACCGTGGGAAATGCTTTACAATTGGACGTCTTTGCATTAAGGGCGAGACGGCACTTTCAGCGGCTCGCCCTTCTTGTACAAAAGCAGTGGTTTACTAGATTTACCTGAAATTATGGAAGAATATTCAGATCGTGCTCCTGCCGACGTCGCCTGGTACCCAATGGTTCCAATTCGTGACGTTGTCATTTTCCCTTTTACAAAAGTCGCTTTCAAGATCGGACGGCAAGGCTCCGTGCGTGCGCTCGAGCAGGCTCTGGCTGCGGATCGCACAATTTTCCTGGCGACCCAACACGACGCGACGATCGACGAGCCATCGCCCGAACAGATCTACGTGATTGGCACGCTGGGTCGTATTTTGCAGTCCCAGAAGCAGGATAACGGTCAAATAAAAGTCGTCGTAGAAGGACGCGAACGCGCCACGACTGTGCGCGTCGAAAATACCGACGGAGCTTTTATGGCGCTGGTAAAGCGCGCGCCAGTCGTTAACGAAGAAGGCACTCGCCTGGATGCACTGGTGCAAAAAATCGGCCAACTGGTAGAGCAGCACTTGCGACTCGCTCCCGAAAGTCAGACGGATGCTCTGCAGACCGCCCTTAGAAATCAGAACCCTTCGCACCTCGCTGACGCGCTCGCATCCCAGTTGCGAATCACAGTTGAAGACAAGCAGGGACTACTGGAACTGTTTTCATCGCACGCCCGCCTGCAGCGGTTGATCGAACTGTTGGAACTTGAAATTGAAAAGCGTCAACTTGATCGTTCGATTCAAACACGCGTTAAGCGTCAAATGGAAAAGGCGCAAAAAGAGTATTACCTCAACGAGCAAATTAAGGCGATCCACAAAGAGCTGGGCCGCAAAGATGAAAAGGCTGAGCTCGAGGACCTGAAGAAGAAGATTGAAGAAGTAGGCATGACCGAAGAAGCCAAGCAGAAGGCCATGCAGGAATTGCATCGGCTTGAAGCGATGCCGCCAATGTCTGCTGAAGGGACTGTTTCGCGTACGTATATCGACTGGCTGGTTAATGTCCCGTGGAAACAAAAGTCCAAAGAGATTAAGGATCTGGCGAAGGCCGAAGAGGTCCTCAACGAAGACCACTTTGGGTTAGAAAAGATTAAGGAACGTATCCTGGAATACCTCGCCGTTCGTCAACTCGTGAAGAACCCCAAAGGCTCGATTCTCTGTTTTGTCGGGCCTCCCGGAGTAGGTAAGACAAGTCTCGGTAAATCGATCGCCCGCGCTACAGGTCGCAAGTTCGTGCGACTGTCGCTGGGAGGGGTGCGAGATGAAGCCGAGATACGTGGTCATCGCAGAACTTACATTGGCGCTCTTCCGGGTCAAATAATTCAGATGATGAAAAAGGCGGGAACTGTTAATCCCGTGCTACTGCTGGACGAAGTGGATAAGCTGGGCGCCGACTTCCGCGGCGATCCGAGTTCAGCATTGTTGGAAGTGCTTGACCCCGAACAGAACCATACGTTTCAAGACCATTATCTCGATGTCGAGTATGATCTTTCGAAAGTTTTCTTCATCGCGACGTCAAATGTACTTCACACGATTCCGCCTGCACTTCAAGACCGTCTTGAGATTTTGCGTCTTTCGGGTTACACCGAACGCGAGAAACTGGAAATTGCCAAGCGTCATCTGGTTCCCAAGCAGGCTGAAGCCAACGGACTGAAACCAGGACAACTTGACTTCACCGATGAAGGCCTCCTCGAAATCATTCGCCATTTCACGCGAGAGGCTGGCGTTCGCAACCTCGAACGCGAAGTGGGCTCATGTTGCCGTAAGTTAGCTCGCCGGTTTGTGTCGGATAGTGTTGCGGAAGACTTCAAAGACACTATCGACGCCGCGCGAGTCCGTGAAATGCTCGGGCCTATTAAGTTTCGCCAACAAGGCGTTGCGGCCGAGAGCGAAGTGGGTCTGGCCACTGGACTGGCCTGGACCGAGATTGGTGGCGAGGTTTTGCAGATAGAGGCAACGCTTACTAAGGGCCGTGGAGGTGTGATGCTGACCGGTAAGTTGGGCGACGTAATGCAGGAATCGGCTCAGGCCGCGTTGACATGCATTAAAGCTCGCGCCGAGCGCCTGGGGATGAGCATCGACATTATCCGCAAAAGAGATCTGCATATTCATATTCCTGAAGGTGCCATACCCAAAGACGGCCCATCCGCCGGAATTACCATGGCCACCGCAATGGCGTCGGCGCTAACCCGCGCTCCGATCCGCAAGAACGTGGCTATGACCGGGGAAATTACCCTAAGGGGCCGCGTGCTGCCTATCGGGGGTGTGAAGGAAAAGCTTCTGGCTGCACATCGATTTGGGATCGATACAATTATTCTGCCGAAGGACAACGAGAAAGATTTGCCCGAGGTTCCGGAAGAAGTTCGCAACGCGCTCTGCATCAATCTGGTGGAAACGATTGATGAAGTGCTAGCGCTTGCGCTCGAAGACGCATGCCCGACGGACGCTGCCGCCACGGACGAGGCGAAGACGCCGCCGCTTTGGACTACCGAGCAACCTTCGCAAGGAATTCCGACAAGCTAATTCAGATTCAATTACCAGGGGAACGTTTGGAGTTCAACCATCCGGCTGACGCGCGGGCCTATCTGCGGGTTGGCGTGGTCTATCGGTGAGTTGCAGCCCCAGTGAACTTGCACGCAAGAATCCAAATAATCTACGAGGAGATGCAAAATGAGTAAGCAACAGGACGCCGATCTAATTCTCAAGCTATATGACCTCAGGCGCGAGGCTACAATGCGCGAGGCCCGCAATTGGTTCTTCACATTCAATCCGACAACAATACAGGACGTTGTGGAAGCGCTGATGAGTGAGCAAAGCGGCTACTATCGCATGGTAGTTTCATACTGGGACATGGCAGCTGCCCTGGTTAACAACGGAGCGATAGATGAGCAGTTGTTCAATGAAACTAATGGTGAACACCTGTTCGTCTATGCCAAGATCGAGCCTGTTATCCAGGACATCCGAGCGATGCTGGGTGCGCCTGATTTCCTGCGCAACCTTGAAGCTGTAGTGAAACGCATGCCAAATTACGAGGAACGAATTTCCTCTTTGCGAGAGCGTATGAAGAAATTCGCAGAAATGCGTGCTGAGCGAACTGCCAGGACACAGGCGGCCATGGGCGCCAGCTAAGGGCCTGATACGACAACGACTGGGCAGCACGCGACTTCATCTGCTCTTTTAATGAATGAAGATTACGAGCGCCGACTTCGTGAAAAGCGCCTTCACAGCAGCTGACTGGCCTCGCGATAAGCTGCCTGAAGTCGCGTTTATGGGACGGTCGAATGTGGGCAAGTCGAGCTTGCTAAACTCCCTGCTTGGTGTGCGGGGCCTTGCGCGAACCTCCTCGACTCCCGGCAGGACCCAATCGTTAAACTTTTTTCTGATCAATAAACGTTTTCGTTTTGTTGATCTACCCGGGTTCGGTTATGCTCGCGTACCGAAAGCGATTCAATCCACCTGGGGTGAGATGGTCAGCAGCTACCTTGCAAAGCGATCGCAGCTTGTGTTATCAATTCACATCGTAGACTCGCGCCACGAACCCACAAAATTGGATTTGCAGCTTCAGGAATGGCTTGAGCATAGTGCCAAGCCACGATTAATAGTTGCCACGAAATCCGATAAGTTATCTAACAACGAGTTGAAAGAAAGCGTGGGCTGCATCAAACGCGTGTTCACTGCAGATCGCATGGTAAGTTTTTCCGCTAAGACCGGACGCGGCCGTGATGAAGTTTGGCGGGCAATCGAGAGCGCATTAGCTGATTTCAATCACCCTGACCTTGATTAGAGATTTCGGAACAGTTCGGTAGCTCCGAAAAAAGTCGAGCGTCAAATCAAAATTCTCAAGCCCCTTTTTGTTAACCTAAGTTTTTCCAGACCACGGATAGCGGGTCACATCGCATCAAATTATTATCGTTGACCCACTCGACATCGAGGTAAATTGCTTAACATTTTTGAAGAGAATCGTTTGGTGGCCTCGCGTCCGACGACTGGACTCGACGAACTTGTTCCAGTTGTGTGTTACCTGCGCAACCTTCTCCTGTTTCTCAACCTCCAAAGAACCCAAAACTGACTCGGTAGCTTGTAACGCAAGCCCTGTTAGGAATAATCATTTAGGAACGAATTGATATGCCACAGAGAACACGTTCACGCGCTTCCGGCGCGAATAACGACGATGGTAACGACGACAACGGCGGAACGACTGTAGCCACAGCCGAAGCACCGGAAAAGGACAGCCGGGATAGTCGCGACTTCGGCGCTCAAGGTTTTTTAAACCTCGCCGACCTTAAAGAAATGTCCATCTCCAAGCTGACCAGCATCGCAAAGGGCATGGATGTGCCTGGCGCAACCGGGATGCGTAAGCAGGAGTTGATCTTTAAGGTGCTCGCAGCGCAAACCGAGAAGAGTGGCCTCATATTTTCAGAGGGAGTACTGGAAACCCTGCCGGATGGTTTCGGCTTTTTGAGGGCGCCCGAATACAACTATCTT
>JBHENH010000054.1:0-6395 GCA_046262135.1 Pyrinomonadaceae bacterium
GCCGACGAGATGGCGATTGGCGTGATGAACAACAAAACTACCGCGGTCCGCATTATTCCTGTCCCAGGCCGCGAAGTGGGCGAGATGGTCGAGTTTGGCGGCTTGCTGGGGAGCGCGCCAGTTATGCCAGTGAACTTGTTTTCTTCCGCAGCTTTCATTCGTCGCGGGGGACGTATTCCCGCACCTATCCATTCACTTCGAAACTGATTCCGATGTGAAGCGGCGCCGCTCATTTAAAGTGTGACCTTAATTAATTAATGACAAAAGCGTCCCTCAAGGCATAACTTGGACCAATCCGCAAGGAAGTAAGGAGCTCTTATGGCAGAAGCACTTGGCATGGTTGAATGCATGGGCCTGGTGGCGATGATTGAAGCTGCCGACGCGATGGTTAAAGCCGCGAACGTACGGCTGGTCGGATGGGAGAAGATTGACGCCGGTTTAGTCACCGCGATTGTAAGAGGCGATGTCGCGGCTGTTAGGGCAGCCGTGGACGCCGGAGCGGCTGCAGGAAGAAAAGTTGGCCAGGTTGTGGCCACACACATCATCCCTCAGCCACACGACGACGTTGATATCGGATTGCCCGTTTTAGAAAACGGACAGACGACCAGAAAAAAGATTAGCGGGTCGGTGCGTCCCAAATGAGCGACTAATCGTTCTAAATGTCTGTCCCGCCCGATGCTTCCGAATGAGCCTGAACCTCTATTTCCTTCGACATGGACAAACAGTTCTAAGCCGCGACGACAGCTTTTGTGGATCCGGCCTGGATCCAGGCCTGACCGCCGAAGGTCTGGAGATGGCCCGCGCCTTCGCAGCCGCTTACGTTTCGCGGCCGTGGCGAGCGATTTATTCGAGTCCAATGCGACGAACGATGTTCACCGCTCAAGCACTTTGCGATCTGACGGGCATGAATGCTGAGGCATGTGGCGGCTTAATCGAGATTGGATATGGTCAATGGGAGGGGCTGACAAAGGAAAAGGTGGCTCAGGAGTTTCACGACGATTATCTTAGTTGGCTCGCGGATCCTGCCTGGCATGCGCCTACAGGCGGCGAATCAGCTGCTGCGGTCGCACAGCGGGCTTTGCAGGTAGTGCACACAATCGTAGAACGCTTTATTGATGGAAATGTTTTGGTCGTCTCTCACAAGGCGACAATAAGAATCATTCTCTGCAGCTTACTGGGTATCGATGTTGGCCGCTTTCGTTACCGGCTGGTTTGTCCTGTCGGCTCAGTGAGCGTCGTGGAATTCACGCCGGAGGGACCGCTTTTGCATTCATTGGCAGACCGATCTCACTTGAGTGAACAATTACGATCTTTACCAGGCACGTGAAACAAAGGCACCTCACTACCCAGACCAACAGAATTAACGGAGGCCAATATGGTGAGAAAGAAAGGTAACAAACTCAGCCAGATTCTGGAGCAGTTTTCCCTGAAGGCTACCAAGGCCACCGGCACGTCGACTGCGTTTATTATTGCTCTGTCGATAATCGTCGTTTGGGCTTTAACCGGCCCGCTATTTCAGTTTTCAGATACGTGGCAGCTGGTCATCAATACCGGCACGACGATCGTAACTTTCCTCATGGTGTTCCTCATTCAGCGCACTCAGAACAAGGATGCTCTGGCAATTCATCTGAAGCTAAATGAGATCGTGGCGGCGCTTGACGGCGCGAGCAACAGGCTTATCGACGTAGAAGACCTTACCGAACAAGAAATCGAGACACTTCACAGCCACTACCAAAAGCTCGTTAGCATGGCGAAAAGTGACTTGAAGTTGACGCAAAGTCACTCTGTCGAGGAAGCCGAAGCGCGGCACGAAGGGAAGCATCGGAAACACACGCACCCGAAGTCATGATGATTATGACCATGATGGTTCAGACTAAGGCCATCAATCAGGGCGACTTGTTAGCGCCGGCAACGGCTTCGTCGTTTTTCTCGTGGTTGGAATCGTGGCCGGACGTATCTCACCTTTGGGAGCGACGCGGCCATTACGGGTCAGCGCAATCCGTTTGTCACGGTTTGACCCTTCATCAACCGCAACTTTAATTGAACGGAATGAGCCGTCGCGGGCTTTGTTAGTGGGATTATAAGCGAGCACATATTGGGTGCGCAGATCGCGCACAATCTCACCGGCAATCTGCGGCACTTCGGATAGCGATTGAGGGAAGAATGCGCGACCTCCGGTTTCTGTGGCGAGTTTGTTGAGCAGGTCGACAGCCTTATCCTTGCTGCTCTTGCGGATTAGGTTACCTTCCTTATCGAGCTCATTCACAAAGCCAATAACGTAAATCTGAACGTCCTCTTCGCGCAGCCTCGCGAAGAGCTGTTGCTGACTGTAAATGCTATGGCGATCTTCGCCGTCCGTCACAACAATCAACGCACGTCTGCGGCGATCGCTGTCATCGCCCTTTTTATATTCCGCGGTATGCTCCGCGGCTAGATAAACAGCATCGATAATGGCTGTCTGCCCGCCTTCGGTGTAAAACTCATCCAGAGTATCAATAAGGATATCTTTGTTGGAAGTGAAGTCCTGCTTAAGGTCGATATTACCTGAATCTATGAAGCGAATAATAAAAGTTTCATCCCCGCGTTTGTTGCTGTTAATAATAGTCTTTCCGGCATCGATAACGCTCTGCAGTTGCCCGCGCAACGATCCGGAATTATCAATCGCCAGCCCATAGCTGATTGGCACTTCTTCGCGCGTGAAGCTCTCGATTGGCTGAGAGACGCCATCTTCGAAAACATGAAAATCGCTTTGCCGCACGTTATCAATCGGACGGTTGTTTCGATCGATGACGCGAACGTTTAATGTTACCAACTCCGTATTTACCCTGACGATGCTACCCTCGTCAATGTCTTCCTCCGGCGGTGTGGGCGTTGGCTTTGGCTTTAGGATTGGCGCCGGCGGCGGTTCACCCAACTGGGGCGCGATTCGATCAATCGGCACACTTCTGGTGCCTGGTGTGGGAGTCTGGGTTGGTGGTGCGGCTGGCCGGTTAACCTGTGGACGAACCGTGGTGGGAACGGGGGTCGGCGTTGGTGATGGTCGCGCCGATTCAACAGCGCTACGACGTGGACGATTTTGGCTCTTTGCCGCGAAAACCAGTCCACAACCGATGATACACGCAGCCGCAAAAGCAAGCGCCAGTACGGCAATGAATTTTGCCGGTCCCAACTTACGCATGAACTTTCTCTTAACGCTCATTGTTTCTTCGTATCCTCATGCCCTAACACATTCCTAAATGATAATAAACTGAATAGTAGCGGAAGCCCACAGACTTCGTAGCTCCAGGCTTGTTCAGGCCTGAACTCTGTCCCTCAGAGCCCGTGAACTCTGCTGCTGTTTTTCAGAGGGTCGAGGGCGGAATAGAGCCGGGGTTTACCCCGGCTCTTACCACACTTCACGAGATGCTTCAGGAGAGTTATTGCGTTGCCGTGGGGCGCTAATCAGTGAGTACACAAATTAACGGGAACCTGGAATAGCGTAGTAACCTTCTTTTGATCGAACGAACAACCTTGGTAGGCCTCTAGGTGGCGTCACTTTCACTTTGATCTTATGCCACCGACCGTCGTCCCTGAAATTGGCCGGTTTATAACCGATTGAATACTGGTGTCGCAGCTCGAGAGCGATCTGCTCAAAAATGTCGTCCATCTCAGCAGCGCTCCTGGGAAAGAAGGCTTTACCGCCGGAAACGCCTGCAAGTTCGTCCAGGATACCTTGACCTTCCATACCCAGGGAGCTGCCTGCATCGCCACCGCTGAGAATACCAATGCCGTAAAGTACAACATCAGATTCTTTTAGAAGTCTCCGTAGCTCATTAAATGTATAGCGTGAATTGTTGTCTTGACCGTCGCTTATCAACAGCAGTGCGCGCTTGGGATGGGCGCCTCGCTGAACCTTCTCAACGCCGAGGTAACAGGCGTCGTACAGGGCGGTATTGTTTCGTGTTTGCACAAATGTAAGTTTGTCCAACACCGCATTCCCGTCGCGGGTTTTATCGAGCAGCAATTGCGCACGTGAATTGAAAGCGATTAGAAAATATTCGTCTGAATTGTGACTTGTCTGGATAAACTTCGACAGCGCGTCGCGAGCGCGCCTAATTTTATCGCCACTCATCGATCCTGAAACGTCAAAGATCACTCCGACGGAAACGGGTGCATCGTCGTCGCTAAAGAAGGTTATCTCCTGAGGCTTTTTCTCATCCAGAACCGTAAACGCGTTTTTGCTAAGTCCTGACACGTAGCGGCCATAGGTGTCTGTAACAGTCACCGTTAGGGTTATGAGGTCGGTGTGAATAATGACTGGCCCATCGAGTTCGTTGGGCGGTTTTTGCGAGGCAGGCTTAACTGGTTCGACTTTTATCGGGGATTGATTGATTGCTTCGCTTGCAGGTTTTGGCTGCGATTTATCCTGGCCGACCACCAGGGTCGGACCGGTGGAAGTATTGGAAAAAACGAATATTGTGAGCAGGAGAGAGACCAGGCTGATCCCAAAAGCGCGTCCAGGAGGTAAGTGCATTTGACCCTCGCGTTCCTCGCAAGCTATTCGGCGTGTTGTGTTGACCAGAGACAGGCTGCAAACACAGATGCCGAAGCGGGAGAGACTGATGCCCGGAATCTGAACTTTATCGATATGATTCAGTAATGGCTGACGTGGGGGGACCGGCCCGTCGTTGCTGTTTCAATTGCCGTCTGTGTCAACTGAGTTTCAATTGTAGGACAGGGCAACATGAGTCGCAAGAAGCAAAGGCAGCCGGGGTATTTTAGTTCGCGGTATGCAATTCCAAGTTTGCGTATGGCTGGACAATTCCACCGACTCAGCCGGCGACCCCGGATACGCTATACATCGGTTCGAGAGGTTCCCACAGTATGCCCCAAAATTGGTACATCACACTGAACATCACTTACCCTATGCAACTTCCTTCTGGCCACCGCGTGTATGTGTAACCCGGGAAACGGGTGGCGAACACCACATGTTATACTTTTTGCGCCAACTGGACTCTAAATTAAGAAACAATGGCTGAGTTTATCTGTCGTCTGGGAACGCCCGCTGGGGAAGTCGTGACGCGAACGGTGGAGGCGCCGGGCGTAAGTGAAGCGCGCGCGCGGCTGGAACGCGAAGGCTTTCGAGTCTTCAACGTCACGCCGCCTAAAACAACGGGTGTGACTACGCTGACGCGACTGGGCCGTTCTGGCGGTCAGGCGCGCGTCAAGGCAAACGACTTCCTTCTCTTTAATCAACAACTCGCTGCGCTTGTTCGGGCCGGTATTCCCATTTTGCAGGCGATTTCAATGTTGCGTAAGCGCGCAGCGTCGGCGCGTTTACGCTCTGTGCTGGGAGATGTAGAGGACCAGATTCGCGGTGGCGCAGCACTTTCCCACGCCTTTGCAGCGCAGGGAAGCGTGTTTCCGCGAATATACACGGCGTCGATTCTTGCCGGGGAGCGTTCGGGCGCCCTCGATGAAGTACTGAGTCGCTATGTAAGCTACATGCGGCGGAATGTTGCTTTGCGACGTAAAATCCGGGGAGCGCTGGCATACCCGCTCTTCCTGCTTTTTGCCTCGGGTTGCATGGTGACCTTTTTGACGATTTACGTTGTGCCGAGAATGTCTGATCTGTTTTCGGGCTTTGGCACGGAACTACCCACCGTAACTCAGATCGTAGTAGGGCTTTCGAAATGGTTATCCACAAACGTACTCTGGTTTGGACCACTATTCATTGGTGGTGCGATTGCTCTGTTTCTATGGACACGAACGCCATCTGGCCGGCTTAAGGTTGACGCCTTTATCTTGAAATTACCGCTGGCGGGAAACCTGGTGATTCAATTGTCGGTTGCGCAAGCGACGCGATCTCTCGCTACGCTGCTTGCCGGGGGTATAACCCTGGTCGAATCGTGGGAAATTGCAGCCGAGTCAGTTACGAACAGGGAGCTACGCCGCCGCAGCTCAGCAATACTCCCGATGATTCGTGAAGGACGTTCCTTTACGGAAAGTCTTGAGT
Organism: Pyrinomonadaceae bacterium; assembly: GCA_046262135.1. GTDB lineage: Bacteria > Acidobacteriota > Blastocatellia > Pyrinomonadales > Pyrinomonadaceae > PSRF01. Next base: position 5,996 of record JBHENH010000054.1, read on the forward strand.
CTGCTAATTGGGTGCCGCTGCTAGCTGTGGATATGGTGGGGATCGGCGAGCGTTCAGGGAGTTTGCGTGAGATGCTAGACGAGGTGGCGGTCTTTTATGATGCTGAGTCGGAAGTCCGGCTTGAGCAGTTGACGACCACGCTTGAGCCTGCGATTCTTGTGGTCATGGGTGGAATTGTCGTCACCATTCTACTGGCCATTTACCTGCCCATTATTCAATCAATTTCCAGTGGCGCTGGCGTTACCGGACACCGTTAGAAGCCGCCTGAGTATGGACTTCAAACGAAAAGCCCGACAAAACTGAATGAAACAGCTAACCGAAAATCCTACGCCCACTCCGTCGCAAACGACTTTAGGCTCGGGAGTGGTAATCGACGGGGGCGGAGACAACCATGAGCCAC
>JBHENH010000054.1:6405-18198 GCA_046262135.1 Pyrinomonadaceae bacterium
ACCGGAGGTTAAGGCGGCGAAGGAACTGGCCCGCCGGTACCGGCTGTCATTTGTTGAATTGCTTCCAGCTGATCAGGAGTCACCGATCAATTACGGGCTGTTTAATGAGATTCCGGTAGACCTTATGGTCCGCCACCAATTTCTGCCGCTCAAGCGAGATGAAAAGGGTTTGCACATCGCAATGGCAGACCCGACCGACCTCGAACGATTGGACGAGCTGGCGACGGCTCTGAAGGCCCGGATCGTGCCGCACGTCGCTACGGCGGGCGCGATTGAAGTGATCCTGCGTCGGGGCGATGCTACGCAGCGAGTGTTGCAGGAAGCGGCGTCCGGATTCCGCATTTCTCTAGTCAGAGAAACCGAGCATGGAGAGGAAGTACTTGATCTCGATCGGCTAGCGACGGATTCGGAAATGTCGCCGATCATCAAACTCGTCGATTCAATTATCTACAATGCGATGGAATCGCGCGCTTCTGATATACACATCGAGACACGTGATACGGAAGTACAGGTAAAGTATCGAATTGACGGCGCGCTCTATGCCAAAGTTGATCCTATCGATCTAGCTTTTCACCAGACGTTGATTTCCCGCATAAAGGTCATGTCCGAATTGGACATTGCAGAACGACGCGTTCCTCAGGACGGTCGTTTTCGCGTTCGCTATAAAGGCCGGAACGTCGACTTCCGTGTTTCCATCATGCCAACGATTCACGGTGAAGATGCGGTTATTCGTATTCTCGACAAAGAACAGATCAACGAAGAGTTTCGTAACCTTAATCTTGACGTGGTTGGTTTTGCCGAAGAGGATTTAAGAAAATTTCGGCATTACATTGCTGAGCCTTATGGCATGGTGTTAGTGACTGGTCCAACCGGTTCGGGCAAGACGACTACACTCTACGCCGCACTAAATGAAATAAGGAACGAAGAAGATAAAATCGTAACGATAGAAGATCCCGTTGAGTATCAGCTGCACGGTATTACGCAGATCCCGGTGAATGAAAAGAAGGGGTTGACATTTGATCGCGGTCTCAGATCGATCCTGCGCCACGACCCCGACAAAATCATGGTCGGCGAAATCCGAGACACGGAGACGGCGCAGATCGCCATCCAGTCTGCGCTCACGGGCCATCTCGTATTCACTACTGTCCACGCCAATAACGTCATCGACGTCATCGGACGTTTCCTTAACATGGGCGTCGAGCCCTACAACTTTGTGTCGTGCTTAAACTGTGTCCTGGCCCAGAGGCTGATTCGAATGTTGTGTCCGTACTGCAAGCGGCAATATCGCGCTAAAGACGAGGAGCTAAACGAATCGGGACTGCGGCTGGAAGAGCACAGGGATACGCCTTTCTATATGAATGTCGGTTGCGATGCGTGTAATCACACCGGATACCGCGGTCGGACGGCGATCCATGAGTTGCTGGATCTCTCCGACAATATCCGCGAAATGATTGTCGAACGCCGGCCGGGCTCGGAAGTTCGCAGAGCCGCGGAATCAGAAGGTTTAACCAGCCTGCGCGAGTCGGCCCTTAGAAAAGTCTTTGCCGGCATTTCAACTCTGCACGAGATTAATCGGGTTACGTTCGTCGACGAAATCCGCGCCAAAGTCTGACATGGCCAATTGCGGCATTATTTCGAGCGCACCAACAACGGCCGCATGAAATCGGCTAGTTTAAAGGAACTGTAGATTTAGCCCGGCGTGTAAGGAAACGAATCGGGAGCGGTTGCATCTTAGCTCCCTGAACGGCATTATTAGGCCACGTTTTACGTCCACCCCGCTGAAAGAGACACCCATGAGAATAAAAAGAGAAACTCGGATTCTTGTTTCATTGCTGCTCACCTTTTCCCTTTTGCTATTGCCGTCAACGGTCATGGCTAAGAAGGGTGAAAAACACTTTAAAGAGGGAATGAAGTATGAGGCCACGCAGCAATGGGAGAAGGCAGCTCAGTCGTTTACTCTGGCAGTTGCTGCAAACCCTGCAGACATCGAGTATCAACTGCATTTTCGGCGCGCCAGCTTCAACGCATCGCAGTCGTATATGCAGCAAGGGCGCGCGCTTGCGGAACAGCGAGACTTCGTCGGGGCCTATAACGCTTTCCGCCAAGCCTACGGATACGATCCGGTCAACGAGCTGGCGGTTTCCGAAATGGAGCGAATGCTGCGTCTCCAGGCGGTAAAAGAAGGTAATAACGGCACGAATCTAAATGGACTTAGAAGTGAAGCCGGCGAAGGTGCTATCACTCCGGCAAGTACAACCGTCGATGAATCAACCCTGCCCCCTGCTCGGACGGAGCAACTGCGTGTAATTAGTTATAACGGCGATTTGAAGGCCTTCATTCGAAGTCTCGCTGAGCAGCTGAGCTTAAACGTGGTTTTCGATCGCCAGTCGTTTGTCCAACCACGCAATATCGATATCAACTTACGAGACGTTACTACTTCACAGGCGCTCGACTACATTTTTCTGCAGGAAGGTCTGTTCTTCCAAAAGCTGAGCCGCCGAACGATCCTGGTTGCCGATCAAACGCGTCGGCCCCAATACCAACAACTGGTCTTGCGCACATTCTTTCTGGCAAACACAGACCCGGAGAAAGCCAAAACTCTCGTTGGCCAGGCCATACCACCTTCGGTTGGCCGACCTCAAACGATCGTGGTGCCAGACAAAGACACCAACAGCCTGACTATCCGTGACACCGCTGAAAACGTAAGACTAATTGGGGAACTACTGCAAAGCATCGACAAGGATCGAGCTGAAGTGGTGATGGACGTAAATATTTACGAAGTATCAAAAAGTGATTTGCTTCAATTGGGGAATCAATTTGGGCTGCCCGGATCTGACGGTTCGCCATTTACGCTCGGAGGATCGCCCGGGCTAGCGGTGCTCACGGCCAACGGCACGCTCAGCGCTTTGCGGACTGGTGTTAACCTGGCCGGTATCGCGGGTGGCGCTCCTACTGCCGCTGCCGCTGCACTAGTGCTGCCACCATCAGTCCTCACGGCATTCCAGAGCAAGAGTAATACCAAGCTTATCGCGTCGACTCAGGTTCATGCTTTCAATGGGGAAGAGTCGAGCGCTCGCATCGGCCAGCGCGTTCCAGTACAAACGGCGCAGGCATATCCGTTTGGCATTCAAACCGGCACACCGAATACGTCGGGCGGGTTTCCTACAGGCGGCTTCCCAGTGATCAACTATGAGCCCACAGGATTGACACTCAAATTCACGCCGCAAGTATTTCCCAATCAGGATGTGCAGGTGAAGATGTCGATTGAGTCAAAGGACGTTCTGGGGGCCCGCACGCTGACACCGACATTCACCGAACGCACAATCACGGGAACTGCGCGAGTACAGAATAACCGCACTATGATGCTGGCGAGTGTTTCTCAGGATGTGGAAACTACAGGCCGCAGCGGCTTGCCGTTGTTGGGTCTGATTCCTGTGCTGGGCCGGTTGTTTTCGTCGCCCACACGCGACAATCGCCGGATTGACATTGTGATAGCGGTGACGCCTCGCGTTTTGCGCGCGCCGGCTGTAACTCCGCGGGACGAAGAGATGCGACCGAGCGGAACGCTGCAGTCGCCCACGACCGGTTCACTCGAAGCCATGCTGCGTGAAGCGGACCGTGAAGATCAGTTAGCAGCAATTCGGGCACAAAAACGAAACACGACGGCGAAAGTGTCCGACGTCATTCCTGCCCAGAATGTTTCCACTACAGCGAAAATTGAATTGGCTCAGAATGTCAATACGGGCATCGGAGTTTCGGCGACGGATGTAACCAATACCGCCGCAAGTGCTGCGCCGGATCCGACAGTTCAAAAAACATCAAATAGTTTACAGCAAACACCGAAACCGCAATCTCCGGCGGAGGAGTTGCCCGCCTTTGTGCCTGCGCCAAAATCTCTCGTTACTAATCGTGAGGCTTCTGAAGTGGCCGCGGTGAATACGAACTCTATTAACGGCGACGCACACGCCACACTTACGAGCTTTCCGAAACCGATTGAAACGGCGGTTACCTCAGTTAAAACCCCGGCCCAAACCGCGCAGATTAGCCTTAGCTCCACCGATGAGACTATGAAGGTCGGTGAAAAGCGTTGGTTCTCACTGAAATTAAACTCCGATGCGTCGCTGGCTCTTGCGGTGATTGCGTTGCGGTTTGATCCGAAAGTCGTGACATTGAAAACGGTTTCCCCAGGCACACTCCTCGCGAGTGCGAAAGATGCCAAGCAGCCTGGGGCGACGTTCACGCAGTCGATCGATGCCTCAGGGGTTTGCCTGATTTCGATTTCGAATCTTAACGGTATGGCATCAATCAGGGGTGCCGGCACATTACTTCTTATCGAAGTGGAAGCTCTCGCAGCGGGTGACTCCGGATTGGTTCTGGACCAGGGGGCGATGCGCCTGCTGGCAACTGACGCCCGCGATGTTGTTGTTGAGGCTATGCCTGTTCGTGCACTTGTAAAGCAGTGAGAAGGTGAATTACCTGAAACGGCCAGTCCCGAGTAAATCAGAGCGCGGCGATCCGGTGAAGGCGGTTAGGCTTTCCGGTCGCCGCGCAACTATCTCGGCGCGACGCTCGTCGCTGCTGATTAGCTCCAGCCGTGACGGCCGGGGATTCACGTTAATAGAGTTAGTAATCACCGTCACGGTGCTGGCTATTCTCAGCCTCGGCGTCGTGCCTTTGCTAAAGCTTTCGGTAAAGCGCCAAAAAGAACAGCAGCTGCGGGATGCGTTGCGGCAGATGCGTACCGCGATCGACGAGTTTCACCGGGACACCGTCGATATGCCTTGTACCGGAACCGCGGCCGTCCAGGGAGCGAATCCGGCGCCAAACCCGAATGCGTACTTCGACCCCCGCAGCAAAGTCAAAATTTCAGATTGCACAATCTTTGGTGTTGATAACCCGGATCGATATCCGCCCGATCTCGAAACCCTGGTAAACGGAGTAAACGTGGTGCCGCGCGCAGGAATTGGCGGGGGCCGAGGAGAAGCGGGAGTAGACGCGACGAAAGTGGGGGGAGAACTGGCGACGAAAAAGAAAGTCTATCTGCGTAGTATTCCGATTGATCCAATGACCGGCGAAGCCAAATGGGATTTCCGCTCCTGTTATGATTCAGCAGATACCACTTCCTGGGGTGGTGAAAACGTTTTCGACGTTCGCTCGCAATCGAAGGGCATAGCTCTCAATGGGGAAAAGTACAGTGACTGGTAACTGCAAAGCAATGGTGGAAAGGGGAAAGGTTGAGGGGAAAAGGGACATGAGTTTTCGACGATCTTTCCCTTTACCCCTTACCCTTTGGCCCGTTGCTCGCCACCGCGGTTTCACGTTGCTTGAGTTGATGATCGTGATCACGGTCATCATAATCCTTGCCGCCATTGCCCTGCCGCAGTACCAGAAAGTGATCATGCATACGCGCGAGGCGGTCTTGCGGGATGATCTTTACAAGATGCGATCACTGATCGATCAATATGCGGCTGATAAACAGAAGTTGCCGCAATCGCTTGACGACCTGGTAGCAAATGGCTATATGCGCGAGTTGCCGGAGGATCCGATCACGGGTCAGAGGGATTGGACCGTAACGACCGGCGAAGATCCCAACTCCAATACCGGAGACCAGGGCGTCATAGACATACACAGCGCTTCCACAGACATTTCATCCGAGGGAACGCCTTACTCTGAATGGTAAGTCGGAAATAGATCAGAGGTCAGATGTCTGATATCGGATTTTTTCTGACCTCTGACTTTTGACTTCTGACTTCTGCCAGCATGCCTAATCTTTTCTCCAAACTCGTAAATCCCTGGTATCCGTCGACAGCAGTAGGTTTTGAAAAGGGCTTAGTGACTATGGTCCAGCTCGAGCGTGGACGGGGAACTGGCGCTACCCTGCGGCGCGCGGCGACAGTAGGACTGCCTGAATCGCTGATGCGCCCGAGCTTCGATGAACCTAATATTTCGGAACCAGCGCAACTAACTGCAGCACTCACCGACCTCGCGACCAATGCCGGCTTACTGCGACAGAAACGCTGGTCTGTGGCGCTTCCCGACGGATCCAGCCGCAGTTTGATTGTGGCTTTGGATTCACAACCGGCGTCGAACGCGGAACTGGAGGAAGTTCTTACCTGGAAAATGGAGCGTGGCTTTGGCGCCGCGCTCGATGAACTTTCAATTACGCGAGAACGATTGTCTTCCGATTCTCAGCAACGCGCGCGCTATCTCGTTGTGGCCACACGCACGGCAGTGCTTCGTGAGTATGAAGCTGTCATCAATTCCCTGGGTTGGCGGGCGGGGTTGATTCTTCCGCGCCACATAGGCGAGGGCCAATGGTTAACACTGAATGGATCCAAAGGCGACGGCCTATTACTCAGCTCGTCAGACAACGGATTTACTGCAGTAGTGTTTCGCGGCAAACAGCCCCTGATAATTCGCAGCGTCACTTGCGAGTCACAGGAATGCGAGGACGAACTTTATCGCCTGCTGCTTTTCTATCGCGACCGGCGCGCGGGAGACGTTCAACAAACGAACCAGATGTTATCCAGGGTGCTTATACTTGGAGACACCTTGAATAAGAGTCGTGCTTGCGAAATAGTCCGCGAAACTTTAGGCGCTGACGTCCGAGCGCTCAGCGCCGAAGATCTGGGTTTACAGCTTTCCACGCGCGAGTTGAGTTTTGATGCCATTGCGGCGCCTGCGGGATTGGCTACGCTATCCTGGCAATAAATACCTCGGCGGATTTGGAAATCGACAGCACGGCCGGAATTCCGTAGAAATTTACGTCGTCGGACTTCTAAGGCGTGAAACATACGTCCGTTCTCAAACGTAATACCTTCGCATCATGAGCACACGCACAAACTCCCATGGTTTGATTTTCAGCTCCGTGGCTGATCGCGAACTCGTCGCCAGCGCCGCGCGTGGCGTTGAGGGAGGTTTTGAAGAGCTTGTTCGGCGCTATCAACGACCAATCTCAGCATACGTTTACCGTATGGTCGGGGACTATGAAGCGGCGCTGGATCTAACCCAGGAGATCTTCATCAAGATTCACGGATCGCTCTCACGCTATCGTCCCGAGTTTAAGTTCTCAACGTGGATCTACAAGATTGCACACAACGCTGCCATTGACCATTTGCGGCGTCATCCGAGCCGAGAACGATCTTTGAGTAACGAGAGAGAAGGCGACAATCCCGAGCTTCCCCTCGAGAGTGCGGGTCCGAGTCCGGAACAGCAGAGCGAGCGTGAGGAACGAAGAATCGAAATTGAAACTGTCGTGCGTTCCTTGCCGACGGCGTATCGCGAGCTGGTTTTTTTGCGCCACTCGCAGGACCTCACGTATGAAGAAATAGTCGAAGTTACAGGCTTGCCTCTGGGAACTGTCAAGAATCGTTTATTTCGCGCACGCGAGATGATGCGCCAGGAGTTTCTCAATAAGGGTATTACCGGAATGTAGAGCGTTCAGACTCGTGGCTAATAGCAATCACATTTGTGAGACCGAACAGATTGCCGCATATATTGACGGCGAGCTTGATCCTGCTTTGCAGTCAGCCGTGGAGGACCACATCAGGCAGTGCAGTGCATGCGCCGCAGAACTGCACGCCCAGCGCCTTTTTATGTGTGAGTTAGATTCCGTACTTGCGAGCTCATCCGATCTTGCTGTTCCGGCAAACTTCGCGCGGGTTGTAGCGGCACGTGCGGAAAGTGACATGCGAGGCTTGCGCAATCGAGCCGAGCACACGCGGGCTTTGCGGTTTTGCATCATTCTGGCGCTGGCGGCGTTTGCTTTGCTCGGCGCTGCCTCCGGCAAAATGGCACTCTTGAACGCGCGATTAGTTGCCGGCAAGGTGTTTGCTGTCATCGGTTTTTTTGCGAAGTCAATTTACGATGCCGCCGCAGGGTTCACAGTGATTTCCCGAGTTCTCGGCCGCGGCCTGGTTGCCGATTCGCGTGTTATGGGTTTGGTTGGTCTCTCGCTCGTCGCTCTCGCCGTCGGTCTGCTTTCTCTCCTGATTTCGCGGTACCACCGAACGCGTCTTACACAATAAGCGCCGTTCGTTTGAACATACCGACAGTATCCAATGGTTAACGAAATAGCTATTCAGCGACCCCTCCACGTGCTTTGGCCCCGTAGTATTTTCAAAGCGGCTGTGTTGCTGATTTCTATTCTGTTCATGCTGGGTGTCATTCATGGGCAGGTCGCTTATGAGCAACCCCATGGAGACAGCCCTTATGTGATTCAAGGCTCCAGCGATACGATGGCTTACGGGCTGGGCCGCTCGGTAAGAATTAACGGTACAGTAAAGAATGGGGCGATTTCGTTGGGAGGCGACGTAATCGTTCAGGGAACCGTGGAAGGCGACGTAGCGGCGATCGGTGGCTCAGTGATTCAGCTTGCAGGGTCGCGAATTGGTGGCGATGTGATGGTGGTGGGCGGTAGTTATCGCCATCTGGATCAGATACCAAATCGTGATGCCGCAAGTAAGACGATTATGTACGCCGGCTACGAACAGGAACTCCGCAACATGATGCGGAATCCTAAGGACCTGCTGGCACCGCGCTGGTCGGCGACGTACCTCGGTCTTCGATTACTCGCCGTGCTCTTTTGGTTTATCGTTTCGCTCGCCATAACTGCGGCATTGCCCGGGGCGATAGGGCGAGGCATCGCACGGCTGCAACTAACACTTGGACGCGTCGCCGTTATCGGATTCGTCGGAGCATTAGTGATCGGTGCTGGTGTACCCTTCAGTCTTCATTACCTGCCTTACATGATCAGTGTAGTGGTTGGGCTTATGGCGCTGCTGCTGATCTTCATCGCGGCGCTTTTCGGACGCGTTATTATTTATGCCGCAACCGGACGCTGGTTACAGCGGAAATATCTGAAGCTCGGACAAAATTCAGAATCCGTCGCGCTGCTCCTGGGTACGATCTTCTGGATTACACTTTCGTCGCTGCCATACGTTTGGCCGATAGTTGTTGCGGCCGTATTGGTGACAAGTCTGGGTCTCGCCTTAACGGCAGGATATCGGTCTGGGTGGAGTCGCCGCCAGGAAGCCTGATTCCAAATCCTTCCCTCAAATTACACAGAAAACTCAGACGAATTGCAGTCATCGCGCGTCAAAACGCCCTAAGAGAGCGGTGAGCAGCGGATTTCTGCAACTTTTTAGAACACCGAGCGTGAATTTGCAGAATGCCTCCGCCTGATAATCGACAATTGCGGGCAACTTATCTAGAACATTAGTCAACTAGTATGCGTAACAAAGAGCGTTGGCCCCGACGCGGTACAGCAATAATCAATTTACTTTAATAAATCGGCCGAGGGCGGTGTCTTAATTGACAGGAGGAGTGATGAAATCGTTGTTTCTTTCGGTTGTACTTGTACTTTGTTTAGGACAGGCTGCTTCGAGTGGTCTCGCGCAAACGACGCCGCCGTCTTCGGCTTCGACTTCACAGCAGACGGGCGACACGGGGATCACGGCCAACGGAGCAATCGGCGAAGTAAAAGTAATTGATAGCGCCGCGAAACAACTGATCGTTAAGACAGACGCAGGATCCCTCGTGACGGTGGCTCTGGGCGATAAGACCGTCTACATGCGATTGGCGCCTGGTGAAAAAACCTTAACCAACGCAACCAGGATTGCATTTTCCGACATTGGCGAGGGCGACCGGGTTTGGGCTCGTGGAAAAGTTGCCGACGATCGTAAATCGGTCCCGGCGAGTGCCTTGATCGTGATGAATAAAGTAGACATCGCGAAAAAGCAGGAGCAGGAGCGAGCTGAATGGAAGAGACGAGGAATTCTGGGCATCATCACCGCACTAAAACCCGACTCAAAAGAAATAACAATCTCCAGCCGGTCCATGGCCGGAATGCAGTCCGTAATTATTCCGGTAAGCGACAAAGTAGAAGTGCGCCGCTATGCGCCAGACTCGATCAAGTTTGCCGATGCGAAAGCGGCAAGCTTTGATGAGTTAAAAGTAGGCGATCAGCTTCGGGCGCTTGGTGAGCGTGCTCCCGACGGCACTCGCTTTACCCCAGAGAAGGTTGTAACCGGCTCCTTTCGAACGGTAGGAGGAGTCGTTACGGCGATCGATCCTGTTACCGGTGAGATAAAGATCAATGACCTTCAAACAAAGCAGCCCTTGACGATTCTCGTAAAGCAGGATGCAGTATTGCGAAAATTTCCAGCAGCCGGTGAAATGGGTGGAATGATGATGGCCCGTGGTCCGGGAGCCGGAGGGCCTCCGGGCGGGCAAACTGCAGCCGCAGCGACTACGCAGGCCGGCGGCGGGCCCGGCGGTGGAATGCGCGCCGGCGGCGGCATGAATATACAAGACATGTTAGAACGCCTACCCACCATTGCGATAGCAGACGTAAAAGTGGGAGACACCATTATTGTTTCCAGCACTAAAGGCGCTGATCCTTCCCGTTTGACCGCGATCAGTCTTATTTCCGGCGCCGATACGCTGCTTAATATGATGGCCGCAAGACAACAACAGGCGGGAGGACCCAGTACGCCAAATCCAGCCGCCGGTTTGGGTAGCGGCATTCAATTCGGAATTGGCTTGCCATAAGCCGATGAGGAATCACGCAATCATTTAATTGCAGGTCAATTATGAACGTCTCCAAAAAACCTTTGGCCCATAGTCTATGTGTCGCCTTGATTGTTTTGTTGTCCGCTGCCTCCGCGCTTTCGCAGGCGCGTGGAACGCTTCGCGGGGTGATTAAAGACGAGCTGGGCGCCACGATTGTCGGCGCTACCGTCACACTCACTGACTCTGCGGGCGTGGAAAAAACCACCACCACGAATGGGGAAGGTGCGTATGTTTTCACCGGCGTCGCACCGGGAAAATACTTTTTGCGCGCGTCCGCGACCGGCTTTGCTGTATCGGACGAAACGGAGGTCGACCTTACTGCCGGCCAACGCCAGACGCTGGATCTGACTTTGAAAGTTACGATCGAAGAGCAAAAGGTCACGATCGCGGCTGAAACTCCGTTGAGTACGGAAGCAACGAACAACGCCAATCAAACGCTGATAACCGGAAAAGACCTGGATGCCCTGCCGGATGACCCGGATGAATTAGCTGCCGCTCTACAGGCATTAGCCGGCCCATCCATGGGACCCAATGGGGGACAGATTTTTGTCGATGGATTTTCCGGGGGTCGTCTGCCACCGAAGGAATCAATCCGCGAGATCCGCATTAATCAGAATCCGTTTGCCGCTGAAAACGATCAACCGTCGGGCCGGATCGATATTCTTACACGTCCGGGCACCGATAAGCTCCGGGGGAGCGCATTTTTCAATTTTCAGGACGAAAGCTTTAACTCGCGCAATCCGTTCGCTACCAGCTCTTCGAAGCGAGCTCCCTTCCAGGTCAGGCAATTCGGTGGAAATCTCGGTGGCCCAATCGTGAAAAAGAAGGCCTCCTTCTTTGTCGACTTCGAAAGACGCGAAACTGATGACAACGAACTGGTAAGAGCTACAATCCTGGATGCGAATCTAAATCCTTTTGACCTCGGGTTTGGCGTTTTGGTACCCAGGCGAAATATAACTTTCAGTCCTCGCATCGATTACCAGCTAAACACCAATAACACTCTGATCGCACGCTACAGTTATAGCCATTCGTCCACCATCAACAATGGCGTCGGCGGATTCTCGTTGCCAGAGCGCGCTTTCACCTCAGCCTCAACGCAACAAAATATTCAGTTTACGGAGACAGCCGTTCTCAATGCTTCGATGATCAATGAGACGAAGTTTCAGTTTACCCGGAATCGCAATGAAAACCTGGGTGATATCAGCAGGCCGACGCTCAACG
>JBHENH010000054.1:18208-18500 GCA_046262135.1 Pyrinomonadaceae bacterium
CATGCGTCATCTACACATCACCGACATCAATCCCAATAATTTTGGCGGCAGCTTCACTTTCACCGGCGGACTCGTTCCGACTTTGGATGCTAACAACCAGCCTATTACGAGTCAGCCGATATTTGTAGACAGTCTGGAGCGGTACCGGCGGACTCTCCTGGGCCAACAAATGGGTCTGGACGCTACACAAATTCGAGCCATGGGCGGTGGTGCCTCTCAGTTCAATATCGCCTCGGGAAATCCCGCGGCTAGTGTTTCGCAGTCTGACTTCGGCATTTATGCGCAGGACGAC
>JBHENH010000055.1:0-18498 GCA_046262135.1 Pyrinomonadaceae bacterium
GTTCTTGTCGTACTCGCCTTTGACCGCCTTCGCCTCCGTCTTGAACTGCTCCGGCGTGTACTTGAGACGGATGAAGCGGTCAGCCTCGACCTTCATCACTTCGTCGAGGTCTGCCTTGTCGAAGGTGGCGTGATAGACGGTGCGGTCGTCAGAGGTGTAGGCGTTCGTCTCCGCGCCGGCGCGCTTGAAGATGTCCTCGCGCTGTTCGGGCGTGTAGTGTTCACTCCCGCGAAACATCATGTGCTCGAAGAAATGCGCGAAGCCGCTCTTACCGGCTTCAACCTCGTTGCGCGAGCCGGCGCTGACGACGATGTAGAGCGCTACGAGGTTCGGGTAATCGGTCGGAACCGTGACAAGCCGCAGACCGCTCGGCAAATCGTCAATTTTGTAATCGTATGGGAAAAGCTTGCGCTCGCTCTGCTGTGCCAGCCCGGCAAGGGGCACAGAGAGTAGCAGGAGTGCGCAGAGAAACAGAATCTTCATACCGGCTCCCTGAAGTGAGTTGGAATTTTGTAAGGAGACGGCAGGGATTATACACGAAGGCGGCGCAAACGATCACGTGTCGCGGGAATGGCAATGCATTGATTTTTGTACTTGGCGCTTTGTACTTTGTTCTTTGTATTTCCTCGTCAACTTAACGGCCCCGCCCGCAAGAGACCCAAGTTCAAAGCACAATGTTCAAAGCCCCTTCTCTATTTGTTAACCGACAAAATCCTCTGAATCAACTTCGCATCGTCTGGCAGCAGTCCTGATTTTGGCAGACGCGGTGTCAGGGTTGCCCAATTCTTGTCCATTTCGAAGACTTTGCGAAACAGTGGTAATGCCTCGGCCACTCGTCCCATGTTTACCAGCGCGACGGCATGCCAGTAGATCATCTCCGCGTTATCAGGGACAAGTTTTTCGGCCGCGCTATATTCGCGCAGGGCCCCTTCATTGTCTTTCTTCTCAACGGCGAGATCTCCCGCGTTCATATGATTGTATGCTCGTTGTAGAGTTACGAGCCGTCGCAGTTCCTGCAAGGGTTCTGAACTATCGTCAACACGCAGATCAAAAAGTCGATCCTTCCATGATTGGCCGGTCGGTTTTCCAGTCACAACAATCAGCGCGGCCGATTGTCTACCCCGAATATCGCCGCCAACCGATTGAGCAGCGTCGAGTGCCGCAAGCATGCGGTCAGCGAGATCGCCTTTAGCGTTAAGAAAGGCCGCGGACATTGCCGGCCATACTTTGTCGTTGAGCATCAGGTTGGCCTGGACAGAATAGTTGTTGCCGACAAGATGTCCGGCAGCGGCGATGTCGTTCTTTCCTGTCCAGGCATCTACACGACCCTGCGCATCGATCATTGCCACTTGTCTCACTTCTCGACCTTCGTCGCCGGCCAGCAGAGATTTCAATGCTTCGGGCGCACTCTTTCCGGCGCGCATAAGTTCCAGGCCGAGTTTGCCGTAACTTGGATCGACAAACGATTGCGTCGCTACAGCTCCTACACCAGCCTCCGCCCACGGAACGATAGAGCCCACGGAAAACCAGTGGGATTGAACCGCAACACCGATCTCGCCTGTGGCGGCATCCCGCGCAACAATGGAGAAGGTATGCACCGGCCTGGCGGGATTGACAATTTCTCCATCCGGCAATTTGCTTTGCTGGGCATGCCCTATTGAAGCGATAGCAGACGTGAGGAGAAAAGCAAAAAGTAAACGCATATGTATTTCAGCCTCCGATCGAATAGAAAGCGGGGCGGTCCGTGCCATTTGCCATCGTGCGCGGAATTTCACGAAGGGAACGGATAAAAGCGCGTGTTGCGGAAGATCCAAAAAGACAGCACGATCACAAACAACACCCAGATGTACTTCGCCGGAACCCTGTTGGCATTGACAGGCCGCCTGCCCATTGCAGCGCCGGTATAACGCACGAGTGCATACAGCAAAACCGGAAGAGATAAAACCATGAAGGGGTTGAGTTCGAATGCGGCGATTGCGTCTCCGTGAACCAATCTGTGGAGGCCGCGTGTAGTACCGCATCCGGGACACGCAAGTCCTGTCAACAGCCGAAAAGGGCATACCGGGAAGAAGCCCGATTTGCCCGGCTCGAACAGAAACAGGTAAAGGGACCCGGCAGCCAGAGTTAACCATATCAGCGCGACGGTCACACGTGGATTTACGGCCTCGGCAGTATTCATGGGACCGCTAAACTAACACGGCAGGGTGGAGTAGGAATACGGGAGAGCGCCGAAGAGAAATCGGGTCAGTGAGTTGGCGGGACGCGTTCAGAAGAATTGCAGGTCCGATTAAAACCAACCTCTCTTGTTTTGAATGTAGGTTCTGACAAAGTCTTCATCCGACTTTGTCAGATAAATAATGCCTTCTACCAGACCAACAATCGAACCGATGCCACATGTTAAGAGAGTGATGACGAGTTGAATGATTCCTTCGGTCGTATAACCAAGAATGAACTTGTGCACGCCAAATCCGCCGAGCAGAATTCCGCAGATTCCAGCCACAATTTTCTTGTCAGCGCCTAGCGGGCCCCAATCAGTCGTTGATCCCTGCATTCCCTGATTTACGGACTGCATTGGCTGATAGCCGGCGACGGGATTCAATGCAGCCTGGCAGCTGGCGCAGTAAGTTGCGCCTTCATCGTTTACTGCGCCACATTTAGTGCAATATCTAGTCATTCGTTTAGCTCCGATAGTTCGTGATGTGCGAAATGATAATTGTGTTCAGACGCGCTAATGCGCCGAGTCGAAACACGCAGCGACGTCCAGACACCTGTACGTTAGAGACCGCGTGAGCCTTCCTTATCGGTTGCCTAACGCGCTCAAGCCGACACCGAGTATAGTCAACAAAAGATAGATGAGTCCCAATCCTAATCCGATCCCGATAGCGATGTAGCTGAACAACTTCGCTTTCTTCGAAGCGTCCAGGGCTCCGGCCATATCGCCGGCTGCGACCTTACCGTTTACCTGTGCAGCGAAAATAATGGCAACTATCGAAAGAGGCCAGCAACAGAATAACGACAGGATTGCCGGAACCAGATAGTTAGGAACATTTGCTGATCCGCCTGCCGGGGGCGGGGGTGTCCACTGTTGAGACATTAGGATTCTCCTCGATCATGCTGGATTGATAAACGTTAAGCGCTAACAAACAAAAGTTGAAGCTAACTTATCAGCTAGACAGGGTAATTACCTGGACCGGCGCCAAAATTCTGCGGAGGTGGTGGCGCACCATTTCCCTTCCGCTTCTCGAAAATTGCAACGCCAATGATTCCGCCGAGCAGAGAGAGTACCGCCAGAATGACTGCACCCAAAAGGCCGGCCAGGATCATGAGCAATGCTCCAGAGAACGGAAGTTCTACGCCGCTTCGGGTGAGTTGTTCCTCCATTGCTGCTGCGCCAAACAGGAATGCGATTGGCAATCCGATTACAAGATAAATGATACCGCCGAATATTCCAGCCAGCCCGCCGACCACAGCCCCGTCGCCCGTGCGAACAGGAACCGTCGAGTTCTTGATGTAAAGAAAAGCCGCAACCGCACCGCCGCCGATGCTCCAAATGCAGCAGCAGTAGTTGATAAAAGGAATTGCCGAAAGCAGGCCTACAATCAGGCCGCCCAGAAGGGCCGGTTTTAGTTTGTCATTCATTAGATAACTACCTGGAATCGGCTTGAAGAAAGCCAGACAGCCGCTAAAAACTTAGGTGGTATTAAATCGCCGTGAATAACTAACAAAGAGGACGGTAATTGTCAATAAAATTGACCGATTTCGTTTAGATAACTTCGTCCAGCCTTTCTGTGGTGGGTATATCAAGCAAATGCTCACCACAGAGAGACAGAAGACACAAAAAGGACGCACAGTGGATTTCAAAAAAATAGGCCGCCACCCGTAGTGAGTAGTGTTCCATCAAGGAGGGTGTATGTCTAGGGCGCAATGCCACGCCAAGCCTCCTCGACAAAGCGACGTTTGTCCGACATTATTCTCGCCATGTATGAGTTTGCTGTAGCGCCCGCAGTGCAAAAGATTCGACGACGTGGTGTCGAAATAGCCGAGGTATCTGCTGAGAGTCTGGGGTTCGAATTAGAGCTCGAATCTGGAGACAGGATTATCAAGGTAAACGGCCGGCCGGTGCGCGACTATCTCGACTTTCGATTCCAAACTGCAGGCGAAACTGAGTTGGTGCTGGAAGTTCGTAAGACAACAGGTGAAGATTGGGAATTGGAGATCGAACGAGGCGAGGGCGAAGATTTTGGACTGAGCTTCGAGCAAATAGTTCCCCGCCAATGCGCTAACGAATGCATCTTCTGTTTTTGCAAAGGCAATCCCGACGACGCCCGGCCATCACTCTTCATTAAAGATGAAGACGTACGGCTTTCATTTCTCTACGGCAACTACACCACTCTTACTTCAATAACCGAAGATGAGATGAGGCGCATCGTTGAACAACGCCTTTCACCGCAATATGTGTCCGTACATGCCACCGACCTGGCAATTCGCGCATACCTGCTGGGTGTTGATGAGCAGCGCGCCGATATTGCCGGCAAACTTACGCGCCTGCTTGATGCCGGAATTGAGATTCACGCACAGGTGGTGCTGTGCCCCGGAATTAATGACGGCGAAATACTAAATAAAACAGTTCAGGATCTGGCGGCCGACTATCCACGCATCACGAGTGTGGCGATTGTCCCGCTGGGCCTGACGCGCTATAACACCGATTCTCGTCTCACACCGGTCACACCTGACTTCTGCAGACAGACGATCGCGCAGGTCACATCCTTTCAACGCAAGTTTCGGAAGACACTCGGTACTACTTTCGCTTTTCTTGGTGACGAGATTTACTTGCGTGCGGGTCAGCGCGTACCCTCGCGATCACACTACGGTGACTATCCTCAGATTGAAGATGGAATCGGAATGGTTCGTTCCTTTATTACTGAGTTCGGTTCATTCTTGAAACGTCTTGAGAATGGTCGGTTGGTTCCAGGCGATAGAGTGAATGGAACGCTGGTGACGGGCACTTTATTTGAACCGGTACTTAGCACGCTCATCGAAGAGTTAAATGAGCGTTTCGGTACTCGACTAATCGTAGCCGGTGTTGAAAATAACTACTTTGGTGGCGATGTATCGGTAGCAGGTTTGCTTACGGGTGGCGACATCCTGGCAGCCCGGAGACGTCTCAGCGGTGACTTTGTCGTCATTCCAAAAAATGTCCTGAAGAGCGATGAAGACATCATGCTCGATGGAACGAAATTACAAGATCTCGCCGGCAAACTTCGGCTGCCTGTTTACGCGCTGGACCTTAAATCGTTGGGCCGGTTTCTAACTGCTACACACATGTCTTCAGTGGCATGCTAGTTCTTATCGTTTGGCGCGCTGCAGCTTACGCAAACCAAAGGATGTTGGACCAAAGCAGCATTGCGCGATTCTTGAAACATTGAGTGCCGACCTTCATGACTGGTCCAGCGAAAGCGATGACTTTATCTCCGGCCGCGCCACAGATTCTCGACGTAGGATGCGGTCAGAATAAATATCCCGGCGCCATTGGAATAGATTCGAATCCGAGAACGCTCGCAGACGTAATTCACGACCTGGGCGTAATTCCTTACCCGTTTGCAGACGACCAGTTCGACGAAATAATCTGCCGCCACGTCATAGAGCATGTGCCGGATGTCATGGCATTTATTAGTGAGTTGCATCGCATTACGAAATCCGGCGGACGAATCAAAATTGTTACACCACATTACTCAAACCCGGATTGGCCCACCGACCCTACTCATCGAAATCATTTCAATAGTTATTCCTTCACATGCTTTATGCCGGAACGCACTCCGTTTCCCTTCTATACTGACGTGGAGCTTCGGCCTATCCGGACTTACGTAAGTTTGGCTAACCTGTGGCGCGTGCTCGGACTCGAACTTTTTACGAATCTCGACCAACACTCGGACGTCTTCCGCTTCACCCGCAAGTTTTGGGAGTTTTACTTATCGACCATTTTTCGCGGTAAGGAACTCCATTTCGAGTTCGAGGTGATCAAGAAGACGCTGGAGACTGATAAGCGCGGTCCTCGCTTCTAAAGAACGGGTAAGAGGAGCCGTACCTTCTCGGGATGGAGAATTATCTGGCAGACCCGTCTTATCCAGCTCTAGGATAAGAAAAGGGCACGAAGCTGCAGCGAGTGATAGATTAAATCGCCGCCGTTGGTGCGGGCATAATCGATCCACGGGAAACGCACGCGTCAGAGTTCCGAAGCGTCCGATGCCGGGAGTAAGCTGCTCGTTGAGGAAGAGTTTAGTTCCCCGCGAACCGACGTAAGCCGCATCAGCGACGATGTTGAAGGGCGTTGACCGCTCAACGCCGAAGTTCCAGACACAGGAGATCGGATTGACCAGATCGACTGGAATCCTATTCACTCCGGCGAAGGGGCTTGGCGTCCCCGTGGTAGGCAGGAAAACTTGGATTGAAAGCTGTGAAGCCACGACCGCCTACCGAAGCTCCATTGTCGGTGCGGCCATTAGCGTTTGCCGGAGTCGCCGCCGTATTGCTCAGGATGTTGTTGAAGAAGAAATCATAGTTGACGGCGAAGCCGTCCCTAATAACCATCTCGTTTTCTCTTGAGCGAGCGTCACGCAGGATTTTTTTGGAGTTCTCTTTGTCGAAAATCTTCGAGTGAAAGTTCGCGGCAAATCGGTGCGAGGTTCAGGATCTGAAGTGTCAGGAATTGTTTTGCAAAACTGCGGCTCCGCTTTGAGGTTTCACCAAAAATCGAACGCTGACAAAGCTGGCAAAGCCTTCAGGTATTTGTATAAGATCCAAATTTTTAAAGATTTTCTGCGGCGATGACGCTGCATTCGGCAAAAACCGCCCATACCTTAGCGTCCACTTAAACCCTTATGGCGGCACGATTTTTGCACGTCGTTGCTAACTTGCTGCGAATTTTCTTAAGCGCAAGACCCGACAGCCATTTCGTAAGTCTCTATAACGCCTCCATCCTGGAGGCGTTCGCTGGTTGTTCAAAATCAAAACTTAGTTTTCCAAGGAGCCTACCTATGAAGAATTTCAGATTTATTTTGGCGGTGCTGACCTTCTGCTTTTTTGCAGCGTCGGCATCCGCCCAGTCCAATACCGGTAGTCTTGTCGGTACTGTCGTTGACTCGCAAGGTGGTGTCGTTCCTGGCGCAACCGTCACGGTCATAGACAATGCTACAGGCACGGAGAGAACGGTTCAGGCAAGCGGTGGGGGAACGTTCACCGCGCCGCAGCTCAATGTGGGTACCTACACCGTAAAGGTTACGGCGCCGGGTTTTAAGACCTATACCGCCACCGAGCTAAAAATTGACATTGGCAAAGAGTATTCCTTAAATATCGCTCTTGAGCCCGGCGGCGTTTCCGAGAACGTTACAGTTGTCGCCGGCGCGGACGTGGTCAATTCCACTTCCGGGGAACTAAGCACCACGGTGGGACAGAGGCAAATTCAGGAGTTGCCGCTGAATGGACGAAATCCGCTGGGCCTCATCGGCTTGCAAGCGGGTACGGCTAGCAATGGAGCCACCAGTACGACCATTAATGGTCAACAAACTTCCTTCACTAACATCACGAAGGACGGAATTAATATTCAGGACAATTTCATCCGTTCGAACGCGACCGATTTCTCGCCGGACCGTCCCAACGTAGACGACGTAGGTGAATTCACCATTTCGACGCAGAACGCAGGCGCCGAAAAAGGCTATGGCAGTTCCCAGGTTGAGTTTGTTACGCCCCGCGGGTCCAGCGACTTTCACGGAGCAGCGTTCATCTACAACCGTAATTCAAAGTTTGCATCTAATACTTTCATCAATAACAAGAACGGTACCCGGCGTCCTTTCTTAAACCGCAACCAGTTTGGCGGCAAATTGAGCGGCCCCATGCCGCTTCCAAGATTCGGTGAGGGTGGTGCATCAACCTACCAGCATAAGGGATTCTTCTTCGGCTCGTGGGAGAGATTCCGTCTGCGACAGTCAACCACCACAACCCGTACTATTTTGTTGCCCAACGCGCGGACAGGGCTTTTTACTTACCGCGACAACGCTGGCGCAACTCGGACGCTGAATGTTTTGACGACCGCTGCCGTGGCACTTGATCCTCTGATTGCCACTCGCATACTTCCGAATGTACCTACGGTCGGAAACAACGGTAGTGTCGGGGACGGGCTTAACACTACAGGTCTCAGCTTTAGTCAGACGCAAAATCAGAATCGGGATAAGTACGCTTTTCGCTTTGACGTTGAAGCCAGTTCCCGAAACTCATTTTCGGCTGTCGTTGATCGTGGTACCGAGATCAACCAGCGACCTGACGTAGACAACGGCGGTTTCAACACAACGCCTTTTGGCTTCCAGGGCGCCGATAGGCAATCCGCGGTTTTTGCATGGCGGTTTTCACCTACCAGCAACATTACCAATGAGGTTCGGGGTGGATGGTTCTTTAGCTTGCCGGCCTTCGATCGCACTAATCTGCAGACCGACTTCTTCCTGACGCTGCCGCTGATCAGCAGTCCTGAGTCAACCTTCGAAGCCCAGGGACGCGACACTCACCAGTGGACTTTGTCTGATAACGCTGTGTGGGTAAAGGGTGAGCACTCAATTCGCCTTGGCGGACAAGCCCAGTTGTTCAAAGTTCGGTCTTTCGGACCACCGGCTTTTGCAAACTCCAGTATTCCGACTCTGACGATAGGTACGGGCACCGCAACACCGGGTCTCAACTCGGGTCAATTTCCCGGCGGCATCTCCGCCACTCAGTTGGCCACTGCCAACTCCCTGCTCGGTTTGCTTGGTGGTTTCATAACCAGCGCTAACCAAACTTTTAACGCCACCAGCACAACTTCCGGATTTGTGAAAGGCGCGTTGCAGCAACGCAATCTACGCTACGAGAATTATTCCGCCTATGTCGCCGATTCGTGGCGCGTGTCGCCTCACCTGACCCTTAACCTGGGGGGTCGGTACGAGTTGTATACTCCGGTCAAGGAGCGCGATAGGCTGGCTCTAGAGCCTGTCTTTGCTGACCTGAACAACCCCATCGCCTCTCTACTCAATCCCAATGGAACCTACAATTTCGTGGGAACCAACGCCGGCGGCAACAAGTTTTTCAAAACCGATTGGAATAACTTTGCTCCCGTTTTGAGCTTTGCCTGGTCGCCAACGTTTAAGAATAACCTGCTCGGCGGATTGTTCCCGGGCGAAGGACGGACAGTTATTCGTGGTGGCTACCGCATCAGCTACGTTAACGACGAGTTCGTTCGCGGGGCCGATAACGCGTTGCAAAATGCGGGGCTAACTCAAGGCATTACACTGACCAATCTCAATCTTCGCACCGGCTCCGGCGCGCCGGCCTTTACCACGCCGACTTTCCAGGTTCCTCGCACCTACGCGCAAAACAATGCGCTGGCTGGAAATTTTGGTACCGCTTTCGGGATTGATCCGAATTTGCAAGTGCCGATGACCCAGGAATGGAATATAGGCATCCAACGCGAGATTGGGTTCCAGTCGGTGGTTGAAGTTCGTTATGTCGGGGGTACGTCAAACAATCTGATTCGTGGTCTGGACTACAATCAGACTGACTTATCTAAGAATGGTTTTCTTCCGGACTTCGAGCGTGCCCGCAGAAATCTCGCG
Source organism: Pyrinomonadaceae bacterium (assembly GCA_046262135.1). Taxonomy (GTDB): domain Bacteria; phylum Acidobacteriota; class Blastocatellia; order Pyrinomonadales; family Pyrinomonadaceae; genus PSRF01. Next base: position 9,633 of record JBHENH010000055.1, read on the forward strand.
CGCTTCAATAATCCAGCCTGCAGTGCCGCTGATGTGATCGCTCGGGGTTGTGAGTTACTGACGGTTTTTCCGCTCATAGAAGCGGGCGGTCTGCTGAGCAACTCCACTATTCGCAACCTGATCGCTCAAGGACAGGTTGCTTCGCTGGGCAACACTTACGTCGTTAACAACTTCGGAGGCAGCAGCCAGCTGTTCTTGCCGAATCCCAACACCGGCGTTGCCGACTTGCTTAGCAACAGCGCCAAATATCGCTATCACGGCTTGCAAACTGAAATACGTCGTCGCTTTACCAACGGACTGCAATTCCAGGCTAACTACACTTTCCAGAAGACGCTTACTAATACAGGAGGCGTGGGCCAAACAAACTTTGACCCCGCCCTCGATCTCAATAATTTGCAACTAGAATACCAGCGAGCTGATTACGATGCTGCGCATGTTTTCAACTTCAACGGTATTTATGAGCTGCCTTTCGGTAAAGGTAAGCGCTTCTTCAACGAGGGTGGAGTAGTTGATAGAGTCCTCGGAGGGTGGCAGTTTACTTCCATCGTGCAAATCGCAACTGGTGCTCCATTCATGATTACCGATACGCGCGGTACACTGAATCGCTCCGGGCGTTCTGCTCGTCAGACTGCTAATACCAGCCTGAGCAAGCAGGGGGTGAAGGACCTCGTCGGCATCTTCCGCACGCCTTGCGGTGTTTACTTTATTAACCCGACAGTGATTAACATCAACCAAGCCAATCTCCAGGCGGGCAATTGCACCGCCCTGGGAAGTCAACGGGGAGCTGAAGGACTCGACACGACTCCGTTCAATGGACAAGTGTTCTTTAATGCCAGACCGGGTCAGACCGGCAACATGGAGCGCAATTTCCTTAATGGACCGCTCTATGCCAACTGGGACGCCGGACTTATCAAGAACATTTCGCTCGACTTCGTCAAGGAAGGCATGAGGTTCCAGATTCGCGGTGAGGCTTTCAATGTTCTAAACCGCGCAAACTTCTTCATCGGAAATATTTCCGGTGTACCGGCTGGAACGAGCATGGACGTCAACTCGACAAATTTTGGTAAAGTGAATTCGACGTTCCCACCCCGAATCATCCAGTTTGTGGGTCGGCTGGAGTTCTAAAAACTCCTTAACCTAATGGCCAGGGCTCGGCATTCGCTGAGCCCTGGCTTTTTTATTTTTCCCTCGCGTTCCAACTACCAATATCCTCTTGCGCTGATAAAATCCGTCCGGTAAAATCGTTAAAAAGGAGTTCTTTGCGATGCGTCTGAAGGCACATCATAGTCTCAGCCCCGGAACTATTTGTCTCCTGGTATCCCTCTCAACAAGTCTCCTGGTGAGCTGGAATGCCCAGGCCGGCGACAAAGAAAAGTTAACGGCGGAAGAGGTCGTGGCCAGGCATCTTAAGTCAATGGGTGCCCCTGAGGATCTCGCTTCAGTTAAGACACGAGTTGCTGCCGGCACCTCAGTTTTCAACTTGCGCTCACCAGGCTCCGGGCAAAACAGCGGACTGTCAATCTTGTTTTCTCAGGGAAACCAGAGCGTCATCGCAATGAACTTCAAAAACGCAGATTATCCGCATGAGAAGTTTGGTTACGATGGAGAGAAGTTGATTATTAGTTACATCAGGCCGGGGATACGCTCGACTCTCGGCGATTTTGTCTTTCAGCGGTCAGCGATTTTCAAAGATGGGCTTATGGGCGGGACGCTTTCAACAGCATGGCCGCTCCTGAATTTTGATAAGACAAAAGCTAAGCTGGAATACGCGGGTAAAAAGAAGGTCGATGGACGAGAGGTACATGTCTTGAGATATTCTCCGCGAAAAGGCTCCGACGTGAAAATCAGCATCTTTTTCGATGGAGAAACATTTCAGCACGTACGAACCGAGTACGACCAGACCGTTTCTGCTCAAATGGGAAGAACTCCGGATGCTGCCAAGGATCAGCAGCGGGACCTGCATTACGAATTGGTTGAACAGTTTTCTGATTTCAAGCAGGTAGGCAAGTTGGTTTTGCCCCATACTTATAAGATCAAGCTAATGATGGAAAGAAATCCATCCGGGACCTATCTTGCGGATTGGGAAATGAACCTCTCCAAGTTTTCCTTTAATCAACCACTTGAGGAAAAATGGTTTGACGTAAATGCTGCCTCAAATTAGCTAGAAATGGGCGACTTGACGGCTTTTTTTCTGCTCGCGATGCTCGAGCGGAGAGTTGCGACGGCCCGCTTACCGCAACAGGGCTGCCTGAGGGCTGAGCAGCAGTAGATGCCAGCGTTGAAACGTACTGATTGGTTCGTTTGGAATAAGTCTAACGTCAGCAGTTTGCAGAAAAAGCTTTTCGGGACTCGCCCATTCCAAACGAACAATCGGATTGAACGATGGGGTATAGCAGACTGCCCCGCGCCGCTCGCGCCTAACTTGCTATCGTTGTTATCGTTTTTCTTTTTGCCGGCCGTCTTCTCTCCGTAACCCCTGGAAGGAGCAATTAAAGCATCGCGCAACCTGATGCGTGCTGTGTTGGTTTGTTAGTAGCGGCGTCGTAGATCATGACATCCGCGTAAAAGGCCGTAGCCACTTTAGAAGAGTCAGGTGACCAAACCGGCAAGCCTTCAGTTTATTCATCATCCAACAAGCGTTCCTTTCCATCGAGTGAAATCAAGCGCGGCTGGCCGGTCGGTAGCCGCATCTCACGCTGTTCCTAGTGTGTTTAATCGCGCCTGTAATTCGTCCATCGCATCCCGGTGTTCTGAGCAACAATACCTTTATTCGGTAAAGAGGTTTTTCGAAGAATATCGTGGACCCGCTTTCGAATTTTTGCCGCCGATTACATGCCGAAATAACACGCTCAATGCGGATCGACGCTTTTGCGTTAGGAAACGTAATTTCATCGCAGAATGGACGCTTGAGGGCTGAGTAGTAGCAGATGCCAGCGTTGGAAGTTACTGATGGGTTCGGTTGTAAAAATCCTCACGTAAGCAGTTTGAAGAAATAGTTTTTCGGGACTTATCCATTCCAGTCGCACCACCGGGTTGAATGAGGAAGGCACTGCTGACTCGGCCGTTGTTCTCTCATTACCCTCCGTCTTCTTTTTCCCACTGGAAGTCTTTTCCTCATAAATCCTCGAGGCGGAAATCAATGCATCGCGCAACTTGATGCGCGCCTGGGTTGGCTTGTCCGTGGCGGCGTCATAGATCATAACTTCTGTATCAAATGCTGTAGCCACCTTTGAAGAGTCGGGTGACCACACTGGCAAGGCCTCAGTCGACTCGTCGTCCAACAACCGCTCTTTTCCATCAAGCGTAATCAAACGTGGCCGACCAGTCGGCAACTTGAACTGCTTTTCTCGCGCATTCCATTCGCTTTCTGTGCAGGCCATCGCCACCAGCGCGTGATTATCCGGAGCCCAGGAGGAGTAGAAGTAGATTAATCCTTCGCGCGACGTTAACGGCTTCAGATCGTATCCATCCCGATTGCATATATATATCTGTTCGGTATTGAAGGTGGCTACGGCCGCAAAAGCAGGAGCGACTGAAGGCAACGGCGTCGCTTCCGGTATTTCCGGCACGCTCAATCCGGGCGGTGTAGGGAGCGCGGTCGGCTTCTCTCGTTTATGAGCAATGAAGGTTATGAAGTTACCATCAGGAGCCCAGGAAACCGTTTCTGCAAATACACACGACAGATCCGGGGGTATCAAATTGCGCAAAAACTTCCCATCCGCTGAGTACAGATCGATCCGGAACGCCTGACTCGGCTCGTCCTGCGTACCATACAGAACGAGGGCCCGCTGCCCATCAGGTGATAGCACGGTTCGCAACAACGCGTCGTCTTTTCTTCTCGTGTTGAAATCAACCTGGATGGCGTCAATTTTGTCACCCGTATCGTCCGTTTTGATTTCTGACGGCAGACCCACGTCGGTTTCCAGCCTGTAGGCCAACCGCTGCGCCGGCACATCACGCATCTGTAGTGGGCGTACGTCCCGCCTGTCCGTAATGGATTGGCAGGATCCGAACACCGCCACAAGAACGGTCAGAATTGTATTTATTAGTAACGACGTTTTCTTATCTTTAATGGTTTGAGGGAAACAACAACACCCGGATCTGTCTTCACTCCGTTTCCTGGGCGCCGCAGATTTTGTGGTCACGGGAAATTCTGCCAATTCACTCGGGAGCTTGTAAGTATAAGTAGCTTGTCGCCGGATAATAGAAATGCGCCGAGGTTAATGTCAATGCAGCGCCGTGGCTGAGAAATCGTCAGCCCGCTTGCCTAGCGACCATACACAAGTTCGCGCGTCAGGGTTGGATTTAACGCCAGGAGTGTATGAATCGTCTTCCTTGGCGAGAGGTGGTCATCATCGCCTTCATCCTGTTCCACGCAATTGTGGCCCAGAGAGCGGGAAATTCGTCTTGGTAGTGGTTCGTAGCTGGGGAACGAAGTCACGTAAGCGCGCGCCGCCACCGTCCCTACCAAATCGCAGGTTAACTCCTCGGCTCTTTGACCGTTGATTCGAAATCCGGTTAAGTACGAAGCACGGTTGCCAACAGCGCGAAATAACAGCCGCAGATTGTCTTCACCTCCATCGGCAATGTGCACCAGCTCGTGGGCCAACACACTGATGATACCCTCGTCTGAAGGGAGACCGGCCAGGAAGATCGTGCCGAAGATTATCGTGTGAGGACTCTTCATAAACACTGACGCATTATCGCGAGAATCCATATCTGCGCGGATATTCCTGACCGCTTCTACCTGAGCGATCGCGCGCCGAATTTTATTATCGTAACCTCGAAAACGATAATCGGCCGCCAGACGCCGCAACGAAATAATGACGAGGGTCTTAGCAACAGGCAATAAACGCTGGGCACGTTCAGCACCCTCTACAGCTTGCGGACTGCGCACAGAAAGAGACGGTCGTCGCTGCATCTCATCTATCGGTACACTACCGACGGGATCCTCTACTCTTTCTCTGCACACAGCCGTGCTGGCAAGCTCAACCATCTCTCTGGCTTCCGGGGATAGACCGTGACGGGAATGAATGGTATGCGATCCGCCAAGCGTCGATCTTTTCTGAGCACCGGCTCCGGGAATGCTACCAGTGAGTGCGATCCCGGCAACAAGAACCAGAGACAGACCCAGAAAGCGGCCTCTTTTAACGTGGAGGGCCACTCCGAACACATTCTCACCTTTTTGTAGTTTTCGTCTCACGATATCTGCCAGCAGGTTAGCCTCGTTCGCCTTATCAACGATTGCGCCACATTGGCTTACGTTTCTCGATGAAGGCGTTGATGCCTTCAGGTGCATCATAAGTTTTCATTAATTCATGAAGATACATGTCTTCTACATCTCTAAGTGCCAGATCGAGAGACCGGCCCCGGCCAACATCGATCGCCCGTTTGGCGTGCTCCAGCGCTGCGGCTGAGAGTTCTCGGAGCTTCGAAAGGAGTTCGTTGGTCTTCAGCTCGAGTTGCGAACTGGAAACCACGTAATTAACCAAGCCCAGGCGGGCTGCCTCGGTCGACTCAATCAGCTCGCCCGTCAGCATCAATTCCCGCGCACGTTTGTCACCCACAACCTGTGGCAGTAACACAGCTGCCACTGGGGGAAACACTCCCAGCTTGATTTCGGGTTGCCCGAAACGCGCTCGCTCGCTGGCAATTGCCATATCACACGCGGTAACCAGTTCACATCCGCCGCCAAGCGCGGGCCCGTCAACAACAGCGATCGTTGGTCTCGCCAGCTGCTCAATGTTTCGAAAGATTGCGTGAAACGAGTCGAGCATCTGAAAGATGGTTTCCTCGGCGTGCTCTTCTACTGCGACGCCCGCACTAAATGCTCTGCAATCGCCTGCTGCTTCAAAGACGACAGCAACCAGCTCTCGCCGTTCAGAGCAACGGATGAGAGCTGAGTTCACCTCTCGCATCATCGCGATATTGAAAATGTTGACCTGTGGGCGTGCCAAAGTCACGCGGCCGACCCGATCCTCAATTTTGAATCTAATATGCTGAAAGTTATCTGGCATTAGCGATGGACCAATTCTACCAGTCGAATGTCTTTGGGTCTCACAACATGGTTCTATTTAACAAAAGGTGCGGCCAGCCACGACTGATAGATCTTCTTTTGTTCCTCAGACGGAGTATCCAATCCGACTATTCGGTACGCAGGCTCTACCTGACCGCCGAGCTTAATAAGCAGCCTGCTAAGATCGTCGAAGCGGAAGATTGTCAGAGTAAGCATATCTCCCGGACGTTTTTCGGCAACCCGGGCGTCAAAGAAAGCCTTGGTTGCCCGCATATTATTAACCGCGACGACCTGATCTCCCGTGTTTAGTCCCTGTTCATAAGCCGGACTACCGGCATAAACCCTTCTCACCATGAGTCTTTCGCCGTCCTGAACCAAGTCGGCACCCAGGAACGGCTTCTCGGCAGGCTTGCCGGCGGCCGAGACAGCCATTGTTTCCAACCGCAGTCCGGCAGCGCTCAGCGAAGAGTTGTAGTCGAGTTCTTCGCGACCGCGGACATATTTCGTAAAAAACTGGTCGAGACTTGTTCCGGCCATAGTCTCACATACTTTCTGGAAGTCCTCGGGGGTGTAATTTCGATCCTTCTTGTAAAACTCGGTGTACAAGTAACGCATTACGTCATCCAACGATTTTTCGCCTCTGCTTAACTTACGAATTTCCAGATCCAGAAGTAGACCGAGAATCGCACCCTTGTCGTAGTAATCCACCTGCGAGTTAACCGAATTTTCATCCTGCCGGTAATACTTGATCCAGGTGTCAAAACTCGATTCTTCGGCGCTCATCACCAGGCGGCCGGGGGTTTTCTGCAAACTCTCAAAAGCCTTTGCGTTTTCAGTTAGGAAATCGGCAGGGGAAGTGAATCCCGCCCGTCTCAAAACAATTCTCGCGTAGTAGTCAGTGATTCCTTCCGCAACCCATAGAAGTTTGGTGTAATTCTCTTTTGTGTAATCGAATGGACCGAGGGCGTCTGGTCGAATTCGCTTAACGTTCCACAGATGGAAAAACTCATGCGCTAGGAGTGAAAGAAATCCTCGATAGCTGCGCGAGGGTGGAGCGCCCGGCCCGGCGGAATTCACAGCATTGCCTGCTTCAGTCCCGAAGCCGAAGCGCTGATACCCTAGCGCGGTGGAGTTTAAGTGTTCGAGCCCGCCACCGGTATTCGATCGCAAGTGGAGAATGAACGTGTAATCACGATAAGGGATTTCGCCGCCCATCAACTCAACTTCCGTTTCAACAGTCTTCTTGAAGTCTGCGCGCAGCCTTTCGGAATCGTAGTTTCCCTCACCGTCTATGACGATGCGGTGCGGCACACCCTTAACTTCAAACGAAAGCGTTTTGAAGTTGCTTACTTCCACCGGCGAATCGTAAAGAATGTCGAAATTCTCAGCGCGAAACGTATCCTTCTTGCCCGGTGCTACGGGAAGTCCTGTAGCAACCTTCCAGGGCTGAGGGGCGATTACCTGTAACGTCGAAGGGGCTTTTAGGAATCCGAGCGGGTACATCAATAGCGCGGCGTTGTTCCAGAATGCGTGCTCGGAGTTGAGTTCATTCGTTCGCACGGACAGCTCATTTGCGTAGACTCGATAACTTGCACGCCAATCTCTCGAACCGTTCGTCAATACCCGCCACGAGTCCTTATTGATTTTTTCCCACTTGAGCGTTTGGCCTGATGCGTCAAACGCAGCGAAGTCTTGCACATGGCGCTCGAATTCCCGGATGAGATATGAACCCGGTGTCCAAACCGGCATCACCAGTATCTCTTCCTGAGGAATTTGTACGCCGGAACCTCGTTTAAGTCTCACTTCGACTTCGAGCATATGAGTGTGAGGCTTTGGCATTGAAACCGTGAATGCAATCTCCGGCGCGGCAACTTGATTGTTCCCCTGCGCTTCCGCCATACATACGGCAAGGGAAATGAAGCTGACGCAATACAGGATCGAAAAGTAGTGTCGAGTCGTTTTCGTCTTCATTTTCAAATTGGTCCCTGGGTGCATTTCAATGCCAGCATGTTACTACGAAGCAGTTCGAGCAGTCTAAAACGCGCACAGTTAGAGTAGTCTCATAATTTGTAGAGCAAACGGTCAGTCTGCATCGGTCGTAACGGCATTCAAAGTAGACTCAAACTAACAGTTTGCGTTACAAGACCCTAATCATGGCGAGACCACAGTGGTGGTGATGACTGGACCTCTGGGTTTCACTCAGTCAGACTGCGTTTCGAACCTGTATAAAATTCGTCTCTCGCGTAATGTCTCTCAGGGGAGAAGGTATGCCTGTTGTAGTTTGTAGCAACTGTGGATCTAAAAATCGAGTAAATCCACAAAATGCGATTGGACATATTGCCAAATGTGGAAAGTGTGGCAACCCTCTCGACCTGGACGCGACTGCCGGCTCCGCAGGGCAGCAAAGATCGTTGGAGACCAAGCCGTTGATTGTGACTGATGAAACCTTTGACCGTGATGTGTTGGGCGGCCCTGATGTCGTTCTTCTGGATTGTTGGGCTCCGTGGTGCGGACCGTGCCGGATGGTCGGGCCCATAATGGAGCAACTCGCCGCAGAGTCGGATGGTCGTTATCGAATTGCGAAGTTAAATGTTGACGAGAACCCGCGCATATCCGCGAATTTTCGGATACAGAGCATTCCCACAATGTTGATCTTTAAAAATGGCAAGCTGGTGGACCGTCTGATTGGCGCACAACCTAAACCAGCAATCGCAGCTCGATTATCAGCCTTGACCTAAAAGTCCTCGGTTGGTATGGCTCCGGCTGTGCCGCTGGATGTGCGGCGGCGGCTATGCCCCGCCGTGGAGGGCCTCTTAATTTCGGGGCTAGGCCCCTGGTGCGGCCTTTGGC
>JBHENH010000056.1:0-8520 GCA_046262135.1 Pyrinomonadaceae bacterium
CTGCAATACTTACTTGAGCGAGTTGCGAAGATGGGCCATATCAGCATTGAAGGATCGCATCTTTTTGTCGCCCTCGATGAAGCTTTTGTTAACGCTGTCAAGCACGGAAACAAAAACGATCCAACGAAACTGGTGCGCGTCGGCGCGGAACTTTCGCCTAAGGAAGCCTGCTTCACAATTGAGGACGAAGGTGAAGGGTTCGACGTGGAGACCATACCCGACCCTCGCGATCCCGCTAATCTATTTAAGTCTTCAGGTCGCGGCGTCCTGCTGATGTACAACATCATGGATGAAGTTGAGTACAATGCGCAGGGAAATCGCGTAAAAATGGTAAAGAGACCGACACCTTCGGTCGAAACTCAACTCGTTGAATCAGGCACACCGAACGACAAACACCCCGGTACCGTCTAAACCAGTTTTCAAACGCTCCTCATTTGTGGCGGTGACGAGCGCCGATCCGTCACTATCACTCCGGCGCGCGTGGCCATGGTGGCTTTTACCTGCGCTGGTGGCGCTGATACTGGTGCTCTTATTTGTCGATCCGTTTATCGGGGACTGGGACGGCATGGACTACACGATTCTGTCCCTGGCTGGCTATCCCTCATCGATGGCCCTCGGCAGGAACCTCTTCATTTTCGGAAACCATAGTCTTTACGAGTTGGCCCACTGGCTTTTCAATGTTCAGCCAGAGAACGCGTACCTGATTTTTAAGTACGCTGTCGTGGCCCAGGCGCCGCTTGCGGTGATCGCCTGTTGGGTGTTGGCACGCGATTTTTCCGGTTCGCTGCACACCGCCACCCTTGCCGCACTTGTTATTGTGTTCTCTCCAGTTTTTGTTCTCTATGGGGGACAAGTGATGACGGATGTGCCGTCAGTGCTTCTCCTCGCGGTTGCCTTAATAATTCATTATCGAGGGCTGCAACAAGATCGTCTCTGGCTGGTGATGACAGGTGCGGCTCTGCTGGGTCTGGGGGTCAATCTTCGCGAGACAATCGGTTTCTATTTACCATGGCTGATCGTTGCCCCTTTCGTCTGCTCATGGAGACCTGGCCGGCGCCGAATTCTAATTATCGCGACCTCCTGCTTTTTGTTTTTTGTATTTGCGCTCGGCTGGTTCGGTTTCTGGTTCATCACGGATGAACATTACCGCTGGGTTTGGTTTGGATGGCGCGAATCGATGCGACAGGAAACGGCGCGTCATCCGGTTACCGTGCGTAACCTTTGGCCCTACCTCACGTATTTTTTTGTGAGTGCTCCGCTGGTTTTTGTTTCACTTCCCTTCGCTATCATGAATGAATGGCGTGAGCGCCGAATGTCACCACTGCTGCTGCTGGCTGTGACTGGTTTGCTTGCCGACCTGCTTCTGTTCCTGAACTACAGCACCGCTGTTAACTGGCGTTATTTTCTAACTGGCTTGCCAGCGATTGCTCCCTTGTGTGCAAACTTTCTGATTCGTGTTCTGACCCGGCGATTTAGCAGCGCTCGGGTTGCTTTCGCTACGTGTCAGGCCGCAGTTTTGATTCTGGCAATAGTCTTTAGTCTTCTGTTAAGGCCTGCCAGCAAACAGTTCATCGAAAGACGTGCGATGAGCAAGGAGTATCGTCATCAGCTGGCAAAACTGCCTGACGATGCAGTAATGATTTCCGGATCACAAACAATCGCCGTGACTTACTGGAAAGCCATCGGAGAGGGAAAGTGGGAAACAATTGGTACGGGTGGGGGTTGGCCGGGCGACAATCTGGTACCGGTTATCGAAGATTACTTGCAGCGGCGGCGCCGGGTGTTTCTGGATACAGATGCGCGCTGGTGGCTCCCGTGCGGCTGGCAGCGCGATGAGATTCCCGCGATCGTGGATCTGCAAAATCGTTTCAGTTTCCTCCGCGTCACGGATACGATTTATGAAATCAGACTTCGAGGGGATACGAGCGCTACCGACTCGCCGAACCTGGAAAGGCTATTGCCCGAGAATAGACCTGAAGACACAAAAAAGTGCCCTCAGGTGCAGAGTTAAAACGCGGATTAGCAGTTCCGATCCACCAGTCTCGCTGTTTAAATTGCAGGTTACGAACCAAGGGCACCACGTGTGTTCTAAGTAGGCAAGACGAACGGAATGCCATACGAAATATTTCTCGCTTTACGTCATCTGCGTTTTCGTCAAAGGCGGCGTCTGGCGCGGGTAACCTCATTCATCGCTTTGATCGGCATCGCGATGGGTGTTGCCGCGCTGATTGTGGCGCTGGCCTTGGCAAATGGATTTCGCGATGAGATGCGCGACAAAATTCTGCGTGGCACGGCTCACCTTACGGTTATGCGCAGCGATGGGCGCTCGATGATGGATTACAAAGAGATTGCAGCGCGACTTACAAGGGCGCCTGGAGTCGTCTCGGCCACCGGAACAACTTACGACGGGGCCGTAGTGGTTGGTCCAAAAGGCTCGGCTTACGCCATACTGCGCGGACTTGATAGCACTTCCAGCCAAACGCGAGCAGACCTCGCGCAGTTTGTCACTTCCGGTTCAGCCGAGACGCTTTTTGGCAGTGGTATAAAAGATCGAGCGATTCCACCCGTTGTATTGGGAACCGAACTGGCAGCACGAACAGGGCTCGGCGTTAACGACACGGCGGAAATAATTTCCGCCGAAGGGGGTTCCTCGATTTCCAATTCAACTCGACGCCGGGTCAAGGTTGCTGCGATTTTTCGCTCGGGCCTATTTGAATATGATTCGACGTGGATTTATCTACCGCTGGAGACGGCCGCCGATTTTTCGGGTGACACTCACGCTGCCTCTGTCATCAGTATTCAGGTAGCGAACATTTACGACGTCAAGCAAACGGCCGCAAAAGTGAAGGAGCTACTGGGAAGTTCCTACACAACAGTAGATTGGCAAGAAGCGAACCGGCCACTTTTTACCGCGCTGGCATTTGAGCGGCGTGTCGGCGTGGTAATCATTGCTCTCATAATTCTAATTGCGGCGCTCAACGTTACTACGACGCTTATTCTGGTGGTGATGGAAAGGCGGCGCGACATTGCGATTTTAAATGCGATGGGCGCAACTCACCGCAGCATCATGAGTATCTTCGTTGTAGAAGGGGCCATCGTTGGGGCGGTGGGCGCGGTAGCGGGAGTCTTACTAGGGGCGATCGCGATCCTCGTTGCGAATCGCTACCAATTAATTAGCTTGCCGGGCGACGTCTATTCGATCAGCAGCATTCCTCTAAGACTGAGCCTGCGCGACATAATCTTCGCAGCCCTGCTGGCGTTCGCTCTCAGCATACTTGCCACCCTGTATCCAGCCCGCGCCGCGGCCGGTATCCGGCCAGCTGAGATGCTTCGTGACGCTTAATTAGTCGAAGTCCAATGTCCAAAATCCACAGTCCAAAGTCCAAAGTCCGCCTTTCAACGCCGCCCACCGACGGTGGGAAGGCTGTTACATCTCACGAGAGCCACAAAGAATCTGTTCAAGGTGGCGAATCTGACGCTGGACCTTGGACGTTGGACATAGGACAAGGACGTACACCGCACATTGGACTAAGGGTAACTGATCTCCGTAAGAGTTTTTACTCGCCAACTGGAGAACGAATCGAAGTCGTTCGTGGCATCTCATTTTCCGCTACACCTGGAGAAACGATTGCTATAACTGGGGCGTCAGGCGCCGGGAAATCGACGTTGCTGCATTTGTTGGGAGGTCTCGAAGCGCCGGATCACGGAAGCATCGTGGCTGAAAATGTTTCCATCGACCGGGAAAACTCATTTGTTCTTGCGCGATTTCGGAACCGGCAAGTCGGTTTCATTTTTCAGTTTCACCATCTCTTGGCGGACCTCACATCCGAGGAGAATGTTAGTCTTCCACTATTAATTGCAAGAACCGGCCGGCGTGAGGCCACACGGCTTTCGAGGCAAATGCTTACCGAAGTCGGTCTTCAAGGCCGTGTTGGCCATCTTGTTGGTCACCTTTCAGGAGGAGAGCAGCAGCGAGTGGCGGTTTGTCGCGCATTAATTACGCGCCCGGGTCTCGTTCTTGCCGACGAACCGACCGGCAATCTTGATATGGCAAACGGCGATGAAATCGCGCATTCCCTCATTTCTTACGCCCACGATCAGCGGGCTGTGGTCATAATCGCTACACATAATCGCGCGGTGGCGAGAATGTGCGACCGCGTTATGGTTTTGAGGGACGGTCGACTCACTGATCTGGCTGACCCAGCTGTGAATAGAATGTAATACGCTCTGGCTTGAAATAAGCTACCGGTTAGGAGTTTTTGTTACCAGGAAACCATACAAGCCTTTTGGCACTCTCATTGATAGGTTATAATGCGCATAGGTGCCGGGCGAGCAAGTCTTTGCCCGGCATGGTAATCATAAGTTCCTTTTTCGGCGAATAAAAAGAATGTTTGAACGCTACACTGAAAAAGCGCGCCGGGTTATTTTCTTCGCCCGTTATGAAGCTTCGCAATTTGGTGCTCCGGCAATCGAACCGGAACATCTGCTGCTCGGGTTGATGCGTGAAGACAAAACTCTCACAGGGCGTTTCTTTCCGCGGGCGCAAGTTTCAATCGAATCGATTCGCAAGGAAATTGAAGGTCGCACCTTACTCCGAGAAAAAATTTCAACTTCAGTGGAATTGCCGCTGGCCCCCGAAACCAAGCGCGTTCTGGCCTACGCGCACGAGGAAAGTGACCGCCTGCAACATCGCCACATTGGCACCGAACATCTCCTTCTCGGTCTACTAAGAGAAGACCGATCGATGGCGGCGGAAATTCTATACGAGCGCGGCTTGCGCTTGAATGCGGTTCGCGACGAAATTGCGCGACAGTCGGGCGCTGATGCCCGCGGCTCGCAAAAGAAAGACACTCCTCACCTGGTAGAGTTTTCTCGTGACCTGACTGAAGACGCCTCAAACGACAAACTCGATCCCTTAATTGGACGCGAAGCCGAGATTGAGCGAGTCGTTCAAATACTTTGTCGCCGTACCAAGAATAATCCGGTCTTAATCGGGGAACCCGGTGTCGGAAAGACTGCGATCGTCGAAGGGCTTGCGCAACGCATTGTTCGGGGCGACGTTCCTTCATTTCTAGAAAACAAACGGATTCTGTCCCTCGATCTTTCCCTGATAGTTGCCGGCACGAAGTACCGTGGACAATTTGAAGAACGGCTAAAACAGATCATGCGCGAGCTGGTCGAGAATCCACAGTACATTGTCTTTATCGACGAGCTGCACACACTTGTTGGTGCGGGCTCAGCGGAAGGCTCACTCGATGCAGCAAACATTTTGAAGCCAGCCCTTTCGCGTGGTGAACTGCAATGTATTGGCGCCACCACCCCGGCTGAGTTCCGCAAGTCGATAGAGAAAGACCGTTCGCTTGAGCGACGATTCCAGGCTGTAAAAGTGCCGCCTCCCTCCGAGGTCGAGGCGGTAGAGATTCTAAAAGGCGTGCGCGAACGTTACGAAAGTTTCCATCAGGTGCACTATACGGATCAGTCGCTGGAAGCGGCTGTTTACCAGTCTCATCGTTACATTCCGGACCGGTTCCTCCCTGACAAAGCAATTGATGTAATTGATGAGGCTGGGGCCCGCGTGAAGCTTCGCGTAAGGCGGGAGCAAGGAAACCTTTCGGATTGGGGCCAGCTAAACGACTGGTCTCAGGACACCGAGGACAATCGTGCAGCTCGAGAGCGAAGCGAGGATGCGCTGGTATCGGCTCAGGTTACGCGCGATGACGTGGAAGAAGTGATCGCACGCTGGACCGGAATTCCGGTTACCTCACTCAAAGAAGAAGAAACCCAAAAATTATTGCGGATCGAAGTGGAGCTTCACGAGCGAGTTGTTTCTCAGCGGCCGGCAATCTCCGCACTTGCGCGCGCCATTCGAAGATCTCGGGCAGGTTTAAAGAATCCGTTGCGACCCGTAGGTTCGTTTCTTTTTCTCGGCCCCACAGGTGTGGGCAAAACCGAAGTGGCCCGATCTTTGGCTCAGGTCCTCTTTGGCAGCGAACGATCCATGATTCGCTTTGACATGTCGGAGTTTATGGAGAAACACTCCGTCTCCAAGCTTATCGGGTCTCCTCCCGGATACGTTGGCCACGAAGAGGGCGGGCAATTGACTGAACGGATCAAGCGTGCGCCTTATTCGGTTTTATTGTTTGATGAAATCGAAAAAGCTCATCCCGACATTTTCAACGTCTTATTGCAGGTTTTTGAGGACGGCATCCTTACGGACGCTCTCGGGAATGCAGTGGACTTTAAGAACGCCATTATCATCATGACGTCAAACATTGGTGCTCGCTTCATTCAGAAGAAGGGCACGATGGGCTTCCAGGGAACGACTGATGCGACACGGGAAAAAATGGAAGAGATGGTGATGTCAGCTGTTCGTCAAACTTTCAATCCCGAATTTATAAATCGTCTCGACGAAATCATCATTTTTGACGAATTGTTTACTCATGAGCTGCTCGACGTTATTCAGCTTCAGGTCGAACAGATTAACCGGACGATGATTCGACACGGTTTCGAAGTTCGGCTGACGGACGAAGCCAAAAAGTGGATCGTGGAAAAGACCTGCGCCGATCGGTCGTATGGAGCCCGTCCGTTGCGCCGCGCGTTACAGAAGTACGTTGAAGACCCGCTTTCGGAGGCGCTGATTCAAGGCCACCTGGCTGACACGTCGTTAATCGAGGTATTTCTTGATGGGGATGACCTCAATTACCGGCCGGTAGGCGTGGAAGCACCGGACGACGCTCTTCTGATTCACTAAAATCATTCTTTCGTTTTGCCGTTGGAATCACAGGCAGAAGAAAAGGGCCGAGGGCTTGAACCGGCTGTTTAGCCCGATTACCCATTTTTCTTTTGCCTTTTTACTTTTACGCTGCCGGTTCGGTATAATGCGCGACTTTGCTGGATAAACATTGGCAACGAGACTGTCCCACTTGTGAATCAAAGCGTTCCACAGTCACTTGAGCCATGGGGCACGTGTCATTAAGTATTTTGCCTTATCTTTCGAAAAGATAAACTTATCGCCAGTTTAACTCCCCGAAGTATCTGTGTCCGGTTCGACGTTCTGAGGGAAAAGGCGCTTATGCATTCATTTCGCGGGTTTTTGCTCATATTTCTGAGCGGAATCATCCTGCTGACTCCCACCATCTCCGCACCGCGATTAGTTAATGCGCAGCAGAGTCAACGCCTGGTCGAATCCGTCGAAATCACGGGCAATCGTCGTCTCAGAAAAGACGACATCCTTTATTATGTCCAGACCCGCCCCGGCGATCCCTACAACGAACAGCAAATACAACGCGATTTGCAAGCAATTCTGAGTTTAGGCTTTTTTGATAAGACGGCGACGCGTGTGCTCACAGAAGAAGGAGCACGCGGCGGCATTAACGTCATTTTCGAAGTTAAAGAGCTGCCGATCATTCGTGATTTACAGTTCGAGGGTCTCAAGAGTGTCGCAGAATCCGACGTGCTAAAAGCTTTCCGCGAAAGACGCGTAGGGATTTCCAAGGAAAGCATTTATGACCCGGTAAAGGCGCGTAATGCGATTCGCGTTCTCAAAGAATTGCTTGCGGCCCACGGCCATCCAAACGCGACCATCGAAGAAAGGCGCGATGAGGTTTCAGCCACCTCAACGGCCCTAACTTTCGTTATCAATGAAGGAGAACGAGTTCGCGTCGTGGAGATTCAATTCGAAGGCAACAGTGTCTTCAGTGACGGCAAGCTTCGGGGTGCGATGAAGTACGTTAAAGAGGCCGGGTTTATTACCCGCTTTAAAGGTCAGGACATACTCGATCGCGAGAAGCTGGAATATGACCTCCGAAACGTAGACAACTACATGCGTTCGAAGGGTTATCTCCAGGCGAGGCACGGAGAACCGCGAGTCGAAAGCGTTGGACCTAAGCGCACCGGATTCCCCATTCTTCCGTTACCATTTCTGTCGTCAGTCGATGAAGGATTGCGTGTGACGGTGCCGATTGTTGAGGGAAAGGTTTACCGGATTGGCGAGATGAAGATCGAGGGCAACTCGATATTTTCCGAAGAGGCGATTAAGCAGATTGTTGGACTCAACAAAGGAGATGTGGCAAACGGAGAGAAAATCGGCAAGGCCTTGTTTGAGAACCTGAAGAAGTACTACGGACAGCAGGGTTTTATTGAATATACGGCTGAACCAACTCCCACGTTTAAAGATAATCCGCAGAAGCCCGACGAAGGCATAGTTGATTTCGTAATCACCATCGAGGAGGGCAAGCAGTTTTCGCTGCGTCGCCTCGAATTCATCGGCAACACATTTACGCGCGATAACGTTTTGCGTCGCGAAGTGTTGTTGAATGAAGGCGACATTTATAATCAAACTGCCTGGGAGTATTCGATAATTAAGCTTAATCAGCTTGGTTACTTTGATCCCATAGAAAAAGATAAGGATGCGGATTTCAAAACCAACGATGAGGAAGCGACAGTTGATCTGACTCTCAAAGTGGCGGAACGCGGTCGCCAGCAGATCTCATTCAACGGCGGCCTTTCGGGGATCGGAGG
>JBHENH010000056.1:8530-17997 GCA_046262135.1 Pyrinomonadaceae bacterium
GTATTCGACTAATAATTTGTTGGGACGCGGCGAAATCCTTTCGCTTAATCTATCTGCCGGAAATCGCCAGAAATACGCGCAGTTTTCTTTTACTGAACCTTACATTAAAAACCGTCCCATTACCGCCGGCTTCTCTATTTTCGGTTATACGCAGAAGTTCTTCGGCGAAGGAACCTTTCTTTCGCAAAACTCGGCTGCCGTCCGGGGAATTTCCGGGTCAACTCTCGACTTCCTTAATGTAAGCGAAGAGAATCTTTTCACGCGCACTTCCTACGGTGCGTCAGTTTTCGCGAGCGCTCCGCTTTCCGAGTTTTATCGCAAGCGCCGCTTCACGCAGTTTTCGCGGGTCGGCGCCTCTTACAACTTCTCTACGTCTTCTGTAACCGACCCGAAGGTTAACGAGGACCCGAATAACCCAACGCAATTCATTCCAGTGGTCTATTCGCAGCCAAACATCATTACGAGCCGGGGCACCATGAGTTTCGCTTACGATACTCGGAACGCGAGTGTCGATCCGACGACCGGCAGAGAATTGTCTTTGCAGGTCGCTTTAGCGGGCTTAGGAGGGGACGTTCGTACCTACCAGCCGACCCTTTCCTATACGCAGTTTTTCCCGATGCGGCGTAAGCGATCTGAACGTCCCGAAGTATTCGGCTTCCGCATTCTCGCTGGAACAGTTGGAAGTTTTGCTACTTCCGCCAAGGTGACCAACGCAAACTCATTGGCTTTCGTCGATGGCGTACCGATCTTTGAGCGCTTCTTCCTTGGCGATGAGTTTAGTATCCGAGGCTACAATGTTCGTTCAATAAGTCCGCTTGCGCCTCTTGACTCGTTTGTTACCTCGCAAAACGTCGTGATTGCCTCAAATGCTGCGGGTGACCCGGTCCCCATCCCAGGGCTACCGGCGGCACTGGCTAACGTAGGCGTCTTCACAGGAACAAGTGGCTCAAACGTGGTCCAGCTGCCGAGGTCCTTCACTCCGATCGGGGGCGATACGCAATTGCTGGGGAATTTTGAATACCGGATTCCTATTATCGGCAATACGGTAGGCTTAGCCGCCTTCGCTGATATAGGTTCCTCTTTTAATCTTCGGGGCAAGCGAGATCAGGTATTCTCGAGCAACTTCCTGAATGACCAGCCGTTTCTGTCCACCGTGGGCTTCATTAGCTGCCAGCGACCGGGCAGCAGCGGCGTAGCGCAGGTCAGTCTAACGTCGTTAGCAGCTTGCAGGGCCAACACTGATCTCGCATTAGTGCCTACTGTGTCCGGCGCAGCCCTGGTGTTACGCGACACCCGCCTGGTAACCACGGCAGAGCTTGATAGCGCGCGAGATATTGGACCCTTCGATCCGACCACCGGCTTACCATTTGGCTTCCAGCCCGTGTTTCTTCGCGGCCAGGCGCAAACGAACACCGCAGTTCGTATATCCCAGAGTCTGTTTTCAAAGTTGGGAGACTACAGAGCCAGTCTGGGGATGGAAGTGCGCGTTCAGGTGCCCGTCATCAACGTGCCTTTTAGGCTGATTTTTGCGTATAATCCCAAAGCCAGACCAGATCAAGTGATCGACGGGTTTCCATTTTTCTTTAATGAGAAGAAGAAAGTCATGCGGTTCAGTGTAGGACGCACTTTTTGAGCATTCGAAACAACCACGACGGTGGTCCGAACAACTAAGAAGTTGACCGACCGTCCCACTAATTAAGGAGCAATACAAGAAAGTTATGAAGACAGATCGATTAATATTTGCCGCAGTTTTTGTTCTGGCGCTGGCCGTTTCGCCCGCGCTGGCGCAGCCCAGGCCGGCAGGAACCGGAGCGCCGACATCGGCTCAATCGACGGGTACGGTGCCCGAGAGCAAGATGGCTCTGATTTATTCCGATGCGTTTCTCGATGCCAAAACCGGAATCGGGCGGTTTAATACCCTCGTGACGACTTTGAATCGTGAGTTCCAACCGCGCCAGACGGAACTGCAGACTCTACAACAAAGAATTCAAACCCTGACTGACGACATCACTAAAACGGCACCTGTCGCTGATCCTAAAACTACTCAGACCAAACAGGAACAGTTGGACCAGTTGAAAAAGGATTATCAACGCAAGGGCGAGGACGCCCAGAGCGCGTATAACAAACGCCGGACAGAAATGTTTCAGCCTCTTCAGGATGATATTGGTAAGGCGCTGGAGCTTTTTGCCAAGCAGCGCAACATCACCGTCATAATTGATGGCAGCCAGGTACCGCTCGTTTACGCTGCCGAAAGTCTGGATATAACACGGGCTTTTATTAACGAGTTTAATAGCAAGAACCCGGCGACCGCATCAGTGACCCCTCCAAAGTAGTTCAGGCCGGAAGAATCTTTTCTTAGACGCGGCGATGCGGCAATTGTGTCCGCGTCCCGCGTCTCTTTGTTGCACCATGGAAACTGTCCTCGACTCCCAGGCAATACAAGATCTCCTGCCGCACCGGTATCCGTTCCTCCTCGTGGATCGAATCATTGAACTGGTTCCTCGCGAGCGCATAGTAGGGATCAAGCAAGTAAGCATTAATGAGCCGTTCTTTCAGGGCCACTTTCCTGGTGCACCGGTAATGCCGGGTGTGCTGGTTGTGGAAGCGCTGGCTCAGGTGGGCGCCGTGCTTGCGCTGCGGGAGATTGAAGACCGCGATCAGAAGCTGGTGCTTTTCACAGGTATCAGAGAAGCGCGCTTCCGGCGCCCGGTTGTGCCGGGTGATAGTTTGATCCTGGAGGTGACCGCATTGCGGATTGGTTCACGAGTGCAACGCATGCGAGGCGAAGCTAAAGTAGAAGGCCAGTTGGTCGCGGACGCAGACATTATGAGTGTGATAGCCGACCGCAATTCGGCAGTGTAAAAAGCAGAGGGTAAGGGCAAAGGGTAAAGACCGGACATACTAAGAGTTCTTGTTCCCGCTCCCCTTTATCCGTTTCCCCCTTCCCCATGGTTTCTATGCCTGTAGCCACTAAATCCACTAACGTCCATCCGACTGCCGTCGTCAGTGCCACGGCGCGTATCGCCGGCGGTTGCCAGATTGGTCCCTACTCGATTATCGGCGATGACGTTGAATTGAAGGATGACGTTCGACTGGATTCACATTGTGTTATTGATGGTCGAACAACGATCGGCGAAGGTACTCGAGTATTCCCGTTTGTGTCTATAGGTCTTCCCGCACAGGACTTGAAATATAACGGGGAACCTTCTGAAACTCGTATTGGGCGCCGGAACCAAATCCGGGAGTTTGTAACAATCCATCGCGGTACGGCAGGGGGCGGCATGTTGACTCAGATTGGAGACGACTGCTTATTGATGGCCCAGGCGCACATCGCACACGATTGCGTCCTCGGTAATGGCGTAATCATGGCGAATGCTGCCACGCTCGCCGGTCACGTGGTCATAGAAGACAATGCGAATGTGGGCGCTTATTCCGGCGTACATCAATTTTGTCGCGTAGGCCGGGAAGCATATATTGGCGGTTACTCCGTCGTTGTAAAAGACGCGCTGCCTTTTGCCTTAACTGTCGGCAATCATGCTCGCTGTTATGGGCTGAATACTACGGGAATGAAGCGGCGGGGTTATTCGGGGGAAGTGATTGAGTCTCTCCACCGCGCATTTCACCTCCTTCTATCGTCCAAACTAAACACGTCACAGGCACTGGAGAGAATTCAAGCAGAACTCGAAGGGTCCCCTGAAGTGAAATCACTGGTCGATTTCATTCGGTCGTCTAAACGAGGCGTCGTCAAATAGGAACGAAGGATGAAGGCGGAAGGTTGAAAAGTGACATGTGGAAATACCAATGTCCGCCGTGCCGTCCATACACCTGCTCACAAGTTCATGCTTCATCCTCCGCCTTCATCCTTTCCTAAATGCGTTACGGCTTAATCGCAGGCAATGGCAGATTTCCTTTCATGGTGGTCGAAGGGGCCCGCCGGGCGGGTGTGTCACTTTCGGTTGCCGCCATCCGAGGTGAGACTGATCCGACGATCGAAAAAGAGGTGGATCATCTCATGTGGGTAGGTATTGGCCAGCTGGGCAAGATGATCCGGTTTTTTAAAGGCGAAGGTGTCGAAAAGGCGATCATGGCGGGGCAGGTAAAGCACGTTCAAATCTTTAGTCGCGCAATACCAGACGCACGAATGTTGAAGATGCTTTTAAAGCTTCCCCGCCGGAACACCGATTCGTTAATCGGAGCAGTGGCGGCGGAACTCGTTAGCGAAGGCATCGAGTTGATAGACTCAACCCATTTTCTCCAGGACTATCTACCAGTCGCGGGGACTCTCACCCGACGAAAACCTGATTCCTCTGAACGTGCCGATATTCAATATGGCCAGGACATTGCCCGCGAGATTGCCAGGGTTGACCTGGGTCAGACTATCGTCGTGAGAGGAAAAGCCTGCGTCGCGATTGAAGCAATGGAAGGGACCGACGCAACTATCCGTCGAGCCGGAGAAATACTGCGAGGCAATAATGACCAGATTGGAATCGAGCTGGGCACTGGTCCATTGACTGTATTGAAGCTTGCCAAGCCTGACCAGGATATGAGGTTTGACGTGCCGGTGGTTGGGGTGCCGACCATTGAGACAATGGTAAAGGCTGGTGCCACCTGCCTTTGTATTAGTGTGGGAAAAACACTGATGTTCGATCGTGACCAGATGATTCAGTTGGCGGATAAAAACAAAATAGCAATCGTTGCGGTCTAGTACTCAGTCTGCGAGTCGCGAACCCCCTTCGCGACCCCTCTCTTCTTCACTATTATGTTCGGTAGGAAGCGGTTTGCCGGGCACGCGATATTCTTCACTTACCCACTTGCTGAGATCTATAAGCTTGCACCGCTCAGAACAAAAGGGCCGAAAAGGATTATCTTGCCACTCAGCTGGTTTGCTACAAGTGGGACACGTCATCAGGAAGAATGGAATGCCGGAATTAATTGACCAGTGGAGCTTCTGGCATAGTTCGGACCAGGCCCTCCGGTTTCTTGACCAAAATTCGTCGATTTACAAATTCGATCGTACCTTCACGACGCATTGCATTCAAGCGCACAGTGACGCTTTCGCGGGTGGATCCCACGATTGAAGCGATCTCGCGATGTGGCAATGGGATGTCAATCAAAACCCCTTCAGATTCACGCACGCCGTAGCGGTCGGAAAAATCTGCGAGCAGCCGATCGAGGCGCGCGGGGATTGCATTCAACGCAAAATCAGCCAGCCGCCGTTCGGCGTTTTCCAGTCGCTGTCCAATCAGACGGAACGTGTAATCGTGAAGCTCGGGTTCTTCGGCCATTGCCAACTTAAACTGTTCAGCAGGGATGTTTAGAAGTGTTGACCCCTCATATGCAACTGCGCAGTTTTCGCGGCGACCCGCTTGCGAATAGAGTGCTGATTCACCAAAGAGCGCCCCCTCGGGCAAAATGTCGATGACAGCTTCACGCTCAGTATGCGATTCGATTCGGCAAAGCTTGATGCGGCCTCTAACTATCGCGTACAAAGCGTCCGCTTCTTCACCGGCGCGGTAAACAAAACGGCGACGCCGAATGTCGATCACTGTCGAAATGTCCGCAAACCGGGAAACGGTCCGCTCACTGAGATTGGAACCAAACGCCAGCTTTCGAATAATGGTCGCCCGATCTCGGGATGTCAGATCTTGCGCCCGGCGGAGAACTTTTTGTTTCTTGTCTATATCGGTCATGGGAGTGTCTCGTAGTCAAGCATGGGGGGTCAGCTAGTTACTTAATAAGATTCAAAGAAGAATGCGAAGGTTTACTCCTGTGGTCCAAGTTGGCCGGTATCGGGTGTAAGGAGAAACCCCTGAATGTTACCCGAGGTATGAAATGTCTTCAGCTATTGTACGGACTCAATAAAAGGCGAGCTGCTAGTAAAGCGGACAATTACTGAATGCGCGCACTTTAGCATGAAGCATCGGGGCGGCGCAAGATTGAGCCATTCCCAATGGAAATGCGATGATAGGATTGAACTCGGCCGCAATACGGGGCGTATAGAGACCTGAGAACCGAAGTCAGAGATCAGAGCTCAGAAACCAGGGTTAGAAGACAGAAGCCGGCGTCAGCAATGGGAGGACAGAAGAGGCTAATTAACGGGTGTATATTATGATTCGACTCTCAAACGCACTTCTGACCGCCGTTTTTGATGACTGTCTGACAATTTCCTTCGACCGGCCTTATGCACGTCCCGCGAGTTATCCGCCTCCGACTCTGACCGCTGACCGCTGACCTCTGTTTTCCATATGGCTGACTACAAAGAAAAACTCGATGAATGGCAGAAAACGGCGCGCCGGAAAGCCCGCGAACTCGACAAAAAATATGCCATTTCCGACCTCGTGGATGAGGGAACTCGCGTTGCCGGCGAAGCTGCAAAGCGTGGCGCACAAACCTTGAACTCCGGCGCACAAAAGCTTCGAGTCGAAGCTGAGCGGTTGGCGGAAGATGGAGAGGTAAGCGAAACGGCACGAAAGGTTACGGACGAAGCGGTTCGTGGCGCACAGAAGGCCGGAGAGGTCATTCGTAATGCCGCCGGCGAGAGTGGCAGGGAAGCCGCCAGGAAGGCCGGTAAGAAAGCCGGTGAAGTGATGGAGGATGCGAAGGCCTACTATGAGCGCGCCTCGCAGCTTTATGATACGAGCTCAAAGATAACGCGTGCTTCCAGCGCCGCCACTATCGGTGTAATGAAAGCCCGCGAATGGATCAAAGAAAACCCGGGTAAGGCTGCGGTCGTTTCTTTTTCTCTGGTTTTAGGCGTGCGCATGGGCGCGTCGCTGCCGGGTCTTGACGCTGTTTTGCTGGGTACGCATCCCCACTGGTTGACCCACTCTGCACTTCCAATTTTCGGAGTTCGCAAGCTGAGCGAAAAGTTTGACAGCTACCTCCGCAAGCAGGAAGAACTAATAGCGCAAGGACAGCTTGCGGAAGCGGATCGCAAACGCGCCGAATTCGAACGTAATATCACGAAGTACGTTGGTGCTCCATTGCTGGGCGCATTCAGTTGTGCGGCCGGCGCGGCGATGTGGGCGCAAATACTTCAGCCCGGAACTGTCGCCGGCGCACCCATCAGCTGGCTGGTTGGAGGTAATCCTTTCCTGGGGGGCGTCTGGTTATTTGCGAATGGCGCAATCTGTTTTCACGAAGGCTACAAGTTCTTCATGATTGCCCTTGCGGACCAGCAGGAAGTCGCGAAAGTTGTGCGTGAGATCAAGGGGCTGTTACCTGCGACGACCTGAGCAGATCAACCAATAGTGATCGGAAAAGGCCAGAACGAAAGTCCGAAAACCAGCAAAGTGATTATCGCTACGATTACTCGTGCAGTGCCTAACCGCTCCGTTCTTTCCGGCGACGGATGGCGCACCCTCAACATTACAGCCAGCAATACCGTGTAAAGAAATCCGCTCGGGCTGCTGTGCCAAACAAATCCGATTACAGCAAGCAAAGCGACGGCGATGAAAGCGATGATGCCGATTAGTCTGTGCGCGCGCTGTCCGAACAGCGCAAATGTTCCGTGCCCACCGTCAAGCTGGCCAACTGGCATCAGGTTTAAGCTGGTTACCAAAAGACCGATCCATGCAGCCATATAAAACGAGTTCGGAAATGCGTCAATCAGATTCCCGCCGCTGAACATCGCAATCAAACGGAAAAGTAAAGGGTCGTTGAATATGATCGCCTGGCCTGCAGCGTGAGGCGCCGGGCGTAAAGTCAGGATGCCGGCGCAAGCAATTGGCAAGAGCGCGGCGAAACCGGCTAAAGGCCCTGCCAGGCCTATATCAAACAATGCCTTGCGCGAAGGTATTGGAGACTTCATTTTGATGAAGGCCCCGAAAGTGCCCGCGAGAAAAAGCGGAGGCGCCGGAATGAAGAAAGGCAAGGTCGCACTCACCTTGTAATACCGGCAGGCGAGATAGTGGCCCATCTCATGGGCCAATAGTATCGTAAGCAGAGTGCTCGAGAAGATAAGACCATCAGTAAGGATATACGGATGCAAAACCGCAAACGATAACAACCCGGCGACGATGCGAAAGTAGTAGTCCGGAACGTATAGAACATAGCCGAGTATTCCTGAAGTAACGGGTGGATTGATCTGAATGTCAGGCGCCGCTATTACAATTCCGGCGAAAGTTGTAGTAATGAAGGTCAGAAGGAAAAGGCCGGTATGCAGTAGCCATTCGCGCGTGGTGTGGAGCAAAATCGGCCGTCTGGGTATTACTTCCTGTCGCTCTACAAATGGCGAAACTTCCTGAACGGATTCTGACATTAATGCGTCTTCGAGATTTGAGGCCAGAGTTGGGACCCGCCCACGGCTCTAGCCTCAGAATAAATAACCAAATTGTAGTTAATGGGATTAATCGTCGGAGTCGTTTTCAAGGCCGATCTCGCCGTCTTCGCCTACCTGCAAGTCTTTGCCTGGTTTAAAGCGGATTGTTTTACCTGAAGGGATGGCCACTTCTTCGCCGGTTCGCGGGTTTCGGCCCACCCCACGTTTACGGGGCTTAACCACGAACACGCCGAAGCCGCGCAGTTCAATGCGTTCGCCCCGCGTGAGCGCTTCTTTCATTGAGTGGAAAAGAGCATCCACCGCCTGCTCGGCCTTCATCTTTGGAACGCCGGTTTTTTCCGCCACGCGGTTGATGATGTCTAATTTGATCACGGGTGTCAGCCTCCGTTCGAATGCTTAATGGGAGAAGTTTCGAGACGAATTGCAGGGAGTGATGATAGAGAGCCGCAGCGAAAACTGTCAACTGTTTCAACAGCAATAGTTAACGTTATCACTCTTTTCACTACAGAGCGAAATGCGGGGGCTGAAAGCAACTCCAAAAGAGTGAAAGCAACTTATCACTGTTTGACAAGAAACTGGGTGAAAGCTAACCTCCACTGGCGCCTTTATACAGCAATCCAATGATTTATTAGAGGAAAAGAGCACGCAGCTTCAGTAATAAAACAATGTTAGGAATTAGAACACGTCGTCCCCCACCGTTTGGCGGAATTCATGTAAGCGACGACAAAGACATACAAATTCATCGACCGGAAGAAGCGTCCCGGCACAGTCTGTGGGCCGAAGGGAGACTGCTTCTTCGCGATCTGATATTTGCACTTATGATTGCCGCTCTGATGGTTGTTTTTATTGTGCAACCGGTGAAGGTGGAAGGTACGTCTATGCTGCCCCGACTGCATGACGGAGAGCGAATCTTTGTCAACAAATTGATCTACTACGACGAGTACAAATGGGCTCCGAAAATAGAGCGTGGCGATATTGTGGTTTTCTGGTTTCCCGATGATCCTTCCAAGAGTTACATAAAGCGCGTTGTCGGCATCCCGGGAGACATGATGGAGGTCCGTGAGGGTCTGGTGCGAATAAACGGCGTCGAGCTGGAAGAGAATTATCTCGACCCCAAACTGAATCTATCGCCCAAGAGTCAGGCGCCTGTACTTGTCAGGCCAAACTACTACTTTGTAATGGGTGA
>JBHENH010000056.1:18007-18299 GCA_046262135.1 Pyrinomonadaceae bacterium
CCCTGCCGAAGAACGATAGCCTCGCAGGATTTGAGAATTGAAATTGAAAGCACTCGACTGGTTACGGCTGTTATTGATGATTTTTTACGCGCCCGGCCGCGGTCTGCGAGAGGTGCGTGATCGAGCTGCATTGGCCCCTGCCGCTCTGGTAGCTCTTCTTGCCCATGCACTCTTCTTCTTTACTCTTACCTGGCTACACCTAGGCTACTTAATTAATGCGCGGCGTCCTTCCACCGTCTTTCTGGTCATCCTTCAATCAGCGGGCTCTCTCGTTATCATTGCACTCATATTC
>JBHENH010000057.1:0-3893 GCA_046262135.1 Pyrinomonadaceae bacterium
TCTCGCTCGTGGACCTTGATGTAATCGGCGTCGTCAGAACTGAATGCGGACCGAGCCACCGTTTCGTCTCGAAACAGTAGACATCCGCAATCCAGAGGTATGTAGAGCCACTTGTGTGGATCCAGCGATATAGAATCCGCACGTTCAAGCCCCCGGAAAAGCGGCCGCTTGTTTTCATCAAGCGCAGCCAGTGCCCCATAAGCGCCGTCGATGTGAAACCAAAGGCCAAATTCTTTTGCCACATCGGCTATCTCTTCCAGAGGATCGACGGCGCCGGTGTTAACCGTGCCTGCGTTGCCGATCAAGCAGAACGGCTCAAATCCATTTTCGAGATCTGCGGCAATACAGGTTCGCAGGTCCGCAACGTTCATCCGAAAGCGATCGTCACACTTGACCAGGCGCACGTGGTCCCGACCCAAACCGAGGATGTCCGCCCCCTTGACGATAGACATGTGAACCTGGTCGGAGGCATAGATAGTCATCGGGGTGTCCCTGGCCCACAGACCAGTTGACCTCACATCCCCACGACTCCTGGAACGATGAGCAATCAGCAGGGCGGTCAAATTCGCCATTGAACCACCGCTGGTTAGTAATCCAGATGCATTGCCGGCGTACCCGATCATTACTGAAAGCCAGCGCACAACGGTCTGTTCAACTTCCGTAGCCGCGGGCCCGGAACGCCACGAGGTAACGTTTGCATTTAGTGTTGAAGCAATGAGATCGGCGAAAGCGCCCGGCGCTGTAGAAGGCGAAGCAACATAACCGAAGAAGCGTGGGTGACCATTGTGACGACTACCATGCAGGATCGCGCGGCAATCCGCGAGGATTTGTTCGAGAGGGTCTGCTTCCGTTGGCAGCTCCCTTCCGGTCTGATCCAGCGTTTGCCCCGCACAAGTCTCAGGGAAAACCGGGAGACTCGAAACCTGCGAAAAGTAATCAGTCACGAGTTGACCTACTTGCGACGAAAGTTCGCGCATGGCCTCTGCTGAGATGTCGAGTGACGAGCCTTCTCCTCGTTCGGACTTGCTTGTTTCCTTCATTTGAATGGCGGAGCAATGGCGACGAGAAGAGACAAACGCTTATCACCTTCATTTGTGACGCCGTGTAGAACTCCCGCGGGCGCCACAACAACGGTTCCGCTTTCTGCTTTTCTTTCGTCGTCGCCTACCGTGAATCTGCCGGAGCCCTCCAGTACGAAATAGAACTTATCGGCCCCGTCATGCGCGTGGGTTTTCTGTGTCTGTCCAGGCTGTAAACAGTTTAGACCAACCATGACATGTTCACCCTGCCAAAGCGTTGTCTTATAGAATTTATCTGCTACCGACCCGGCATACTCGTGCCAGTTGAGAAAATGGTTCATTTGCTTTGTCCTTTGATTTGCGCGCTGATTGCAAACTAACACAGGCGCGTATAACGATGAAGTGCTTGCTGGTCGGTTGAGCAGGCGGGTATATTCTCGCTATTTCCAGTGCCTCCAACATCCATGATCCTAAAAGGCTTCGCCACATTCGAAGGCACCAAGCGCTACCGCGAGCGCCTCAATGATTACGCGGATAAACATTTTCGATTGCAGCAGCAGCTGTTTTTATCGTCAATCGGGATTGGAACGTATTTAGGCAACGCCAACGATGCGACCGACGCACAGTACACAGAGACCGTCGTTCTCGCTGTTGAGCGTGGTACCAACGTGATCGACACCGCGGCAAACTATCGATTCCAGCGAAGTGAAAGATCCATCGGCGCCGCGTTGAGTGTGTTGACGGCAGCAGATAAGTTCTCGCGAGACGAGTTCCTTGTTTGCACGAAAGGCGGCTACCTGCCGTTTGACGGAGAGCCACCGCAGGATATTCGTCGCTATGTTGAAGAGACTTTTGTCCAAACGGGTATAGCAAGTCTGGCGGACATCGTGGGCGGCAGCCATTGCATGACGCCAAAGTATTTGCAGAACCAGTTGGACCAGTCACTGCAAAATATGAACCTCGAGTGTGTCGACGTTTATTACATCCACAACCCCGAAGCGCAGCTTGGGCACGTTTCAGAGGATGAATTTTACACGCGGTTAAAGACGGCATTTGAAAGTTTGGAAAAGAGCCGTGGACAAGGGAAACTAAGATTCTATGGCGTCGCAACCTGGAATGGCTTCCGTGCTCCATATGGTTCAAGCGGATACCATTCACTCCAGCGGATGGTGGAGATTGCGCGGGAGATTGGCGGCGAGTCACACGGTTTTCGCTTTGTTCAAATTCCATTCAACCTGGCGATGCCTGAGGCCCTGACATTGAGCAACCAGGTTGTGGATGGTAAGCCAATGCCGGTGCTGGAAGCTGGCGTCGCGCTGGGATTAACGGTTATTTCCAGCGCCTCCATTTTTCAAGGACGCGTTGCGCAAGGTCTGCCGGAAAATCTTCGCACATCGCTCGGGTCTTTGCCGACTAACGCGCAAACTGCGATACAGTTCGTGAGATCCGCTCCAGGAATAACAACAGCGCTGGTCGGCATGAGCACTCTTGAGCATGTGGAAGAGAATCTTCAGCTTGCCAGCGTGAATCCGCTGGAACCTCCCCGGTTTATGAACTTGTTTTCGACGACCTAAGACCCGAAAAACTGCGCTGCCGTTGGATCCACCAGAAGGCTCTGACTACCTATGTCTGAAAAAGTCTACAAGTCATTTGCAGAGTTCTGGCCCCACTACCTCGCCGAGCACAGTAAGCCACAAACGCGTTTGCTTCACCTTCTCGGCACGGCCATGGCCCTCGGTGCTTTGACCTGTCTGCTTGCGACTGGACGATGGTACTTATCCCCGATCGCGCTAATTCCGGGTTACGGCGCCGCCTGGATCGGCCACTTCTTCGTCGAAAAAAACAAGCCAGCGACGTTTCAGCATCCGCTATGGTCATTCATAGGCGACTACAAGATGATCGGAATTATGCTTACAGGAAAGATGGACGCCGAGTTGGCGCGACATTCTCGGCTCGATCCCAATAACGATGGATAGCAGAACGATGTCGCGACGAGTTCGTTCGAAGGGTGAGACATTAAAATGCGCGCCACCTGACGGGCAGGGGCGCGCATTGTAGAGTCGCAGTCGCGTTTAGAATATTACGACTGGCGAGTTTTGCGCTTCGATGTTGATGTATATGCGGAAATTGCCAGTCCTCATGATTCCCACCTTAAACTGAATGTCGACACTGTTCCCACTAGGGAGTGGCGTACCCAGGGTAATGAAGTCAGCAGACCAACTGGAGTTAAATCCACCTCTATTAGGCTGCAGAGGGCCAGTGGGACTTTCCTCAAGCCGCACTCCACGTACTGTTACTACTTGGCCTGCAACCGCCGCCTCCCCGTCCAGCGACGTCAGTGCGCGTAAGTCGGCACAGTTGTTTGCGCACTCCGAGCCAGGCGTCCCGAGCGTCGTAATGTCGATCACTCGAAACCGTAAACCAGTACTACCAGCAAAGTAAACCCATCATTGAACCCTTCAACTTGCGATTCGGCTCTACAGATTCACGCCACTTTCCTCAAGCGCTTTTGAATGCAAGATAAATAATACGACGCGGGCAATCGTTTATTGCCACGACAGTATAGAATGTCAATGGACACTAAGCGCACGAAGTCGTGAGCAAAGTTGCCATTAGTCGAAGCTTCGTTAACTGAAAATGCGCGGAAATATTCCTATTCCCGAAATCCCACACGGAGAAGATCTCTGGCTGATGGTCGTCATCATTTCAGTGAGAGAAAAACACACCCAACAAGGTAAACGCTTTTGCGATGCGATAGCGCGCAATGCGACCGGCTCGCTGCCGCTGAAGATTTGGGCGGAGACGCTCGACGTTTGGAAGGACATTAAGCCGGGACTATGGGGCCTGACTGGAAAGCTCGAGACATTTCAGGAT
>JBHENH010000057.1:3903-8761 GCA_046262135.1 Pyrinomonadaceae bacterium
GCTCCCAGTTTGTAGTAGCCGAATACCGCCCCATCACGATTGAGCAGTATCGCGAGCATCAGGGTGCCGATCCAGTGTTGCCCCGCGCTTACACAATGGATATTGAAACTCTCACGCTTCCCGATTTTCGTGAACGCGTCGGTCCGCAACTTGAAAGATCTATGAAGCTGGGAAATATGCGGCTCGAACAGCAGCAACGATACCTTGAAGACATTGCGGTGGAAGAAGAGCGTTGTTATCAGCTGGGATCGTTAAGTGCGACGTCAGGCCGCATTCTTTCGATTGCAGTTCACGAGGGACCCATACCGGGTCTCGAGTTTAGCGGCATTGAACAACGGCAAAGCGAGCGCGTCTTTGGGATAGACGCGGACGGAAACGAGCAGGACGAAAAGAAATCGCTCCTGGCGTTTATTCAATACATGAAAAACTTCGATCGCGAAAGCGATGAGCTCGTTGGGCACAACATTATTGGTTTTGATCTTCCGTTCCTTTTTCAAAGGTGTCTGGCCCATTGCATCTCCGCCCGGCCGCTTGTGGATCTGCGGGAATATAATGTTCGTGGAGTTTTCGACACGATGCATCAATGGTGGCTGGGGGCCAAGCGGTTCGTGAGTCTGGACGACATTGCGTGGGCGCTGGGTATCGAGTCGAGCAAGACCGCTGCGGTGGAAGGAAGCAAAGTCTTCGATCTTTACCAGGCCGGAAAGTTGGCGGAGATTCGGGAGTACAACCTCAATGACGTCAGGGTTACCCGGAAGGTTTATGAACGCATGGTTGGATGCTTTGGAAGATAGGGTCAATCTATTGATTAAGAGATTGTCTTAGAAGTTGTGTGCGGTAACCCTCGAGCGGGGGCATGCCGCCACTTCTTTAGCCAAAACAGGCTAGCCCGCTAACGGGCCATTGTTTCACTTCTGCAACAATCTTTGTTAAACTGGGACTGATCCGAATGTATAGTTAAATGATGGCCTTCTTATTAATGTCATTGGCTGGTTTCGCCGCGGGTATCTTCGTGACTTGGCTGATCTTTCGCGAAAGAGTATCGGCAAAGGATACAAGGCTACAAACGGCTCTTTCCGAAGTGGCGATCAAAGACAACATCATATCGAATCTCCAAAGCGAGAGTTCTTCTCTATTAACGAAACTCACAGCTGTCGAAGTTAGGCTATCCGAACAACAAAGGGCTTTTGAGGAGAAACTTGCCTTCAAGGACGTACTCGAGGTTGAGTTCAAAAATCTGGCAAATGAGATTTTGGAAGAAAAAAGCAGGCGGTTCACAGATCAAAACAGACTAAATCTGGATTCACTGTTGACACCGCTGGGAAATCAGATAAAGGACTTCAAAGCCAGGGTGGATGAAGTCTATGAGAAAGAATCGCAGCAGCGCGTTTCCCTTCGAGATTCTATCGAGGGTTTACGCGGACTAAGTGAACGCATGAATCAAGATGCGCTCGACCTTACCAAGGCTCTGAAGGGTCAATCAAAGACGTTGGGGAATTGGGGAGAGTTTATTCTGGAGGAGATTCTTCAGAAGGCTGGCTTAGTCAAGGATCGTGAATATTCAGTTCGCGAGTTCCTGGTAGCCGAAGACGGTAAGCGGTCCGCACCTGATGTCATAGTAAAACTTCCTGAAGATAGGCATTTGATTATTGACTCTAAGCTTAATCTCGTTTCATACACGCGATACTGCGCAGCTGACGAGGAGGCTGAATGTCGGCTGGAGTTGAAGAAACATATTGCGGGAATAAGAGAGCATCTTAGGGAGCTTGATCGGAAGGCCTACCAGGACCACTACCAGCTAAAAAGCCTCGATTTCGTTTTAATGTTTGTTCCTCTTGAGCCAGCGTTTATTGTCGCTGTCCGAGAGGACGTGCAGTTGTTTGACGACGCATTTGCCAAGCGCATCGTAATAGTGTGCCCATCGACATTATTGGCAACAATGCGAACTGTTCGGAATATCTGGCGACAAGAACAGCAGAAGCGAAACGTCCTCGAAATCGCGGATCAAGCAGGTGCACTATACGACAAATTTGTGGGCTTTGTAGCAGATCTTAAGGAGATTGGTAAACGGTTAAAGCAGGCGCAACATAGCTATGATGACGCGCACAAAAAGTTGGTCTCTGGCCCAGGTAACCTCGTTCGTCAGGCCGAGCAGGTTCGTGAGTTAGGAGCCAAAACCACTAAGAGACTGTCGCAGAATCTTATCGACGAATCTATCCAGAACGAGCATCCGGTCGATGACGTACACGAACAGCTGCGTAAACTCGCCGTGCAGCCACCGCTCAGCGGAGAACTTCCGGCTGCGGACCAACAGGATCGAACACCGCTATTCAATGCAAAGAGTGCCGGCGCGGGTGAGATGCTGCCCGATTGAAAACTCATCGCGCCCGCGTCAGTGTGGCGGAACAGGGTAGCCCCGGGCGTAAGCGTGGGGATCGAATCCATACGGTCAGAGTCCCGTAAGGGGCGACAGAGTCTACCAAACTAGAGTCGTGATTTAGATTTTGTGTCGCCCCTTCGAGGGGCTCAAAGACACCTTCTGGACTATGCCCCGGGCTTACGCCCAGGGCTATTATCTTCCGCCATCTTCGATGGCTGGTTGAATTTCGATTCCCCGTACAATGATGGGAACGAACAAGGATTGTCAGTAGAGCACTGATTTGATTTTCATCGAAATCTGTGAAATTTGCGTAATCTGCGGACAGTGTTTTCGGGAGTTTGAGTGTCAAAAGAAATATGGTTAGGTCCGCTGCTCGGCAACAATCGCTCGCGTTTGATCAAACGTTGCGCTGATCTTGTGTCTGAGAGCAAGTCTGATTCCTTCCTCTACTTGGCCGCATCCCAACCTTTACTCGAGCTGGTCACGGACCAAATTCTCGATCGCGCCACAAATCCGGGACTTTGGGGCGAACTCCCAGTTTATCTTTTTCGCGGCTTTGTAAGACGCATTACATCAACTGCTATCGACGATGAAAGTGGTTCCGTTCTTCCGTCGCGCACTCCTATCGACCGCGAAGAGTTTCCTCTCAAACGAAGTTTGATCTCGCAGTTGCTGCTCCGTTTGAAGGCCGAGGGAAAGCTGAGAGCAATAGCGTCGTTGGCCAACCGTGAAGGTTGCATCAACGCGATTGCCTCGTTGATTGGCGAGATTCAGCGCGCTGGAAAAACAGCAGAGGAGTTTGCGGCGATTACCGCGAATCGCGTTCAGGATTTTGTGCCCGGCGACGGCACTCAACCCGGCAATGCCCCACCGGATCCAATCGGCGGACGCGGTCATGTCCCCCGTCCACAGATAGATTTCGACCGCGACGTTGCTTTGGCCTATTCGACCTATGCCGATCTGTTGGCGCGAAACAGCCTTACCGAAGACGACGCCGATGGGCTGCGCGCACTGCAAATTCTTCAGGGCGATATCAACGGACCAGCAAATCGCAAGGTCAAGGTTCGTCTTCCGTGGTTGGAAAATGTGCGACTGCTTGTACTTGATGGGTTCTTCGACTTCACACCCGCTCAGGGTGAAATGTTGAAACTTCTGATCCCGCAAATTCCGGAAGTCCTCGTCAACCTCAATCGGGATGATCGCAATCCGGAAATATTCACGCCCTTCAACGACACCATCAACCAGCTTTGTTCTATTGCTGAATTCGATATCAAACACGGTCAGGAAACGCTGACAACGACCGGCGCGCTTTCTCATCTCAGAGAAAAACTTTTCCATCCCTCCGTCCCTAACGCTCCGATTGCCAGCGAACAGGCGTACAGTGGGGAGCCGCAGTCTGAAATTCGATACTTCGACTGCACTGATCGGGAAACAGAAATCCGCACAATTGCAAAAGAGATAAAACGCCTTGTGTTGTTAGAGAGTTTCAAGCTTTCCGAGATCGCACTGGTCGTGCGCGAGCGGGCTGCCTATGCGGAAACGATTACTCGTGTCATGCGCGAAGAGGCGTTGCCATGCAGCCTGGATCGCCGCATAACGGTCGATGAAATTCCGGCAACGCGCGCTGCGCTCAAGTTGCTCGGCATACTGGATGAACTCGCGCGTGACGAATCGGCGGTTTTGAAAATGCCGCAGCTCGCGGACCAGATCAAGTCGGGCTATTTCCGACTGCCAGAGGAAGAGCTTGAGGAGCTCGGAGCAGAGTTTCAAGGAAAGTTTGCCGCACTACTTGATGACGGTGAATCGACAGGAGTGGAACCTGATGCTGACCGCCAGGAACGCCGCCGCCGAAGATTCGGCATTTGCCGCTGGGACGCCGATACTCTGGAAAACGTCATCGCGTATGTTGGCGCCGAGTTGCGCCTGACAGACTGGCTTGACCGCTGCCGCAAGTTGATAGAACAACTCCCAAACGCAGAATCCACCAGGGAACTACTGAATATCGACTCTTCGGAACCTTCCAGCGACGACGAAGAGGCGCAGATTGAGGATGCGGAAACTGTCCAGCCGGAAGATAAGCAACTCGAAAAGAAGCGCCGGCCGCAGCGTGATGTACACCCCGCTGTAATCGCGTGGGCGACGCTTGTCGTAAAACGTTTTGCAGCGCATGTTCAGGCTGTTGCTCATGAGGGCCAACCGCTGGAGTTGCGTGCGGCGATAATGAAGCTGTTGGATCAGTTTCAATTCAATCAACAGGTAAGCAGGCCTATTCGCCAAACCGATGATGATGAACTGCCTCGGGCCACATTGGATCTACATGCACTGGAGGCATTGCGGCGCGCATTTCTGACTGCAATAAAGAGCATCCAACTCACGCAACCCGCGTCGATCGAAACCAACAATGTCGCGACACTGACGAGCTTCATTGAAGAAGTGCGACGTTGTTTGAGTTCTCAAACCGTGACTGTGGGCAGCGCC
>JBHENH010000057.1:8771-18048 GCA_046262135.1 Pyrinomonadaceae bacterium
GTTACGCGTGTTCGAGGCGACGAATGTGCGCGGCCTCAGATTCAGGGCTGTTTTTATTGCCGGCCTCGTTGAAGGTGGCTTCCCGTTGAGCGCGTCTCGCGATTGGATTTACCCACACGAGGAACGGGAGCGGCTGAAGCGCTACGGTCTGACGCTTGAGGATATATCTCCAACCAGTTTATTGAAGGAAGAACACTATTTCTATCAGGCGGCCTGTCGCGCGACCGAGCGGTTATACCTGACACGGCCGCTAATGCTGGAAGGTGACACAGAGACAGTTGCCTCTTACTACATCGATGAATTACGTCGGGCTATAGTTCCTGCCAAACTTGGTAAGGAAGAAGTGGCCCGGCCTGACTACGACGGCGCGAAGCTTCGCGAGGCGTCCTCCGCGAAGGAAGTAGCGATCAGTCTTGTGCGCCAGGAAGAACATCATCTCAATCATAGAGGGCTGGAGGGTTTGCGCCCGCATTCACAGATTCGCACGTTGCTGTCCCTGGCGCGCAACGATGAGTTGCTGAGCTCGTCCGCTTTAATACGAATCGGCATCGAAAGGGAGCGCGCTGGAGAAGGTTTTGGTCCATACGACGGGCAGATTACAGATCCTGACCTGCTTGCTTTAATTGCAAAGAAATTTGGTCCCGACTTCGTACACAGCGCCAGCGGGCTGGGCACGTTCGGCAATTGTGCCTACCGCTTTTTCGCGCAACGAATACTAAAACTCGAGCCACGTGGAGAGGCCGCGCTTGACCTGCAGGCGTTGGACGCAGGCAAACTCCTGCACGATATCCTGCGACGCTTTTTTGAAAAGCACCGGGGAGAAAAGTTCGCGCCAAATAAGAGCGGGGAACTCACCAGGGAACTATTAGAGATTGCGGATGAAGTTTTCGATCTTCATCAACAGGTGGTGCCGCCACTCAATCAACAAGTTTGGAAACTTGATCGTGAGATTCGCAAAATCATTCTCGAGCAAGTGCTGCTTTACGAGTTGGATCTGCAAGACCGGACCGGTGGGGCCGAAGTCACACCAGCGCACTTCGAGCTGGCTTTTGGAGGGATGAAGTCGGCCGCCCGCGACCCTCAGTCTACCGATGAACCTCTCCGGTTAACTCGCTCGACCTTCGTAGGCGAAGAAACGATGAAAATCAGCGGCCAGATCGATCGCGTGGACATCGCTCGCGATCAAACAGTGGTTGCCTATGATTACAAATTGTCTAAGGGTGCGCGCAAGGAAGACATCTATGAGGGACGTGCCTTGCAGATTCCGATCTATCTGGCCGCACTTGAGCAGCTCTTTTTCCCCGGACACGCGATTGCCGGCGGTGGCTATTACACTTTGCGAGGCGGCGGAGAGCGACGAAACACAGGGATGTACCGCAAGGATTTCAAAACCGCGTACCTCGGGCTTGGGGCTAAGAACTCGATCTTTTCTGAATACGAGTGGCAACAGTTTCGCGCTGAGGTGATAGCCCGCATCTGGGACTTTCTGGATCGCATGCGTGCCGGACGATTCACGATGGTACCGTCGGAAGGCGTTAAGACCTGTAAATTTTGCGACTACGTAGCAGTGTGCCGCTACGAGAAATTCCGCATTGATCGTAAGAAGCTAAGGCAGAAGTGATCGCTCTTGCAGCCTTCGCTACCAAGGCCGGAATGAGTGGCTAGGAAATACAGACCACCAATGGAAGCGAAACGCGAACTAAAACCCGAACAGAAAATCGCAGCCCACACGCTGGACCGCCACGTGTCTGTAACTGCTGGTCCTGGTTCGGGTAAGACGACCGTACTAGTCGAGCGTTATCTCCACATCCTGCGCGAAAACAAAAACCTCAACATCGATCAGATCGTCGCCATAACATTTACGAACCGCGCCGCAAATGAGATGCGCGAACGGCTGCGAAAGGATCTTGATCGCATTCTTGCTGAATCGGCGCCCGACGAGCGGCAGCGCTGGATGCGATACAAGCGAACTCTCGATGGCGCGGTCATCGATACAATTCATGGCTTTTGCGCGCGCTTGCTTCGTGACTTTCCGGTCGAAGCTCGCATCGATCCGCAGTTCTTGCTGCTTGATGCGCATGATGCAGCCATCTTGTTGGAAGCGGCTGTCGAAGAAACCCTCACGGAATTTATTAGTTCCGGTCGAAAATCTATTTCGCAGTTGGCCCTTGGATTCGGACGCAGCAAGCTCGCCGATGCGCTGGTCCAGCTTTACTGGAACGTGCGTGGGCAGGGGTTGAGGCTGGAGGAATTGAAGCAACGGACTCTTCGCAGTCACTCGACACCCGACTCATATAAACAGGCGCTGTCTGATCTCGACACGATGATGAAGCAGTTCATCGAGTTTGGCGTGCTGACTCCGGCTGCGGAAATAAAACGCAGTTATGCAAGATCAAAATGGCCGGCGCTACGCGAGTTAATCCGCACCGACCCTCCGTCTCTTGCCGATTACTGCAGCGCTATCGAGAGTTTTCGAACTTCCACACGCGTTTCAAGAAATGCCGCCATCGCCACTCTGGTTGGAAAACTTGACGCACAGCTCTGGGGCGCGGAGAAAAAGGGCCCACTCGGCCTGGTACCTCAGATCTGTTTCGACTTGCAGGCGAAGGACTACGCACTGGAAGTTGCTGACGTGCTGAGGGAGGTGGAACGACGCTATCGTGAGAAGAAGCAGATTCTGGCGGCCCTCGACTTTGATGATCTGCAACTTCGTGCGCTCGAGTTGCTCGATCTACCCGCGGTGTCAACAAGGGCCACTGAACGATATCGGTTCTTTCTGGTTGACGAATTTCAAGACACGAACAGTGTGCAACGCGAGTTGATGCACAAACTCACGCTCAACTCGGCCACAGCTGGCGCGAATCTCTTCATTGTTGGAGATCGAAAACAATCAATCTACGGATTTCGCGGCGCGGACGTTGATGTCTTCCAACAAACCACCCACGCGCTCAAAGCGGCCGGCGGGTTGGAACAACCACTCCACCTGAACTTCCGGAGTCAGCCCGCGCTAATCAAGTTTTCCAATTACCTTTTCGAGCGGCTGTTTCAACGCGACTTGGAAGTTAACGTCGATGAGCTTTCTGAGCTGGGCTTTGTCGATTTTGAAGAAAGCAGGGAGCAGCGTCCGGAGCGCGATCAAACTCCACTTGTAGAGTTGCTGATCGATACTAAGTCTCCGGCGGAAGAAGATCCCAAAGCGCAGAAGACCCAGGCGGAACGTGACGCAAAGCAAGTTGCACAACGGATTCTTGCGCTTACCGGGAGTGCTAACGGTACGCCTGTGCAGTTCCGTGATATCGCCCTCCTGTTTCGAGCGATGACAGACGTGTCTGCGTACGAAGGCGTTTTTCGCACCGCGAACATTCCTTTCCAAACGGTCCAGGGCAAGGGCTTTTACCAGCGGGTAGAGATTTCCGACCTCATACAGTTACTACGATTTCTCGATAACAAGACTGACGAACTTGCACTGGCAGCGGTGCTTCGTTCACCTCTTGGCGGCATTTCCGATAACGCGTTGTTGGCATTGCGGTGTGCTCCCTGGCTCGATGAGATGGACGAGGAACACGAGCTCCGACATTTTAGCCAACCACGCAAACTTCTCTACGCCCTCCGCCGTCACAAGGAAATCGCTTACATCAGCTCCGAAGAACGCACACAACTCAATCGCGCGGGAGAGTTGTTGCGCAAGTTGATCGAACGGCGCAACCATTATCCCATTGCGGACCTGCTGCGCTTTGCAGTTGACGAATCAGAGTACCGGGCCGTCGTTGCGGCAAACTTCGATGGCGCACAAAGACTCGCCAACGTGAGGAAGTTGTTTTCACTGGCCGAGCGCTTTGAACGTTCAGGCGCCTATCTCGTTCGTGACTTCGTGCGCTATGTGGAAGAGTTTGAAGCCATCGGCAGCCGCGAGGGCGAAGGTCAGATAGATGATTCAGCGGATGCCGTCCGGTTGATGACGATTCATCAGGCGAAGGGTCTGGAGTTTCCGGTAGTAATCATTCCCAACCTCCACCATCGCTCAATGAACCCGCAGGAACATTGGTACGCTCTGGATCGGCATCGCGGTTTGACGGTGAAGATTCCGGATGGCCGGGGTAAGCAGGTGGCAGGTTGCACGCTTGAGCGTTTTCGGGAACGCAACCGTCTGCGGGAACACTTCGAAAGCATCCGCTTGCTCTATGTTGCAGCGACGCGTGCCGAAGATCGGCTCATTCTGGCCGGCGCTACGGATGCACTGGACAAACTCGGCGGGTCAACAGATAACTGGTTGAAACTCATATGGCAAAAGCTCGAATTGCAGATTTCCCGCAGTGGCGCGGTCGATCTTGGACCGCAGACTCAACTGGAAGTCACATTGAATCTTGCAGATGAATCGTTGCCTGAGTCGCCTGCATTTTCTTCGGTCCAACCGATCACTGGATCTGCAACGCATGAAGAACGAGAGGAAATAGTCGCTTCGCTCTACAACGCTTTTCCACTACTCCGGCGTGTCTCTCCGGAGCATGGTCCCGGCACCGGGCAACTACAACGGTTTAGCGTTACACAACTTATTAACTACCAGCGCTGCCCCCGGCAATACTATTTCGATCGCATATTGCACACACCATCGGCCGACGCCCTCGCCGTTTGGAATGACGCGGAAGCTCCGGAGCCTCCCGCTAACCTGACGGCAACGCTCAAGGGCGCGGTTATTCACCGGTTCTGCGAAACCTATTCAACAAAAGACGATGCGCAGGAAATCCTGCGTCGCAGCTTTGATGATGTCGTGAGCATGCGGCAGGCTGAACTTGCAGAACGGCTGGTCGAGATAAATCGGGAGGATGCAATCGCGGAGTTATTTCCGCTGGCCCAAAACTATCTGTCGAGCGCGGTATTTGAACGCATTGAGTTAGCACGCCGGCTGTCCGAGGACCGTTCGGAACGAAAGCATTCCTCAACGCCTCATGGCGATGTCGGGCTTTGGAGCGAGTTGAGTTTTCGTTTGCGGCGGCCTCTGGGGATTCTCACCGGAGCCATCGACAAGTTGCTGATCACACCCGCAGCAGACGGCAAGGGCTTCCAGGTGGAGATCATAGATTTCAAAACAAACCGTCTGCGCGGACGGTCATTAAGCTCAGAAGTAATCCCAGCCTCTTCACTGGGACCGCGGGCATCCTCGTCCAATTCAAGTCACCCGCTCGATCAAGTAACGGATGAACCGGATCAACTGCGGGGGGGTGCGGCTCTGCCAGGCGCACGAGGACGCCGGCGGTCCCAGCATAAAGTTGAACAGTTTGCTTTTGATTTCGACGACCAGGTAAAACGACCGGAAGTAGAAATGGCTACCGACTTGTCCCTGGAAGAACAGGTGCACATTGCTGCATCGGATTATCAGCTGCAGATGCAGGCCTATGCCCTGGCGGTAATGGAACTGATGCCGACATTGCACGGCTCCTGTTCCAACATTATTTCCACGCTACACTTCCTCGATCCGAATCTTGAATTTCATCTCGAAGGTGCATTGCTGAAACGTGAAACATGTCTGCTTGCCATTGACCAGGCAATGATGCAAATTATTTCTTCCGCTGCGCCCAGCGAGTTCCCTGTAAGGCCCGCACATCATTGTCGGATGTGTAACTTCCTTGGAATCTGTCCGTCCGGCAGAGAGTGGGTTCGCTTAGCGAGACACGATGGAAGCATAGCCTCTGCAAATCAACGGAGCGTCTCGGAAAGGCAGCACCTTTCCGCACATCAAGCGGCAAAGCCGCGGTGACGCTTAATCACAAAGTAGTCATAAGCACAAGGAGTAAATCAAATGGTTACGAGCAAGGGAGGCGTTAAGATGGCAAGAACCGGTGAGAAGACTTCGACCCAGGCGATGCGTTGCCGTCGCAAGTTTTTACGGTTTTTTCCCGGAGGATTCTATGATGACACCTACATCGATTGGGAGCGTGGCTATA
The DNA here is from genome assembly GCA_046262135.1 of Pyrinomonadaceae bacterium. Lineage (GTDB taxonomy): Bacteria > Acidobacteriota > Blastocatellia > Pyrinomonadales > Pyrinomonadaceae > PSRF01. Next base: position 14,714 of record JBHENH010000057.1, read on the forward strand.
AATGGGCAGCTCACGAGCAATGGAATGAGCAGCTCGATCGTGCAACCTTTCGTTCGCTGTTAACAGCCGGCGACTTTGCTGAGATTGTCTTACGCGCCGTCAAAATAGAGTCGCGAACAAACTTGCTTTTCTCTTTCGAGAAGATGGCCTTGCGCGACGCAGTAAAAACGAAGGATGGCGCACGAACATTCGCACAAGGCCTCTTCGATTTTCTGCACGGCTCCGGCAATGTTGAAAATAAGTTTGAAAGATGGTGTGAAGCCGTGTCAACGCTGCCGCGAAAGCAGACACGTGTGCTCACCTGGCCCCTGGTAACGGTCTTTGGATTCGTTGCGCATCCTGAGACGCACGTCTTCCTTAAACCAAATGTGACACGTATTGCCGCCCGCGAATACGGCTTCAACTTCCAATACAAGTCGCGACCGTCATGGGAGGTCTACGCGAACCTGCTGGAATTTGCCGACGTCTTGAAGCATGACCTTAGTGATCTGCGCCCGCGCGACATGATCGACATCCAATCGTTTATGTGGGTGCAGGGATCTGATGAGTACGAGGAGTAACCTTGGACGGATGTAGCAATCTGCTGCCATTTGTGATATTTGCATCAACCCATAGAGATAACTCCGAGACTGACCCATGCCTAAACAAGATTCCCCTCGGGCTGGCGAGCCCGCGCCCGACTTCACTCTCAGAGATGAGGAGGGAAACGACTGGCGCTTAGCGGCCAGGCGTGGAAAGGTTGTAGTGCTGCTGTTTTATCCTGGTGATGAAACGCCGATTTGCACACGCCAGATGTGTTCTGTGCGAGATCGATGGGAAGATTACTCGGCAACCGGCGCTGAAGTGGTGGGTATATCCACCGATTCGGTGGAGTCGCATAAGAAGTTTGCGGAGAATCACGAATTGCCGCTGCGGTTACTCGCGGACACTACAGGCGACGTGGCAAATCTCTATGGGGCGCGATCGTTGATCCCGGGTAAAGTAGCGCGCTCTGTTTTCGTCATCGATTCGCAGGGAATCATTCGCTATCGCGACATCCGGCGCGTCGGGTTGATTCGGCCGAAAGACGATGCCGTAATAAGGGCCATTCGCGACGCTCAGAAGGTGAGAGCCCGTGCTGGCGGCAGGTGAAGATCTCTCAAACTGCTTGAGGAATAAGCGACTGTTGAAAGAAAGTTTGCTAAGGCCCGTAGGGCCGATAGTCAATAGCCACGCCCGTGAGGGCGTGGATCAAGTGTTAGTCTTCTTGGAAGTCCCGAAGGGGCGACAGCCAAAGGAGACTCACTATGGCGGGCAAATACCTCAGCCTACTAGTTCATTTTACATGGAGCACAGCGCAACGAGAGGCGTGGTTGGAAAATAATCTGCGCGATGACCTCTACTCGTATGTCGGCGGCATAATGAACAAAAAGAATGCAAAACTGATTTCTGCTGGCGGCATGTTTGATCACATTCACCTGCTTGCTTCAATGCCGTCGACAATCAGCGTCGCAGATTTTGTAAATGCAGTTAAGGCGAATTCTTCACGATGGATTCATGAGTCTTCATCGGCGTTCCGAAACTTTGCCTGGCAAGAAGGCTACGGAGCCTTCAGCGTCAGCAAGTCTGAAGAGAACAAAGTTGTTGCATACATTCATAATCAGGAAGAGCACCATAAAAAGCGGACTTTCAAACAAGAATTGATTTCTCTACTTAAGAAACACGATATTCCGTATGATGAGAGATATCTTTGGACGTGACTACAGTGTCGCACCGTCGGCGCTTACTTGGATCGTTACATGCCCACGCCCTCACGGGCGTGGCTATTAACTGACGGCCCATTCGGGCCTATACCCCCAATCAACGTCTTCTTTTGCCGTTCTGAATCGGGGTTGGAACACACCCTTTTTATTCGGAAGTTGCGTAATTCGGCAACGACCTTTTAGTTTTCACTCAGGTGCAACCGCATCGATAAGGAGATTTGCATGGCTGAAACGATCAAGTGCCAGCATTGTGGTGAAAAGCGTGCGGCAATCGGATTTGCGCCCTTTCCCAATGAACTCGGACAAAGAATTGCAACCGGAATATGCCAGCCTTGTTGGAGTGGCTGGCTTCAGAAGCAGACGCAGATCATCAACCATTACGGTCTCGATCTCACCAATCCTGACGCGCAAAACTTTCTTTTCGATAATATCAAGGGATTCCTATTTGGTGAGGTGCAGCAGGCAGCCGAGATCGACACGTCCAAAGAAGGCACAGTAAAGTGGTAAAACTTTTTGGGGCGACGGTAACGGTACAGTCAGGCGTTTCCCCACTCACCTATTCCCCTATCGCTCATCCCCGCTGCAAGTCGGCCCAGCGCTTGCTTGATTTTACTGGGTCACATGATCGAAAATCGCTGACCCGCAACGAGCAAAAGAATTTCCCCCAAACTGAAGATCTTCCAGTAGTAACTCTCAGTCTACACTGGTGGATTTTGATTCGGACGTATCTTTTCCGAACTATCAAGACCATCGTCGATGGTCTAACAGGAGGCTTGTCTCATGAAAATCAAGTGTGCAGAAATGATCGCTATCGCCGCTCTCGCGTTTTCTTTCGCCGGATGCGATCAAACCACCAATCGCAATGCGAATGCCCCGGCTAACGGTAACTCAAACACGGTCGCAACTAATCAAAATGCGAACGCGAACGTAAACACGAATACCAAACGCGCTCCGACGCGCGCTGATTACGAAAAAAATAAAGAAACCTATGCGCAGGAGGCCAAAAGCCTGGGACGCAAGATTGGTACAGGCCTGGATGATGGCTGGCTGTGGACCAAAACCAGATTCGATTTGGCCGCCGCGGACGATCTGAAAGATTCCACCATCAATGTTGATGTTCAAGACGGCGTCGTAACTCTGAGCGGATCGGTGGACAACGCCGGGCAAAAAACCAAGGCGGAGACTATCGCCAAAGCAGTTGAAGGGGTCAAAGGCGTTAAGAACACATTGACGATAGCGAAACCTGGCGCTGCAAAATAACAACGCTAAAAAGAAATAGTCTCGCCAATATCGGTTGAGAGGTTGGGCGAAGACTTCCAGAGTCTTCGCCCTTTTATTAAATCCAATTCTATGCTGTTCATCATGTAAATCATGTTTAAATGCTTTTCTAATCTATCGAATGATTAGACGGGATTAACAAGATTTACAGATCCTAAAAGAGTAGGCTTCACCACCTGTCGCCTTAATCGAACGGCTCGACATTTCGCCTCTGCCGTTTACTCCACCGCGCCTCCTGCGCTAAGCTTTCGCATTCTTTCAATGTAGAAGTCTTCGTCCGCTGCTGTCCGAGATATCTCAGTGGCGCCTATTTGT
>JBHENH010000058.1:0-17861 GCA_046262135.1 Pyrinomonadaceae bacterium
CAATTGAGGTCGTCGGCCCACATCCGGTTGACTTCGCCTCGCGCATCAGCGCGGCGCGCGGACTGTGGGGAACTGAGCTAAGACGGACGATGTTCGATTACAACTACTATTCGGGCATCGGGATCGTTGGCGAAATCCTGCCACAGCGGAAGAACGTGGTGAGGTTGCACGAGACCGAACGCGACCAGTACGGGCTGCCGGTCGCCCACGTCATCTTTTCTTATCACGAAAATGACAAGAAGATCGTATCGCACGCTAAACGAAAGATGAAGGAGATACTTGAAGCTGCCGGTGGCGAGGACGTATGGACGGCAGACCGCATGGCGCACCTGCTTGGCACGTGTCGAATGGGGAACGATCCGAGGAATTCAGTTGTTAATGCCGACTGCCGTTCGCATGACATCCCGAACCTTTTTGTCTGTGACGGTTCGGTGTTCACAACTTCGACGGGGGTTAATCCTTCATTAACCATTGAAGCAATTGCGGCCCGCACAGCTGATCGCATTGTGGAACTAACGCGTTAGCGGGCCTGTAGCTTGCACGCAGCAAAGCGCAAGAAGGAGTCGGATGTCCAGGATGAAAGCCGTCGTGACCTACCCAAAGCAAAAGGGGAAGGTTGAGATGATCGAGGTCGAGCGACCACAAATTGGTGCAGGCGAGGTCCTAGTCGGTATGCGCGACGTGGGGATCGACGGCACCGACACAGAGGTTATTGAGTCGGTTCACGGGGGACGCGCGCCCGAAGGATATGATTATCTGATTCTCGGCCATGAATCGCTGGGACAGGTGGTAGAGGTTGGCAACGACGTGTCCAGGCTGAAGAAAGGCGACTGGGTGGTCTCGACAGTGCGTCGTCCCGATGGTTGCCCAAACTGTCGCCGCGGCGAGTTTGACATGTGTCTCTGGGGCGATTACACGGAACGCGGCATCAAGGGCGCACATGGGTATCTGACCGAATACGTCAAGGAGCGACCAGAATTCATCATGCCTATCCCGGTGGCCTTGCGTTCAGTCGGCGCGCTCGTCGAGCCCCTCTCTATAAATGAGAAGGCAATCATGCAAGCATGGGATATCCAGAAGAGGATGTACTGGAAGCCTCGCACCGCGCTCGTTTTCGGCCTGGGCACGATCGGGGTCCTCGCGGCGATGAGCCTCCGCCGGCGTGGCCTCGACACCTACATTTATTCGCGTGAGTCCTCACGCACGAAGATGGTGAAGATGATGCGTGATCGGCGTCAACTACATTAGCGCAGACGAAGTACCGCGCGTTGAGGCCTTAGCGGGGAAACTGGAACGGATAGATTTCATGTTGGAGGCTACAGGCGCAGCGCAGATTGCCGCGGCGGCGATGCAGATAGTTCCACCCAATGGCGTGCTCTGCTTGCTGAGCGTGACCGGCAAACCGAAGCGTGTCTCGCTGGACGTGGCGGCAATCAATCAACGTTTGGTACTGGGCAATGGAGTGGTCTTCGGTTCGGTGAATTCCAGCCCTATCCATTTCAAACGCGCCATTCACGATCTTCAATCAATTAATGAAAAGTGGCCAGGCTTTGTCGAAAGGCTGATCACCCGACGCGCCCCATTCAAGAAATTCAAACAGGCGCTTAAAACAAGACCATCCGATATTAAAGTGCTGATTCAAGTAAGCACAAACGCGTAGATGGTCTCACCTTGAATCCGACTGCCTGATATTGCGCGTGGTCGGCCGAGCGCTCGACAAAGTGACGTTACGAAGACCTAAGATTCAGTGCTCTTTGGGATAGCATTTGACCTAAGATGAGGGGAAAATGAGGGGGTTACGTGCGGATACCAAGCCGGACGTAGGATCCTTTGACGACTGAAACGTCGGTAAATACGGCTTGGTAACGCGTAGCAGCTTGAGGTAAGCACCATCAAACCGGACTTAAATCCGTTGTCGATAAAGAACGGGGGGGTCCGCCGCCTTCTACCAAATGCCAAGAGATTTCAGTCCTTGTTCGTGTGGGAGATTTGTGACCAGAATTCACAGCACACGACGTATAGTGGACCGCAGCGGATGGGACGGAATGTAAAAACCCTAGTAATCTGGGGTGGCTGCAACTTTTGAAAAGGCAAATACTTACGTTTTTGCCGAACCATTGGTTCGGGACCGAGAGGTCGGAGGTTCGAATCCTCTCGCCCCGACCATCAACTATTTACGGCTACCTGTAGAGGTGGCCGTCTTGTTTTGTGGCAGGATTGTGCAAAACCTGCCTCGGCGATTGCACCAAGGCACGGATAGCAATACGCCATCAGCTCCATGCGTTCTCCCGCTTCGAACCGTTGGGATGATCAGTGGAACTTGGTAGCGCTGTGACTACATTGTCGTTAATAAGCAAAGGATTGATAGCGCTCCGTCTCATTCTCGTCACTAAGCGATTCGACTATAGGATTGAAGCGCAATAACTGACGAGCGCGCGGGGAAAGTTCATCGAGCGCGGTTCGTGGTATGCGGATAGAGACTTCGGGTCGAAAAAACCAGCGCCTGCTATAACCGATTACCACCATTGGTCTGGGAACGTGGGTCTGGTTCGGCGTACCCCGATGAAGGCCACGGACATCACGCACAATTACGTCACCCAACTGCATGGTGATTGGCTCAAGCCGGCATTCTCCAGAATCCAGGCGACGCCGTGCCTCCTCCTTCGACATCATGTGCGTACCGCGCGCGACTTCGAACGGTCCATTCTCGACCGTAACCTCCACTAGCGGAAAATTGACCGCCAATTGAAATGGCATCGTCTCCTTCCCTGTTTCAGGAAAGAGTGGAGGTGCATCGCGATGAATGTCCTGATATGTCGATCCGATCACCGGAGTGTCGGAGGCGAGTTGACACATCACTGCGTCTGGCCCAACCAGGCGCTCCACGATAGATAGGATATCTTCGTCCTCGTAGATATCCGGATCCGAGAACGGTGGAGTGAATGGCAGTGTGACGTAATAACGGCCTGGTCCGCGATTTTGCAAGTGGCCTTCGCGGGCGATGTGCGTGTCTAATAGCGGTCGAAAATTTTCTCTCCAACCATCGAGCTTCTCTTGCGAGAAGTGATTTCGAAGAATACAAAATCCGTCTTGGATAACCAAACCGGCGAGTTGTTTGATATCTGTGGTGTCGTAACGACCGCTCATCTTGCCAGCAAAGAGTTCAGGAGTCTTTACACAAATCAGTGGGTGGACCAACCCGTGAAGGGCATAACAGTATGTTTTCAGCCGTTCCCAAAATTAAGTGGCCGTATCTAATGGCTTTCCTGATTCAGTGAGTTGTTTTTCCTGACGCAGATGACCTATGTGCCTCCAGATCCACCAGCCTGCCAGTAACACTCCCGCGATGCCGATCAAAAAGTCGAACCGATGAAACCAGGTTTTTAACGTGTCGTCCTTATTCCACTGTTCACCCAGTTTTTGGCCCACATATGCCAGCCCCAGGCACCATGGCAGTGAACCGGCAAAGGTGTAGATTACAAACCGCTTCAGATTCATTCGCGCCACGCCAGCCGGAAAGGCGATGAAGGTTCGGATCGCAGGCAGTAACCGGCTTACGAAGACAATGATTTCTCCATGGCGAGCAAACCAGCGATCTGCAATGTCGAGATCGTGACGCGACACGAGAACGTAACGCCCATATTTTTCGATCAGAGGGCGGCCGCCGTAGCTTCCCACCCAGTATGCTACAAGCGATCCGAGAACACATCCTACTGCTCCGGCGAGTCCGACCAGCCAAAGATTCATTTCACCCTTGGAAACCAGGTAGCCCGAAAAAGGCATGATGATTTCCGACGGTAAGGGTATGCAGGCGGACTCAATAGCCATTAACAGGACTATTCCCGAATAGCCCATAAACGAGATTGTGGCGACGATAAATCCGGACAATATTTCGATGATTCTTGCAATCATTAATATGGGATCCCTCTGTATTCGTTCTCAGTAGGGCGTTTAGAAAATTTTGGAGAAGTACATCAGGTAGCCCAGCCATGCTGGCCTATCAAGGGGACAAAAGCACATGCCCCATGATCTTCCTCAGTACGGCCGTCTTCGGTCTTGGTAATTCGCACCAGACGTTGCGATTCGCGTGATAGACCGACGGGAACCACAAGACGTCCGCCGACTTTTAACTGCGCCACAAGGGGATCGGGAATGCCGGGACCGCCTGCCGCCACCAATATTCCGTCATACGGCGCGTTGGCCGCCCAGCCTAAAGTGCCGTCAAAACATTTGACCGTTGCGTTATGAATGCCTAGTTGCCTGATGCGGGTCTGGGCCTCGCGCGCGAGAGCCGCGATGCGCTCGATCGAATAAACCTGGCCGGCAACTTTGGCAAGAATAGCCGTTTGATATCCGGACCCAGCCCCTATTTCCAGTACCCGACTTTCAGAGTTGACCTCGAGCAACTCAGTCATACGCGCGACAATATATGGTTGGGAGATCGTCTGACTTCCGCTAATCGGTAGTGCGTGATCGCCATAAGCTCGACTCTGCAGGGCTTCGGGGACGAAGGCATGACGCGGTACCGAGCGCATCGCTTCAAGCACCCGAACGTCGCCGATATGATAGTGGCCGCGAAGCCGTTCAACCATTCGTTCGCGTGGGATGGAATATTCCTGGCTTCTCTTGATGGATTGTTGACCGGTTGTTTGCACAGGAGCTTCGATCTTCGAAATGGACCAGGACTGCACGAGCCCGCTAAGTCTTGTACAGCAATTCGGAGTCTTTCAGGTAATTCCAGCTTTCGATTACGCTGAGTGCGCGGTGGTCTGTCATGTCGCTTCTCAAAGGCGTAACCGAGATGTAACCGAGATCAATCGCGTTGTAATCAGTTCCGTCAGCAGAGTTCGTATTAAAATACTCTTCGCCTATCCAAAAATACGGTTTACCGCGCGGATCGATGTGCTCGCTGATGACTGGACGAGCGTTTTTGATTCCCTGGCGAGTAACTCGAACTCCCTTAATCTCTTTCGCCGGGATGTTGACGTTGAGAAGTGTGCCTTCAGGCAAACCTTCAGCTAAGACCTTCTTTACGGCTACCACAGCAAATTGTGCGGCCTCACGAAAGTCAAAGTTCTCCCGCGCGACCAAACTAAACGCGAGACCTGGCACTCCGAGAATTGTGGCTTCCAGGGCACCAGCGACGGTGCCGGAATAGGTCGCGTCATCACCGAGGTTCCCCCCGTGATTAATTCCCGAGGCGCAAACGTCAGGCATCTCTTCGGAAGGCAGAATTTTATTGAGTGCTAACGTAATGCAGTCTGTAGGAGTGCCATCAACCGTCCAATGTCTTTCGTCGATTTGGCGAATTCGCAGAGGTCGTGCCAGTGTAAGGCTGTGGGACGCACCGCTCATTTCTGAGGCGGGGGCTACGACGTAAACGTCGCCCAATTCTTTCAGGGCTTCTTCAAGTTTGATTAGGCCATTGGAATGAATACCATCGTCGTTTGTAAGCAGAATTCTCGTCATAAGAAACGCGTGTATTCAGTCTAATCTGGTTGATCAGTTTTGCCGATCATGGTCACACCTGAGTCACCAGTCTTTCTTAATTCTACACGACTGGATCACGGGCACGTCGGTGCCGCTGCACAGACTGGCTCTATTAGTCTCGAGGAGTCGGCGGGCGCATCCGGCCTTTCTTCTTATTGCGTTTTCGCGCCAGAGCTGATTTGAGTTTCGCCTTCTGTCCAGGAGGGATGAAGAATGCGTGCTTTTTAGCATCCTTGATGATCTCTTCGGTCATCACTTTGCGTTTGAAACGGCGCAGTGCGCTTTCGATTGATTCACCCTGATTAACAGTAACTATAGCCATTCGCTTCTCGTCTTTCTTGGTATCTTACTATTTTGTCCCGACCATTTAACACGCCGCAAACGCTCGTGGTCAAGTAGGCTCGGCCTTCAGAACGCCCCGCCAAGTCATCTTACTCCCTCACGTTTGGCTTTTAGGGTGTCGCCACGCAGCGAACCCCGCGAACATTTCATCAGCTCGCGGGGTTCGCTCCTGGATTTACTAGCAATCAACTAAGCGAGAACTGCTTCCGCAGGTTCTTGTTTTTTGCGACTTAGACCCTGAATCTGAACCGGTTTGTCGACTTCCTTCGTATCAAGTTGCTTCTTCAGAACGATATCCTGATAAAGCTTTCGCATCATTACGGCCTCTTCGTGTGCGGTCTTGGGTCCTTCCATTTGAGGCTTGTTGGGACGGGTCAGGTCAATCGGGTTTAAAACGAGGTCGTGCACCTTCTCGTTTAACTCCACTTCCTTACCGCGAGCGAAAATTTCGTGACGACCGTGTTCTTCATACCACTTCGCTACGGTCGCGTTTTGGTGCATGTTCTCAATGATGTTTCTCCAACCAATTCCTGTGTTGTAAGCGCAGAAGGAAATTTCACCCTCTTGCGTGCCGTAAGGAATAATGCACATTTCTGTACGACGGAAGTCGTAGTTGAAGAGATCCTGAAACCACATTCCAGCAATGAAAAGGAAGTTCCAACGGTCGGCGCGGCGCTTTTCGATATCATCTTTTGAACGATCACCACTCACCTTGCCATAATCTTTTCCCGTCAACCCGAACGACTTGTCAAACTTCTTGAAAAGCTCGTAAAGAGTAAACTGCGATGGCGATTTATACGGGTTGTAATGCTTCAAAAGCGCAAGCCCCATCATCAGATTCGACATCCACTTCCCTCGCGCGGCGTCGGTAATCTTCTGCATGTCCTTTACCAGGCCGGGAATGTTTAGAAATTCCGGCACGGGCCGCATTTCACGCGTCTCCTTGTCGACCATGACGGCGGTGCCTACTCCGCAGTTCGGATGACATCCGCAGGATACCTGGCCCCACTCAGCCTGTGGTCCATGCACGAGATCGGCGAAATCCGCAAAAGCGCCCATCAGCGACAGCGGAAACCAGTCGCGCGTTGGCTCGGTGATACCAACCTGATCCTTGACGTCATGCGCGAGGTGCGAAAGCGTGTAACGCTGTTGTAGCCGGCGCTGTGGTGTGATCTCTTCGTCCCGGCCTGTGAACGAGACCGGCTGGAACGAAAGAAACGCAATCTTCTTCGGATTATCGAGCGCGAAACGAACGATGGATCCTACCTGGTCATTATTGATGCCGTTGACCAGCGTAGTCACAAGCACGATCTCAACTCCTGCCTCATGCAGATTGTTGATAGCTCGCATCTTCACATCAAATAGATTGCCGACCTGTCTGTGGCTATTTGCGTCATTGCCCACGCCGTCAAACTGGAGATAAACGTAGCGTAAACCGGCCTCTGCCGCTTGATGGCAGAAATCCTTGCTCTTGGCGAATTCGATTCCATTCGTTGCGGCCTGAACGCTGTTGTAACCAACCTTGCGCGCATACTTTATCGACTCAATAAAATGAGGCGAAATCGAGGGCTCGCCGCCCGAGAACTGGACGGACATCTGCCGACGAGGCTTAATGGAAATTGCGTTGTCGAGGATCTCCCTGATCTCGTCCATGCTGAGTTCATGTACAAACCCGACCTGGTTTGCGTCCATGAAGCAAGGATCGCACATCATGTTGCAACGATTAGTTAGGTCGACTGTTAAGACAGCACCGCGGCCATACTTGATTGTACTAGTGCCATGGTTGTGAAGCTTCTCGTCACTATGTGCGTCGATATCCCGACCAGGAAACATCTTTTCGATATGGGTGAGAAACTTGACGTCGATGGCCATCATGTCTTCAAAGTGGCCGTGGATGGGACAATCTTTAACCATCCAAACCTCTCCGTCGCGCTCAATAATTTGCGCCTTGATCTCACCGACCTTCTCATTGATCAGGACACTTACGTCCTGCTTGCCACTAAGAATGGATTCCCTGGCCTCAATAACGCAGTTGGGACACAACGAATCCGTCGTGCGTGGCCAACCCAGCGTTGGCTTGCTCTTCTGCCAGGATTTCAACAGCGGCTTATCCGACCACTTTGGCGTGAAAGACGGATTGGGTTTGTACTTATTGACTGACTGAATCACATCGTGAATGCCGCCGGCCGCTAACGTGAGGCCCTTCTCGGCGCGCTTAATTAGTCGCATTATCGCTCCTCTAACTATCGGTTACTCGATTTGAATTGCTTTTCCTGAAAGGTGGGAACGCAAACGTAGCCTTCCGCACTTAAACTGCAATGGCAACGACCATGCCGTCATCATTGCCGAGACGCTAAATAAATCAACGGTTAGACTTAGCTCCTAATGACCAAAGCCGTCGCGAGCTTACCGGATACACCCAGGCGTGTCAACACGACGCAGAACGGCCACTCTGTCTTCAAGCGTGACATTTTGACCATCAGTCGCCGCAGCAGGCATGCACTTAATGCCTTGTGTGCTTCCCAGAGCTGAAGCGGACGGATTGAGGCTTATTTTTTTTGCGCGTAATAACCAATACGCGCTGAGACGTTGTGGGTTGGATTAGTCGTTTGGACAAGTACCCGGCGGAATTGTCCATCTCGCCTGATGTTAATAGGAGAGTAGTAAAGAGTGTATTGATGCCGCAGCTCCTCGGCGACTTCGGTGTACGTTCGTTCCAGGTCATGGAATGTCGATGGCTTATAAAGTCTTCCGCCGGTTGCCACTGTCAGCCTCTCAAGATTTCGTTCGCTGGAATCAAGGGCCGCAAGACCCATTCTGAGATCCTCTATTCGAAGTTCATTGAACCGAACGGCTGAAGCGGAGCCGGAACGCAACGTCGAAAGCTCTTCCTGCTTACTGGCCCTTTCGATCTGCGTGTTGCTTACAACATAAACCGTTGTTTGAGACTGAAGCGCCGCGCGCAATGCAGCATCAAATTTAATACCCCTCCCGCTATCGATTCCATCAGTCAAGACAATGATAGCGTGACGCGCACTTGGGCGAGCGACCTGATCTCGCGACGCCAAAAGCACAGCGTCGTGAAACCGTGTAAACATTCCCGGGGATATTCGCTTTAGCGCCCGCCGCAACTGAACCAAACTTCTGGTCCAATCCTGCAACAAAACAATGTGATCATCAAACTGAATGAGACTGACGCGATCGTCAGCAGCAAGGTGCGCCGCGAAGCCTTCAGCGGCGTTGCGGAAATCGTCCAAATTGCTTACAGCGGAGGATGAGGCGTCCACTATCAAGACCACATCTACGGGAACCTGGCGCAGACTGAGATCGCTCAGGGTTTGCTCAGTGCCATCTTCAAAGATGCGAAAATCGCTGCGTGTTAGATTACTCACGAGCTGACCGGATTCGCTTCTCACAGTCACAGGCAGCAGAATTTCCGTCGTGTTAACCGAGATTACATCGTCAGGATCGATTTCCTGTTCGTCCTGGGTCGGCGTGGGTGTCGGCGTGGGAAGTTTTCGTTGAGAATTAACGGAGGACGAAAGCGCGGCAAAGAAGATCAACAAAACAGCCGGAAATCGGATCACACAAAGGCGGACCGCGATACTGCTCAACATCCTAATTTCCTTTAGCTCTCGCAGGCTCAACTTGCTTTGGACTTGACTCGTCTCTCATTGCGAGCGTCATCGCGGCGATAATGGCGTCGGTAACGCGGCGTCTTCGAAGCTCAGCAAGTTTGGCGCTCGACAGATCGAAATCCGCAGGGGAGTCTTCGATTCTTTTTATGATGGTGCCCTCAGAAAAACCAGCTTCAACTAGTCTTATCACTGACTCGTTATCTAGTGTCGGCGTCTTCTCGAGCTTTAGAGAAGCCCCGCCCGCCTCGACAGTAGGCCGAAGAATACGAACGGTCGCGCTTCCAGTCGTAGTAGTCTCTCCTTGATTTGCGCCGTTCATTCCGCGCCCACTTGTCTGACCTCGGGAGCTCTGACCGCTTCCAAAGACGTCCGAAGCGCCCGGCTGCTTCTGACCCTCGCCTTCCTTAGGTCTTACATTTCCTTTAAAAGTCGGGTCGTCGGTCCATTCGTCGTCCGCAAGTATGAAAGATTCGTCTTGTGCCAGCATCGCCAGGATAATGTTTTCGCTGACTCCGTTCTGCTTCAACTCGATCAAGCGATCAGAATCGAGGTTGAAGCGACTTGCGCGGCTGCGAATGATGGCTATGATGGTCTTCTCTTTAAAGCCCGCGCGAACAAGTTTGACAACGGCTGCGTTCGTAAGTGGACCTTCGCGCAATTGCTGTGCAGACAAACATACCGATGCGGCGCAACAGATCGCGCAGACTAAGAGTATCCTGACTAAAGCACATTTCATCTCTTCAGTGTCCTGTCGATGCTATGGAGTCAACCCTGAGGCTAGTTACCTGTTCGAATAGCTGCAGCCACGTCGCTATTTGGCGGCCCAGCGGGTTTGCTTCGGTGATAGCGGTAACTAATTTTTTTCACATAATTGCGCGTTTCGCGGAATGGGGGAACTTTCCCACCAAACTTCCTGACAGCGCCTTCGCCGGCGTTATAGCTTGCAAGCACCAGATCGATGCGGCCATTAAATTGTTCCAGAAGTTGCTTCAGATAACGCGTGCCGCCTGCCACGTTTTGCGCGGGATCAGAAGGCCTTCGGACACCGAAGCGAGCGCTGGTTCCTGGCATTAACTGCATCAAACCCCGAGCTCCTTTAGGTGACAATGCGTGGGCGTTAAAATGCGACTCCTGCTCCATTACGCAAAATATCAAGTAAGGATCGACGCCATACTTTGCACCGTTTTGTCTGATCAAAGCGTCAAGCTTCGCCCTTCCGGTAGTCCAACCGAGGTCTTTTCTGGAATTAGAGTCAGATTCGGTTCCGCTTTCCATATCCTTCCGTTCTATATGATCGATTCGGTTGCGCTCGACGAAAGCCGATAAGGGTCCTCGTTTGTACCAAACGCCGGTGTCTGATTCAGTAACGCTGTCAGCCTCAACGCAAGCCCCGCCTATCAGATAAATCCATACGGCCTGCTCGTGACGAGAACCGTTCGATGCCGTCCCCGCAGCATTTGCTACTACAACCTCGGCTAATTGCACCTTCGGGTTGGGCCGTGAAACAGGCTGACGCTCAATGGACTTTATGCGATCGCGCGTCACGAGGTGGTTGATGCCGCCTTGACGGTACCAAATGCCCTGCTCGCTCTCTGAGACTTCGTCAACCGATAAAACGCTGCCGTCAACGAGTTTTATTTTAGTTTGGCGAGCGCTTGCCGGGGCATCCAGTAACAAACCGGCATCAGCCGCACCTGTTACGTGGGCCATATGTTTTTGACCACAGGCTCCGCAGGAGAGCAGCAAGAGCGTTACACAGCAAAACAGACTTTCAATAATTTTTTCTGAGATATTCATTGTGCCTCCCGGCCAATACAAAGCATCGGCCCCGTGTTGAAACTACAACTCCAGCGGATCGGCCAGGCTTGCTTCAATCATTGGTTTCGGGGCGGGCACAGGTTCAAAGGAGTGAGAAGTGCCGAAGTAATTTCGCCACGCAATGTCGACTACCTCAGGCGTTAATTCCAACGCGTGACTTTCAAAAAGACAAATGTCAGTTATGCGGTCCAGCAAATCGCGAGGCTCGCAACCTTTCATTTGCCGTCCGTCAGCCTTGTACTTATTCAGCACGTAAGCCAGCACGGATTGCTTACACCGGATTCCGCGACTGTAAGCTTGTCGCTTAAAAATCTCCGAATAAGCTGTCGGTGTAGGAGGCTCCACGCGAGCTCGATAGCCCATGCGTCGCAGGAAGGCCTGGTCGGCCAGGTCGTTTTCCTCGAGGTTCGTTGAAAAGACTACGAGCTGTTCAAACGGCACTTCGATTTTCTTGCCAGTGTGAAGCGCCAGGTAATCCACACGACGTTCAAGCGGCACGATCCAGCGATTCAGTAAATCCTGAGGCGCCACGCGCTGACGACCAAAATCGTCTATGACCAGCGTGCCGCCATTTGATTTCATCTGAAATGGTGCCTCGTAAAACCTTGCTGTTTCGCTCCACGTCAAATCCGCGTTCTCAAGCGTAAGCTCCCCGCCGACCACTACCAGCGGCCGATTAATGAGTACCCAGCGGCGGTCATATTCAAACGGGGTCACATCCGCAGATGCGACGCCGTGGCAATGCGAGTCAAATACGCGAATGATCTGTCCGTCGATCTCGATTGCGTACGGGATCCAAATCGCTCCCGGCAACGCGTTGTTGATACGCTCCGCCACCGCCGTCTTTCCCGTGCCGGGCAGGCCTGTAAGAAACAGTGATCTTCGTGAATTGATGACGCAGCCAAGCGTCTGCAAGAGTGACTCAGGCAAAATAAGGTCATGGAACGCCGACCGAACTGTTTCGAGTGATGCCGGATGCGAAGGTATTGACTGCAAACGCATCATGTGTGCGTAGTCATTCAGCGAAACCGGCGCCGCGCCTGTATAACCACACACCGCAAGCAATCGCATCAAGCGATCCCACCCATGGTCCAACATTGCATATCGGGTTGAACCGACGGCTGTCTGGTGTCGCACCTCAATCAGCTTCTCGCGATATAGTTTGTCCAGGATCTCCTCGGATAGCGCTCGCGGCAGATGCATCTGCTCGGCGATAGCCGTGGTGGTGGGTTCAGGTAGCATAGCCACGTGTTTCAACGCGAGATCACAAAGAAATCCCTCGCCGATGCCAAGTTCGCTCAGCTCTTCGGGAACGGGCGGCCCCATCTTTTCTACTTCAACACGCGAAAGTATTGTTGTTTGCGACATACAATTATTCACTTTCCTGAAGGTCAGGTTACTTTGCGGCTGGTGAAGATGAAGACTGGCTGACACGGACGGGGCTTACTACGGTAGCAGCTGCGGCTGTGCTATCCGCCGGTTCTGGTTTGTCTGATCGGCCGGTGCGTTTGTACAGATCGGTGAGACGCCGTAATGCGATGCTGGAAGTGGGTTCCAACCGACGAGCGTTTTCATAATACTTAATCGCATCTTCCTCACGGCCGAACCTCTCAAGCATTCTGGCTGTATTCAGATTTCCGGTTACTGGTCCCGCTGCACGTGCGAAGTTCTTGTAGGCGTCGTCAAACTTTCCGAGCCGGCACAGTGCGAGGCCTAAATTGTTGAGAATGCGTTCGTCGGTCGGGGCCAGTTTTACGGCTCTCTTTAAGCGATCGACTGCGGCTCGGTAATTTCCGTTCTGATAGAGGGAAAACCCCAGGTTGTTCAATGCCTGGGCATCTTCCGGTTCCACTTTGACAGCTTTCTCATAAGAATCTTTCGCTCGATCAGATAGCCCTTTCTTGTCGTAGGCTACGCCAAGCAGGCTGTGTGCCTCGCTCAATTTCGGATCGAGAGATGCGGCTGTCGAGAGTTCGGAAATAGCTTCATTGATTTGACCGCTCAACAGATATGACCGGCCATTTGAAAGATGTTCTCGAGCGGATGAAGCGAGGCCCAACTTTTGATGCTGCGGAGTGCGGCTGTCGTCGACACGCGAAACGCCGACGCTTTCAAACTTCTCCGCATCCTTCTCAGTCATTCGTTGAAGCTTGTTCTCGTCATTATGGCGAAATAATCTGCCGAAGGCTTTGAACGGGGCGGCCAGGATACGGACCACTTTGTTGCCGCTTTTCTTTGGGGCATTTACATTGCCAGCTCGTGAACCGGCATCTTCGATGAGGTTAGCGTCCGGATCTCCGTCGCGTTCGATCGTCGACGCACTCCACATCGCCGTTCCGGCAATCGTTAAAAGTAGCGCGATAAAAATGGCTAGTAGTCTTCGTTTGCTCATGGTCCGACTCCTTCTACATTTTCCCGAGCGTATCCATCAATTGCAGCGCCGCGGGTCCCAGAATCGCGATAAACAATGTCGGAAAGAGAAAACAAGCCAACGGTAATAACAGCTTCACAGCTGCTTTTTGAGCTGCTTGTTCTGCACGTTGCCGGCGCTTCGTGCGTAGCGAATCCGAAAATGCGCGAATCGCCCGGGCGATCGATGTACCGAACCTATCTGTTTGAATCAGCATCGCCACAAGGCTACGCAGATCGTCGACACCCGTTCGTTCGGCGAGATTGCGCAGGGCTTCGTCACGGTCTCGTCCCACCCTGATTTCCAGGTTTGCCAGTTCAAATTCTTCGCTGATCTCAGGGTGTACCTCTTTCAATTCACTGCTGACCTTCATCATTGCTGCGTTCAGGCCGAGTCCAGCTTCAACAGAGATCACCATCAGGTCCAGCGCATCCGCGAGTCCCCACCGCACAAGTAGTTGCCGTGACCGAATCATTCGGCGCAATCCGTAGCGCGGAAGGAAAAAGCCGATAACAAACGCAAACATTATCCAAAGAAGCGCGCTGCTTAAGGGCCGCGCGAGCAACGCACACGCGAGCGCTACCATTGCCGGGAGACCAGCCATCGTGGCCAATTGCATTCCTCTGTAAACAACTGGAGCGCTGGGTGAGCGAAAGCCCGCCTGCATTAGCAGCTTCTGTAATTTTTTGGCCTCGGCGGCGGTCGGAGGGAGAAGCCTGGTAAGAGGTGAAGCCAGACGCTCCGCTAATTCGCCCGCTCGTCGATCTTCATCTAAGGACGTAGTGGTGGCAGCGACTCCGGCGCCACCCCGGGCACCCAGTCGTTTCAGGCGTTCGGTGGCCGCACTTTGTGGCCTGTTAAGAAGCCAATAGACACCCATCATCCCCAGCGAGATGCAAACAAAAGTTGAAATGGTGATAACTAGAAGCATGGCGTTTGTCCGTCAGTAGTTAGTAGTGCGTTGTCAGTTGTTCATCGTCTGTTAAGTGGGTTCAGTGATGTTCCGCGTTGAATCAGTCTTTGCTGCCACTGACCACGAACAATGGACGACCCGGCAGGTCATATCTTTATTTTCAAAATCTTACGCACGATCAGCATGCCGGTAACCTGCAACAGCATCGCAGTTCCTATCAGGTAGTGTCCTCGCGGGTCCTTCCAAAGCACGCTCATGTATTCAGGATTCATAATCGTGATGACAATGGAAACAAATATTGGTAAACCGCATAGCAGCCATGCAGACATTCGAGAACTGGTGGTCAAGGTCTTCAAGTCGCCCATGATTCGAAAGCGTTCCCGAATCGTGTAGGCAACTTTTTCCAGGATTTCGGCGAGGTTACCGCCCGTTTCACGCTGAATCAAAACCGCCGTAACGCACATCCGAAGGTCCAGTAGCGGAATTCGCTGCGTTAAGTTTTCCAGGGCAAGTTTGAGGGACAAGCCAAGGTTTTGTTCTTCGTAAGTCTTGCGGAACTCAGTGGCGATAGGTTCAGGCATTTCGGTGGATATCATGTGCATCGCCTCCGAAAACGCATGGCCGGCGCTTAGTGCACGGCTCATTAAGTCGAGCGCATCAGGAAGATGCTCAAGAAAATGATCAAGGCGCTTCTTCCTTTTCCACCAGACGTGTGCGAACGGCAAAGCAGCCCCTATTACGCCGCAAAGTACCATTAACAGAATCGATACACTGATAACCG
Organism: Pyrinomonadaceae bacterium; assembly: GCA_046262135.1. Lineage (GTDB taxonomy): Bacteria > Acidobacteriota > Blastocatellia > Pyrinomonadales > Pyrinomonadaceae > PSRF01. Next base: position 15,393 of record JBHENH010000058.1, read on the forward strand.
AGGCCGCCATTCCTGCGAGAATCCCCGCCATAAAGGAAAACATCACCAGCCGCGACGGAGTGAGGTGGAGGTCCGCCTGGTCCAGCATCCGTTTTAACTGCAGTGCCGCCTGCATTCTCACCAGAAGGCGATTCAACCAGGGAATCTCGCTCATCAACTCGTTACGAGCGAGAAGCACTTCAACGTCGTCCGTATGTGCAGAGTGAAGCAAAGCATCCGAAAGACGTTGCTGAAGGCGAGCGCGCTTCGCATCCGAACCGTGCGTCGCCAGCAAATAGGCGCCGAGCACCAGGAACAGACCGAACAGAAATACTAAAAAGGAGATGAGCATGTAATTTAACTCTCTTCGAAGAAAACACGCGGCAGTTGCAGGCCGCAGGCTTTGAGTCGTTCCGCGAAACGCGGTCGGATGCCCGTTGGACGGAAGCGACCGATGACCTGGCCGTTCGAATCCATACCACTCCGCTCAAACTGGAAAATATCCTGCATCGTTATAGTCTCGCCTTCCATGCCCGTGATTTCGGAAATGGCCGTAAGGCGTCTGGTACCATCGGAAAGTCGCGCCACCTGAACGACAAGATTTATTGCGGCCGCAATCTGTTGCCGCATCGCACGATCAGACAAGCGCATTCCCGTCATTTGGATCATCGTCTCCAATCGTGACAGTGCATCCCGCGGCGTGTTTGCGTGAACTGTCGTCAAACTACCGTCGTGGCCCGTATTCATCGCTTGCAGCATGTCAATCGCTTCGCCTCCGCGGACCTCACCGATCACAATGCGATCCGGCCGCATGCGCAGGGCGTTCCGTACAAGGTCGCGTTGAGTTACTTCTCCGCGTCCTTCAATATTGGGCGGCCTGGTTTCCAGCCGAACAACATGGGGCTGCTGGAGCTGCAATTCGGCGGAATCTTCAATCGTAACGATGCGCTCGTTTTCGGGAATGTATGCAGACAGCGCGTTTAGCAGAGTAGTCTTACCTGCTCCGGTGCCTCCCGAAATCAGCACATTAAGTCGCGCATTCACACACATCTCCAACATGTCTGCGATGTCCTTTGTCAGGGCCTTGTTTTCAATGAGTGAATTCATGCGCAGCGGTTCGGCGCCAAAACGACGAATGGAGAGAACTGGTCCATCGATAGCAAGGGGAGGAATGATCGCATTCACGCGAGAACCGTCACGCAAGCGAGCGTCTACCATGGGTGACGATTCATCAATGCGGCGACCGACTGAGGAGACTATGCGCTCAATAACACGCATTAAATGCTCGTCATCTTTGAAAGCGACGTTCGTCGTCTCGAGTTTGCCGCGGCGCTCCACGTAGATGGTGCTATACGTGTTAACGAGAATGTCGGAAATGGTGCTATCTGCGAGCAGTGGTTCCAGAGGGCCAAGACCGAATAACTCGTGTTGCACATCGTTCACAAGGCGTTCGCGTTCCGACAGAGACAAAGGCATCGCGTCTTGCGCAAGAACGCTCTCGGCCAACCTGGAAACTTCGGCATGAACCTGCTCGGGCGTCAGCGTCGCAAGTTTCGTCAGGTCCATCCTATTGATCAGCGTCTTATGGAGACGCGACTTCATCTCCTGGAACGAGCTCTGGCCATTGCCGTCCTGACCGGCGCCGTTCCCGTTCGGAGGACCGCCTGCGGTTTCCCTGATCAATCTTTCTCGGAGTGCCATATTTTTTTTCCCGGGGTACTTAGATTTTTTCTAACGATGCTTGCAGCTCAAACTGGTTCTGACTTGAATCACGCTTGAACAAAGAATCCCACAGCGCCTTTCGCGGCTTGGGCTCCTCGTCTACCGAAACCGCAGTGTTGGCGAGTGTTCTTGCAATCCGCTTTATCTCAACAGCGATTTTGGAATTCGGTTCCGATTGGACAAGCGGCCGGCCCAGGTTGATAGACGTCACGGCCGTCTGGTAATCACTGGGCACAAAGCCGATGACCGGCTCTCCTAGAAACTTCTCCACTTGTCGCAAATCCAGATCGATCTGTTTGCTCCAACGATTCACGACGATCCGAATCTTCTTTCGCGGGTAACCCAGCCGGTCGAAGATTTCGAGCGCTCGTTGAGTACTGCGAATGGCTGGTATGTCGAGTGTCAGGATGAGCACGATTTCGTCTGACTGATCGAGTGCCGCCAGCGTAATCGAGTCAAATGTATGTTGGGGATCCAGAACGACATAATCGTAAGACTCCCGCAAACGCTGAAGTACTTCAAACACGTGCTCGGGTTCAATTTCATCAGCTGAGTCAGCTTCTTTTGGAGCCGCGAGTAGTGAAAGCTTTGCTGAAAACGGAGTGGTGAAGCTTTTAATCAAAGCATCGTCAAGCCGCATGCGATTTTCTGCCATGTCGGCAAACGAGTATTTGGGATCAATGCCCAGGAACAGCGGCAGATCGCCGGCCTGTAGATTTAGATCAACGAGTACTGTTTGGGCAGCTGTCGCGGCTGCAAGATTGGTGG
>JBHENH010000059.1:0-17720 GCA_046262135.1 Pyrinomonadaceae bacterium
GAAATGAATACGAAACGCCAGGATGGCTTCTCTCTAATTGAACTTCTCATCGTCGTCGCGATCATCGGCATTATCGCCGCCATCGCTATCCCCAATCTTCTCGCTTCAAAGCGCGCGGCGAACGAAGGCTCGGCCATCGCTACCATGCGTACATTAACGAGCGCAGAAGCAACATACGCAGCCACAGCTGGCGCCGGCCAGTATGGCGACCGTGCAGCTCTGAATGGTCAAGGTTTGATCGACTCGACGTTGGCCAGCGGAACCAAAAGCGGTTACACGTTCGTGGCAACCCCTTCCAGTGCTGGTAATCCAGTAGTTTATAGCTACCTGACAACGGCGACCCCACAGTCAGTAGGTACAGTGACGGCCACCGGTACCCGCAAATTCGCTTCAGATGCAACCGGCGTTATCTATTACGTCGCAGCTGCTAATACCACCCCCATGTCGGCTGCCACCGGCGACGCGATTGGCAACTAGTTATTAACTGGTTTCCACTCTCTCCTCAGGGGCGCAGAGCTTAAAGCTCTCGCCCCTTTTTTTACCTTCAAGGTTTCTAACCAACGGGGGATATATTCACAATTCAACGAATCGGATGGTCCATTGCTAGACCTAAACCGTCATGAATCGGTGACGTTATTTGTCACTGAGCCCACATCAAAGACCCCAGAAAATCGCTCATTGGCCTAAATCGACCGTTTTTCAAGTTCAACGACTCTGGCACGTACCTTGTAACCTCTCCACACAGACATCGCGCCCTCCGCGGCACTAAATCGTGAGGAAGCCTGTTGGCGCGAACACCTAGTCAACACTTCTAAGGAGCATGAAGAAATGAATACGAAACGCCAAGATGGCTTCTCTCTAATTGAACTTCTCATCGTCGTCGCGATCATCGGCATTATCGCTGCCATCGCTATCCCTAATCTTCTCGCTTCAAAGCGCGCGGCGAACGAAGGCTCGGCCATCGCTACCGTGCGTACAATTACAAGCGCAGAAGCAACATACGCAGCCACAGCTGGCGCCGGCCAGTATGGCGACCGCGCAGCTCTGAATGGTCAAGGTTTGATCGACTCGACGTTGGCCAGCGGAACCAAAAGCGGTTACACATTCGTGGCAACCCCTTCCAGTGCTGGTAATCCTGTAGTTTATAGCTACCTGACAACGGCGACCCCACAGTCAGTAGGTACAGTGACGGCCACCGGTACCCGCAAGTTTGCTTCAGATGCAACGGGCGTTATCTACTACGAAGCGGCTTCCAATACCACCCCCATGTCGGCCGCGACTGGCGACGCGATTGGTAACTAGTTATTAACTGGTTTCCACTCTCTCCTCAGGGGCGCAGAGCTTAAAGCTCTCGCCCCTTTTCTCTGCGCTCCGTCTTCTTTCATAAGTTAATACAAAGGAGATTTCAACGATTGCACCCACCGTTGGTCCATCTTGACGGAAACCGTTAGGACAGCTGCCGCTATTTGTCACTAACGCGGGACCAAATGCCCCACTAGACAGCGCTTACGCTAAAACGCCAATGTTTCGTCACGTTTTTAAGACACGCCCTGTGGCACGTCCCTTGTAATTGTCTCATCGCTAATATCGCGCTTTCCGCGGTTCTAATAACGCTGAAATACAGCCCTTAGCGCGAGAACTAAATCCCGGTCACCGAGGGATGAACTAAATGAATAACAATCGCCAGACGGGCTTCTCCCTAATCGAACTACTAATCGTCGTTGCGATTATTGGCATCATTGCCGCTATTGCTATTCCTAACCTTCTTGCAACAAGGCGTGCAGCAAATGAGGGCTCTGCCGCCGCTACCATGCGCACACTTACGAGCACGGAGGCCACCTACGCTGCCGTACTCGGCGGAGGTCGTTACGCGGATCTCCCAACCCTCGCGACCCAGGGACTTGTTGACAATCCTCTTTCCACCGGGTTCAAAAGCGGCTATGCCTTTGTGGCCACCCCTATCGGTGATGGTTCAGGCGGAGCGCCTTTCAACTACCTTACGACAGCCACGCCACTATCGGTGGGTTCGGTGACTTCAACTGGCACGCGCAAGTTCGCTTCCGACGCAACCGGAGTCATCTACTACGCCGCAGCCAGTGATACAACGGCCATGACCGCAGCAACGGGCTCGGCAATTGGGAACTAGTTTGCCCAATGAGTCGTTTAAACGTTCCCCGGGGCGCAGAGCACAAGGCTCTCGCCCCTTTTGCCTATAGAAGAGCCAGTGGTAACTAACCTCAAGAAAGCTCTGCGCGAGCCACTGTGGCTTATCGGAATACTGTGGCCGGTCATCCTCGTCGTCCCATACCTCCCTGGACCACCCAGACCATCTCTCGGGGGATTGTCATGGCGCCAGGAAATCGTGTTGGCATTATTACTTGGTATTACGACAGCGTTCCTCCTTATCCGGTGGAAGAAGAGCCGTGTGTTAAGCGTTATCCTTGATGTGAGGAGTAGCACCGTTTTGGTTACGGCTACGCTTTTCACTGTGTGGATTTTCTCGTCCCTAACGTGGTCAGCAAATCCGTACGCGGCTGCGCATTATGGGTTTCAATGGGGTGCGTATCTTTTGTTCTTCATCTTGATGCGGCTGGTCGCAACTCATCCGCGAGCATTGCGCGCATCGATTCACATGCTTGCATCTGTTGTTTGGTTGTTGGCCATTTCGTGCCTAATCGAAAGTATTGCCGGAGCCCCGCTGACTGATCACTCGTTGCGGTTAGGCGTGAAACCACTCCTACGTGGTTTCAGTGGGTTTAGCGAAATGATGGCCGTTGCCAGTCCAATGTTTGTCGGACTCACGTTGGGAACCCGCAACAGACGCAGGGCTGCGTTTTATGGAGCAACGGCCTTGTGGGCGTGGCTGGCAACACTGCAGGGATTAGAACGCGCTCCCATTTTGGGAGCCGTGGCGGGACTTCTTCTGGTGGGTGCAGGCGTTATTACCATGCGAAGATTTCGTTTGCGAGGTCTACAACGTCCTGCGTTCCTCGCTGTTGCCTTCTTCTTCATCACCGTATTACAAGCTTCGCCGGTCACGTTTGGGCCCAGCAATTCTCCGCAACAGGTCACGGCTTTTGAGCGTTTCAAAAATACCTCGAGCGCCGAACCAAGCACGAGTGTACGGCTATTGTTCTGGGCTTGTGCCTGGGAAATGTTTCGAGCTCACCCAGTGCTTGGCGTAGGGGCGAACAACTATGAAGTTGCTTTTCCATGGGCGCGGGCGCAATTCTCGCAGTCCCATCCAAACAGCCCTCTTATTAGCTTAAATGAGCAGCTACTGACTCAATACGCCCACAACGAATATGTTCAAATTCTCGCGGAACTCGGGAGCATTGGGTTGGTAATCTTTCTCGGTTTTTCCGCGGCTCTGGCGCTGATGCTGTGGTGGGCCATCCGCCGTGCGCGCCAACCTATTTTGGCACTCGGCTGCGGTGCAGGACTATTAGCGTTCGCCGTGAGTTCAGGCGCAAGCGCTTTTTCATTTCGCTGGATAGGAAGCAGTTTGATGTTTTTCTTCGCGGCCGGACTCGTGTCTCACTTCGCTGCAAACGGGCAACATTCCCCTACCGCGATAAGTCCTGAACAGCCAGGGCCAAAAGGGTTCTCGAGGATGCCCGCTGTTGCGTTTCCGTGCGTGATCGGTGCGCTGCTGTTCTCGGGGACGATGCTTCTCTGGGCGGGTATGCACGCAACGAACAGTGTCTCCCACGCATTGGCCCAAATGAATCAAGGCTCTCGAACTCGCGCAGAGCGTCTCTATCTCATCGCCCTCGGTTGCAATCCGTTCGATGCCGCAACGCACTACGATTACGGTTCTTTCTTGTATCAGGAGAAGAGGGTACGGGAAGCAGTGCCGCATTTACGTTATGCCGTTGACCACGGAATAAATACCTCTGCCGGCTACGCCAATCTAGCGGCGGCGGAAGAGGAGTCGCAAGATCTGACGGCGGCGGAGCTCACTCTCGCATACGCCGTAAAAGTTTATCCACATTCCGTCTTCCTACGGGTGCGCCACGCTGCTGCCTTATCCCGGCTCGGAAGAAGCGAAGAATCAGAGGTGGAACTTTCGCAAGCTCTCTTGATAGACTCACGAGCAGCACGAGGGTGGTACCATCTGATCAACTTTGATATTGACTCTGCCATGGACTCAGCAAAGCTGGATGCAAGCATTGCCAAACCCGGTGAACTGCTGCCCGAGAATGCTGTATACGTAGTACTGAAGGAGAATGAAAGGCGGCTCAACATTTCACCTACGAGCGGCTGGCGCGGTCGCATGCGGGCCACAGACAACTGATGGGTAATGACGCGGCCAACTCGAATATTGCTCATACACAAAGCGTCGGAGCGTCTCCTCATTTTTTAGGGACCACGGCGCGTATCTATTTCATAGCTCGAAATACTTTTCGCGAAGCCGTACGGGATCGCGTTCTCTACAATCTGGTTCTATTTGTCTTGCTCCTGACAGGCGCAGCGATTTTCGTCGGCGAACTTTCCGGAGGTCAGGAACGAAAGATAATTGTGGATCTCGGGCTGAGTTCAATGCTGGTCTTTGGCGTATTCATCGCGATTTTTGTAGGTGTAGGACTGGTCTATAAGGAGATTGAACGACGCACGATTTATGCAATCTTTGCTAAACCGGTAGGTCGAGGCGAGTTCCTCATAGGAAAGTATTTCGGACTCTGCTTGACGCTGCTAGTCAACGTGTTGGTGATGGGGGCGGGCGTTTCCGCCGCACTGCTTTACGTCAATCGGGGTTTTGATCCGCTGATGGCCCGTATCTGGCCAGCGATCTTACTGGTCTATGTTGAGCTCGCAATTCTCACAAGTATCGCGCTTCTCTTTTCGTCCTTCTCATCGCCGGCATTGTCGGCGTTGCTGACTTTTTTCATTTTTATCATCGGACACTTCAGCTCCGATCTAAAAAGTTTGAGTACGTCTATGTCGAGCAGCGCTGCTCGCTGGCTTTTTTCCGCGGTGTACTACCTCCTTCCCAACCTCGCGAACTACGGTTTCATAACTCCGGCGGCACATGGCCATCTGCCAGACTGGTTTTATGTTCTGAATGTGATCGTCTACGGCTTGATTTACATCGTTATGATCCTGGCAGCCGCTACCTTGATCTTTCGTCGCCGTAACTTCAAATGAATATGAACAGCGATGACTCAGCGAGACACACCAAAATCAGCGAACGATGGAGTACGTTAGGTACTCTGGGCATCATTGTTTGCGCACTCGTGTTGACTGTCACGTTCGCGCGCATTATTGACTCGCGCCGTTCGACGCTTGATCTGCAATTGGAAGATGAAGGGCTTTACCTGGGCGGTCCGACTCTTAAACGTGCGAGTTTAAGCTTTAATGGCCTTGCTGCCGATTGGTACTGGATGCGATCACTTCAGTACGTCGGTAATAAATTGTTGAACGCAAAGTCCACCGTTCGATTGGATGATTTGAGCTCACTCGATCTCAAATTACTCGTTTCCTTGCTCGATACCACTACGACGTTGGATCCGGAGTTCATGGAGCCCTATCAATACGCCGCTGTGATACTGCCTGCGATCAATGTTGAAGAGGCAATCAGGATTACCAGGAAAGGCATCGCTGCTAATCCTTCGGCCTGGCAGCTTTACCAACATCTGGGCTACATCTATTGGCAGAAGAAGGAATTTTATGCGGCCAGCGAGGCGTACGGACAAGGGAGCCGAATTGCGGGCGCGCCGCGCTGGATGGAAGCTATGAAAGCAAAGATGGCCAGCGAAGGTGGGAGTCGCAACGTAGCCCGCGAAATCTATGGACGCATGTATGAGGAAGCAACCGAGGACGAGGTAAAGGAGATGGCTAAACAGCACCTTTTGCAGCTCGACTCGCTGGATCAGCGGGATACTCTGCAGAAACTCCTATCCAGCTATCAAACCAAAGTGGGTCGGTGTCCTTCATCGTGGCGTGAAGCCGAACCAGCATTGCGCAATAGCGGGTGGCGGTTAGACTCCTCCGGCACGCCGCTTGATCCGACGGGGATGCCGTACGTACTCAAAAATTCCGGTTGTGACGTCGAGCTTCATCCGAAATCTGAAATACCGCAACTGTGACGGTCCAACGAACAGGGCCACTTCGTCTCACCAGACTATGACAAGCGTTGTTGCCATCAACAATTTGACCAAAGATTACGAAGTCGGCTTTTGGCGGAAGCGAAAAGTGCGGGCACTGGACGGACTTTCCCTCACGGTAAATCAAGGCGAGATCTTCGGTTTTCTCGGTAGTAACGGAGCCGGCAAGACGACCACGCTGAAGCTGTTAATGACGTTGATCTTTCCGACGGCAGGGAGTGCTCAGATTCTGGGCCACGATATCTCAGACGTATCCATGCATAGTAGAATTGGATACTTACCGGAGAACCCTTACTTCTACGACTACCTCACGGCTTTAGAATTTCTCAACTTCTGCGGGCAAGTCTTCGGATTCCCCAAAGCTCAGCGCATAGATGTGGCGAAGCAATTGATGTCACGGGTTGGACTCGATGAGAGCAAGTGGAACACACAACTGCGAAAGTTTTCCAAAGGAATGCTGCAGCGCGTTGGGTTGGCTCAGGCTCTAATCAATGACCCCGAGGTCGTATTCCTTGATGAACCGATGAGTGGCCTGGACCCGATCGGGCGACGCGAGGTGCGGGACCTCATAGCTACGTTGCGTCAGGAGGGTAAGACTGTTTTTATGTGTTCCCACATCCTTTCCGACATTGAAGTGCTCTGCGATCGCGTAGCAATTCTTAAACGCGGCCGACTGGCTCAGGTGGGATCTCTCGAGGAACTGCGACAAAACGTAGCTGGCCGTCACGTTGTGGAAGTTGTCGTCAGCGGCACGAGCGAGACGACTTTACGACCTTACTTGAGAAGTGAAGGTGATTTTCAGCTGACTGCGACGCCAGCTGGGTTGCGAATCGAAATGCCAGATGAGAAGAACGTCGATGAAGTGATAGTGGCCTTGAGGAAAGCCGGCGGCAAGCTAGTGTCGGTTCAGCCTTTGAAACAATCTTTGGAAGAGTTGTTTCTCGATGAAAAGCAGAGCGCCTGATACGCGCCCCGCGAATCTCTGCTACTTGAGTTTAAACCCGGTGACCTCCATCTTGATATTGGCGCGATCGTCGCTGTCCGTCATCCCCTCCAGTCTAATATCCACAGGCATTGTCTTGTTAGGAGCCAATTCGGCCTGCCTGCCGGGAATTACTACGACGGTTTGCTGATTTATCGGTTTACCCTGGTGGTCAACCACCATTCCTTTCAGTTCAAGTCCGTTGATCGTTCGTCCGGTAAAATTGCGAACCGTGGTTTGGAGACTCATCACTATGTCGCCCAAAGCTCGCTTGGATTCATAAGCCTCAGGATCGTCCAAGTGAATCTTTGATTGATGTTCGGCAAACTCGGGAGAACCAGAGCGTATTGCTCCTGCCAAAGTTGGTGGAACTGCGCCGCCGCCGCTCGCACGCATAAGGAAATAAAAAAGAACCGCGATCACGATCGCCGCCATGACGGCAACCGCAATAATCACGGTACGCCGCGAATCATCAGTTCCGGAATTCTAGTGCGCTTGAAACCGGTTTGGCAACGTCATCTTTGATAAAGTAGATGCGCTGTCACCGAATTTTAGACCAGGACCTCGAGAAGGCATTACCAATCTGGTGGCACAAAACCCGTTGACTTATCGGTTGGTGGACAGTAGACGCTGAACGATATCTTCGAGCTCAGGATAGTCGATAGGCTTGGTAATATAGGCATCACAGCCTGCAGCTAATGCTTCGCTGTGGAAATCGGCGGTATCGTGAGCGGAGACGGCGATGATGGGAATTTTATTAAGACCAGGCAAACTGCGAATTCGGCGAGTAGCCGCGAGCCCGTCAATCAAGGGTAAGCTTAGATCCATTAAGATGACCTGTGGTAACTCACTGGAAGCCAGCTCGACCGCTTCTTTTCCGTTTGTAGCCTCGAGAACCCGATAGCCGCTCATCTCGAGCAGCCTCTTCATCATCTGCCGGTTATCCTCAGTGTCCTCGACCAGCAAAACTGAAACGTTTTTTTCCACGGGATCCGACCCTTGGCCGTGGACAGACTCTGTAGTTAGGTTCAATTTTTTGCCGTCCGATCTGCAGAATCCTGTATCACTAGAATACGCCAGCCTTTTTTGCTACCATCTACCTCCGGACCGCGCACTGAAATACGACATATTAAATTATCCCGTCCGGGTTTAATTAGTACACTTCGCTGGCTCTAGTACCTTTCCCCCAAAGCTGGCTGGAGAAAGTCCATAGCTAGCGAATGAAGCCATTAATCTCAGAATCTGAAGATTCTAATGCGTTACGCGTCCTCGGACGGGCGACCGTCCAAATTGTTCACGATCTAAAGAATCAGTTGAACGGTCTCAAACTCTATGCCACGTTTCTGAGGAAACGAATGGAGAAGAGAGACGGGCCTGCGGACGAATTGGAAACGATTAGGAAGTTGATTTCAGGATTGGATCGAACGGCGACTGATCTATCGCTGATTGTAGAGTATGGTCAGCCACTCGAACTCGAGAAATCAACGGGAACGGATCTAGCAAAAATCATGACGGCCGTCGCATCCAGTTTGAGCGATGGTTTGAGCCCGGGGCCAGCCCTGGCGGAATCGATCGTCATCGACGGTCAATCCGGACCGATGATAGGAGAATTCGATTCTGCAAGACTATCTAAGGCCCTTAAGTCAATCTCGCTGGGCGCCATGAAGTTGATTACGAACAAGCCGCCTCAACAGAAGTTGACGATTCACTTAAAAAGCGAGCTCATAGAGGCGCGGCGAAACGGCGTCATTGAGTGGCAGGGGTTTCATGCTCTGGATCACGATCCCTTTCATTCGTTCGCGGGCAGTGACGAAATAAGGATGTCCCTCGCGGCAAGGATCGTCGAAGCACACGGTGGTTCTGCGGAGCGTCAGGATGGCGCTTTGCGCGTGCGGCTTCCGTTGTCAACTTAAGGGCAACGCTTGTTTTCGAATTGGTAAATGGGAAGGAATGCTCAAGGAGGATATTTAGTGGACAAAAGGGACGTACGAATTCTTATCGTTGACGACGAGTTAACGATGGCCGATTCGTTGAAGCAGAATTTGATGGAAGACGGTTATTCGGTCGATACCGCAGCTACCGGAGCGGAGGCGATCGAGTTATTCGATCGGGGCGGGCACCATGTCGCGATTTGCGACTTGCAGTTGCCCGACATAGATGGTCTGGAAGTTATGCGCCATATGAAGGATGCCCGGCCGACAACTGAAGTTATCGTCGTCACCGGTCATGGATCGGTGGCCAAAGCGGTTGAAGCTACCAAAGCGGGAGCATTTGATTTCGTTGATAAGCCGTTTGATTTTGAAGAGCTGCAGCTTCGCGTTGAAAACGCATTGAAGCAGCGGGAATTGCTTGCGGAAAACGCAAACATGCGGCGCCAACTATCAACTCGAGCGGAATACTTCAACATCATAGGGTCTTCGAAGCCGATGCAAACGATCTACGAAACGATTGAATCGGTAGCCAAGTCTGATGCGAATGTCCTTATTGTCGGCGAGTCAGGTACGGGCAAGGAATTAATTGCCAACGCCATTCATTACAATTCTCTGCGTGCCCGGAAACCCTTCATCAAAGTGAACTGCGCGGCCCTACCTAAAGAACTGATTGAGTCAGAACTGTTCGGTCACACGAAAGGCGCATTCACCGGCGCACACGCTGACAAGGAGGGATTGGTCCAGCATGCCGCGGGAGGCTCACTGATGCTGGATGAAATCGCTGAAATGCCGGTTGAACTCCAGCCCAAACTGTTACGCGTGTTGCAGGAACGCAGCTACAGGAAGATTGGTTCTGAGAAGACTTACGCCGTGGATTTCCGTCTGATTTCGTCTACTAATCGTCCACCAGCGGACGCAATTCGCGACGGTCTTCTCCGTGACGATCTGTTTTATCGTATCTCCACAATTACCATACACGTGCCACCCCTGCGTGACAGGAGCGAAGACATACAGCTTTTAACCGAGCACTTCTTGCACATGTATGCACAGAAATACGTACGATCGATCGATGGAGTGTCTCAGGCTGCCTACCAACGGCTTTTCGGGCATGCGTGGCCCGGCAACGTCAGGGAGTTGCAAAACGTCATCGAGCGCGCCGTACTTCTGGCAAAAGGAAATCGCATTGAACCACTCGACTTACCGTTCGACAACGGCTCGTTGCCTGAAGGGGCACCGACGGGCGTGGCCTGGGATGTACCTCCGAACATGACGCTGGAAGATATCGAACGATTGGTGATTGAAAAAACGCTTCAACGCACCGGCGGTAACAAACAAGCCGCAGCGAACCTCCTCGGTATTTACCGCCCGCGGCTTTACAGCAAAATAAGAAAATACAATATCGACGTGCAGGGGTTGGTATCGGCGTAAGGCTTAATAAGTAGACCGTCAACTCTCCGCCGAGCGCCCGCGATGGCGGCTTACCTGCCGCCGCGTCAAGCAATGCGATCCGGTAAATGAAATTAGTTACGGGCCAACCCCTCGTGGAAGGACGCTTACAAAGCATCGACGCGTTACGCGGAATCGCGGCGCTGGGAGTAGTGCTCTATCATGCAATACTTCAAACAGCTAATGCGGTGCCCAACAACTTTTTCAGATGGCCTGTGAAGCTGCTTCAATTCGTTAGCTCCTTCGGTTACATCGGCGTCTTCCTCTTTTTCGTTATTTCAGGCTTTTGCATTCACCTCCAATGGGCCAAGTCGCGCGCGTGCGGGAAGTCGCAACCCGTCAGATTTAGTTCGTTTTGGAAGCGTCGCCTGCGCCGGCTATACCCGCCTTACCTGATCGCTTTCGCGCTCTTCATGTTGATGGTGGTTCTATCAACAGGGATTGATGTAACTCATTTCTTTGTATACGACGTGGTGATGCATCTATTGATGTTGCATAACCTCGATCCCAAGACTTGCTATAGCATCAATGGGGTTTTCTGGACGCTGGCAATTGAAGAGCAACTTTACCTCGCCTACTTTCTTCTTCTGTTTTTGCGGACGCGCTGGGGGTGGGGGCCGACGCTTATAATCTGCGCTGCGGCGCGAATCGGATGGTTCCTATTTAGTCATGCAGCGTGGGTAGCTACAGCCGTGGGAATACCAGTTCCTGAGGCTGCCGCTTCTCACTGGTTTACATGGGCTCTGGGCGCCGTCGCAGTTGAAGCAGCATTCGGTTTGATTCAATTGCCAAAATGGTGCCGAAACATCTGGATAGCAGCTGTCGCCATTGTTCTGGCCTCGGCAACTTCGCTCATCCTGCCGGTCACACAGAAAGATACGCTTCGACACGACCTGGCCTGGATGTTGATGCATCCTGCGTGGGGAGTGGGTTTCTTCATTCTTGTGAACCGTGCAGTTCAGGCCGAGTACTTGTGGCTTGCCAGGTTGAAGAACCCGCGCGTAGCCACCGCCGCCGCTACGATCGGAGTGTTTTCTTATTCGCTCTATCTAACGCATGAGCTGGTGATTATGCAGTCGTGGTGGTTCGTCATCGACTGGTTCCCGCCCATCTTGAACACCCTGCTCATCGTGGTGCCCGCGACTATCGCTTTTGCCTGGCTTTTCTATAGATTCTGCGAAAGGCCTTACATGCGATCTCCGGTTCGGAAGGAGCGTCTAACTGAAGCGCATCGAGCGGAAGAACCTACTACAGTTTTCGTAGGAACCAATTCGCCACTGGTTGATGAGGCTTAACGTGTAAGCGCGCGCTTAGTCGATCTGGTAAGTCGCAACGCTGGTAGGGGTTTCAAAACATCTCACCTTATAGATTTGCACCCGTTCATCCCCCACCTTGGAACCAACGCGCTCCAGAATATACCTGGCGAGATTCTCGGCTGAAGGTTGTAGTTCGACGAATGGTTCAAGCTCGTTAATATTTCTGTGGTCCAGGTACTGTACAACCTCATCCGCTGCCGCCTTCAGCTCGACAAAATCAACGAGTAAACCGATATTGTCTAATTCCCTTCCACGCGCGTAGATTTCAATCTTATAGTTGTGGCCGTGTAAGTTCTCGCACTTGCCTTTGTAGCCACGCAGCTGGTGCGCACTCGAGAAGTTGCGTTCGATCATCACTTCAAATTGTCCTGGCATTCGTTCAAAGTCTAAAGTCCAAAGTCCAAAGTCACAAGTGCCAGCTGTTAGTGCTCTCATGGACACATTAAGTATCCTTCGAGAAGTTGCGGTTACTTTTTGATCTAGACCCCGGCGGATCGCTTTGAGAATTCGTGAGGAAACATCTCGCCAATGTCTTCGATGCTGGAAGTGACCCGGCATTGGGGAAGGCTTTTCAAAAATAACCGCCCGTAGCTCTTCGTTTTCAAGCGGGGATCAAGCACCGCGAGAACACCGCGGTCCGTAGTACTCCGGATGAGACGGCCCAGACCCTGCTTAAGGCTGATGATTGCTTGCGGCACGCTGTATTCAAAGAAACTCGATCCACCCTCATCTTCAATGTAACGCTGGCGAGCGGCGACAATTGGGTCTGTAGGCACAGCAAAGGGCAGCTTATCAATAATCACGCAGGACAATTGTTCTCCTCGCACGTCGACACCCTGCCAAAAACTGGATGTGGCAAACAACACCGCATTCGGAGTTTGCCGAAATCTTTCCAGCAATCGTCCTTTTGAGGCCGTCCCCTGCAGCATGCAGGGATAGTCGAGCTCGGGCATGGCGAGGTCATAGAGCGATTGCATTCCGGCAAGACTCGTTGAGAGTACAAACGCGCGACCTTCTGTCGCATTCACGATTTTTATTACTTCAGCAGCCGCAGCTCGGGCCCATTCACGCGATCGCGGGTCCGGCATATCGTCAGGTAAATACAACAGCGCCTGGCTTTGATAATCGAATGTGGATTCAGCTATCAAATCGTCTGCTGAACTGAGACCGAGCCGTTCGCGAATAAACGAAAAGTTGCCGGCGCTGGAAAGCGTCGCCGAAGTTAAGACGACCGTGTCGACTTGCTCAAACAATTTATCTTCCAGTAGTCCGGACACATCAATCGGTGAGGCGCGCAAAAAGATGCCTCGGCCGCGTCGTTCGGTCCAGTAAACAAATTTCTTATCCTCGCCAGTGACGATAAACTGTAAATCAAATTTGATCTGGCGGGTTCGCCTGACTAGATTCTCGACTTCAGCCGGCTTGTCTTTGAGAGCGTCAAGCGTGGTTTCTAATCTTGTCAAAGCGCCATCGAGCGCGATGTAGCGATCACCAAGTGGCGTAGGTTCAATTTCGCCCTCCCGGTTCCGGCGGGCGAAGCTTCCAGGGACTATCGGAAAGCGTCCTTCCTCGCCCCGCCCTTCACGGAAGGCCAACCAAAACTCCTCAGAAAAGCGCATCACCCGAGCAGATATTTTATTTATCTCGCGATCCGCACCGGCGTCCTCGTAAGGTATCGCTCCCACATTGCGTATTAGATCGTCCAGCTGGTATGTCGATACCTGCGCTCCGAAATATTCAGACGCGACGTCTTCAATCAGATGGGCTTCGTCGAGAATTACCGCCGAGTAGCCTGGCAGAACACTTCCGTACATGCTGTTTCGCAGCGCAAGGTCGGCAAAGAACAGATGGTGATTGACAACAACGATGTCAGCCTCCTCGGCCCGCTTCCGCATGCGTGTGATGAAGCAGGCATCGAACTCGACACATTTCTGGCCCAGGCAGGTCTCCGAACGCGCATCTATGTGGCGCCAGAAAGAAAGAGATTCAGGAAGACTCGACAACTCTGCGCGATCGCCAGTCTCGGACGATTTGGACCAGTGCCCGACTTCATCGAAGTAATCAATCTCATCAAGTCCCTCCAGAACAGGCGAACTCTCGGCGCGTCCCAAACGGTGAAGGCAAACGTAGTTATTTCGTCCCTTCATGTAGGCAGCCTTGAAAGACTTTGGCAAGATGTTCTGAAGGAAGGGGATATCTTTCTCCATCAGTTGTTCCTGGAGGTTCTTCGTGCCCGTAGAGATGATCACGCGGCCACGTCCGCCGAGTGAGGCGGCAACCGCAGGAACGAGATAAGCGAGGGTTTTACCCGTTCCCGTTCCTGCTTCAACAATCAGATGTTTGCGTTGTTCAAACGCGCGCATGACCGCGCGCGCCATATCAATTTGGCCCGGACGGTGTTCATAGTCAGGATGGGCATGCGCTATCAGGCCTTCAGGCCCGAAGATTGTTTCCATTATCGGTATTGGAACTATTGCTTAAAACAACCGCTCAAAGCTGCGGCGAAGAACCGCTCAAACGTGTTCCCTCAGGCGCCCATTGCCTCCGGTTGAGACAGCTTTAAACGTTTTGCATAAAGTGGGAATCGACCGCTGAGTTCAGTAACGCGTTGTTGCACTTTCCGGCGCACGTCTTCGGATGCCGGCGAATGAATAATCTCCGCAATTAATTGTCCGATCTCGCGCATCTCCGGCTCTTTCATCCCACGAGTCGTTACAGCAGGTGTGCCTATGCGCAAACCGGAAGCGACGAAAGGTTTATTCTGATCAAAAGGAATCGTGTTTTTATTTACGGTGATATTGGCAGCTTCGAGCGCTTTCTCGGCATCTTTTCCAGTGATTCCCTTGCCCTCCATCCAGACGTCAACCAGCATAAGGTGGTTGTCAGTGCCGCCGGAAACCAGCCGCAGGCCCTGCTCCTGTAATTCACTCGCCAGCGCTTTTGCATTCGCCAGAATCTGTCGTTGATACTCTTTAAAGTCGTCGCGCAGCGCCTCACCAAACGCCACTGCTTTTGCGGCAATGATGTGTACAAGTGGTCCACCTTGCACGCCGGGAAATAACTTTCGATCAATTTCTTTCGCGTGTTCTTCCTTGCAAAGTATCAAGCCGCCACGTGGGCCACGCAGAGTCTTATGCGTTGTGGTCGATACATAGTCAGCGTGGGGCACGGGCGAAGGGTGAAGATCCGCCGCAATTGGCCCGGCAATATGCGCAATGTCAGCAAACATCCGCGCGCCGACGCTTTTCGAAATTTCTCCAATACGTTTGAAATCGATGATGCGGGGGTAGGCGGAAGCGCCACAAACAATCAGTTTCGGCTTATGCTGTTCGGCTATGCGCTGCAATTCGTCGTAATCAATCTGCTCCGTTTCCCGCGAGACTCCGTAGTCAGCTACCTTGTAACTGATGCCGGAAAAATTCATGGGATGGCCGTGAGTTAGATGACCACCGTGAGATAAATTCATACCTAAAATCTGACCGCCATACTGAATTGCAGCCAGGTAGACCGCCATGTTTGCCTGAGCCCCGCTGTGCGGCTGCACATTGGCATGCTCCGCTCCGAACAATGCTCTGGCGCGATCAATCGCCGTCTGCTCCACAACGTCGGTCCATTCGCAGCCACCGTAGTAACGTTTTTTCGGATAGCCTTCAGCATACTTGTTAGTGAAAACAGAACCTGCAGCCTCGAGCACCGCCTCGCTGACGAAGTTCTCGCTTGCGATTAACTCAAGTCCGTTGGCTTGGCGAGCCACTTCGTTGTCGATGGCCTGAGAGATCACGGGATCAACTTCCGCCAGCGGTGCATTTCTTAGATCCATCGTTCGATTTACCCTTCTTGAAGTAGAAGTATTAGATCAGGAGAGAAGGAATTCAAGCTTGAAATCTCACAATTAGAAGTCGGCTTGGCCCTGTGGGGGTTGTAGAGCACTAAACGAGCAGGGTTTAACCACGTTCCCAACCGCGAGCTTTTTCTTCTTGATTCAACCTGCGCGTGTGTGTACCTGTGTAGCTGATTCGATGGCTTTAATTTTCTCAACGCGCTCGGCGTGGCGACCACCTTCGAATTCTGTACTAAACCAGGCTCGCACGATGCCCGGGATCAGCCCGGTTGGCGTAGTTCGTGCCCCGATCGCCAGGACATTCGCGTCGTTATGTTGTCGTGCGAGGCGGGCAGTTTCTTCGGACCACGCAACCGCAGCACGTACCCCAGGAACTTTGTTGGCTGTCATAGCCATGCCCGTACCTGATCCGCAAACAAGTAACCCCTGTTCCGCGTGACCTTCGGCGACTAGTTCCGCCACCTTGCGTGCGTAATCAGGATAGTCAACAGATTCTTCTGACGCTGTTCCCAGGTCGTCAACATCAAACCCCAGATCCTTAAGCAAAGGCTTCAATCGTTCCTTTTCCGCATAACCCGCATGATCGCTGGCAAGCGCTATTTTCATAGGAGATCTCCGCTGAAATAAGATTGCAGGCGCCGATGGTACATCACGGTAACAGTGCCCGCAATGGAGGTGAGCCGGACACTGTGGTGTGCAGGTCCTAGTCTCGAGCCTGCCAGCCAGATCCAAACACCTTCGGCGCATCGATACGTGTGCTGCATTGCGTTAAGCTTTTTGCTAAGCGAGAATGACCAGTCAACTCCACCTGGTGAGATTTACGTTTTTTTAACTCAGTTTCGGCTTCGAAAAATATGCGTTGGTCACAATACTTCATACCCACACTGCGACAGGACCCTGCAGACGCTGAAGTTGCTTCGCACAAACTCCTGCTCCGGGCTGGTCTTATTCGACAACTCGGTGCGGGCATCTACTCGTATTTGCCAATGGCCCAGCGAGTCGCACTAAAGGTCATGCAGATTTTACGGGAAGAAATGAACCGCATCGGCGGTCAGGAATTTTATCTGCCTGCTCTCCATCCTGCTGAGGTGTGGAAGGAATCGGGTCGTTGGGATGCCATAGGCGATGACATGTTTCGGCTCAAGGATCGCAAGGGCGGAGACATGTGCCTGGGGATGACTCACGAAGAGATATTCACCACGATCGCGCGAAATGAAGTCCGTTCGTACAAACAACTGCCGCAGGTTTGGTATCAGATTCAGGTGAAGTTTCGTGATGAGCCACGACCCAAATCCGGATTGATGCGGCTGCGCACCTTCATAATGAAGGACGCCTATTCCTTCGATGTTGATCGCGCAGGACTCGATAGAGCGTTTGCACAACAGCGCGAGGCTTACAAGCGGATATTTACTCGATGTGGAATCCAATTTTCTATTGTCGAAGCCTCTTCCGGATCGATGGGAGGATCCGAGTCAAATGAGTTTGTAGCACGAACTCCGGCAGGCGAAGACTTCATTGCGCACTGCGATAGTTGTGGATATGCAGCGAATTTGGAAAAGGCGACTTCGCGTTTAGCGCAGATTAAAGATCTCGTCGGGCCAAATGCGCCTGAAGAATTTCCCACTCCCAGCGTAAAAACGATCGAAGATTTGACAACTTTTCAGGGCGGAGCAAAAGCTGACCGCCAGATCAAGTCGCTGGTCTATGTCGCCACGATCAATAACGAACCACGACCGGTGCTGGTTCTGCTTCGAGGTGATCATCAGCTCCACGAGACCAAGCTTGCTGACAGTTTATCAGCCACGGGTGTGCGCGCAGCCCATAGCGAGGAAATCCGCGAGTTGATGGGCGCCGGTGCCGGAAGCCTGGGTGGTGTAGGAGCGAGAGCAAAAGCGAAGGAAGCAAATTTCGAACTCCTAATCATAGCCGACCTGGCTTTGAAGGGTCGTCAGGATATGACCACCGGAGCCAACCGGGATGACCACCACCTCCGCGGGGTAGACATTCAGAGGGACATTGGACCTGACCGGTGGGCCGACTTGCGCAGCGTGGTTGCAGGCGAAGCCTGTCCAAATTGTGAGCAAGGCACGCTCGAGC
>JBHENH010000060.1:0-390 GCA_046262135.1 Pyrinomonadaceae bacterium
CACTACCACGGTTCAGAGCGCCCGGATTTTGAGCAGCGGGTCAATGAAGCCTTTTTGCTAATCGACGACGAACAGTGGGACCAGGGTATTCGTGCTCTCCGGCATGCTGCAGAGTTAGCTCCGAATAATGGACCGCTTCTTTATTTTGTGGGCGAACACTTTTTTAGAATGGGACAAAGTCGTCGTGCTCAACGCTATCTGGCCAGGGCCTATGACGTGTCACCTGCAGACGGCCGGATTTCGCTGTTGCTGGGTTTGATCTGCGCGGATGAAGGTGAAGCCGAACGGGCCAAGGGCTTATTGAATAGCGCCATGCGCCTGAGTGGTTCTTCATTTGCGGCTCACTATGGATTAGGCCGCCTTTTCCTGGCGGAAGAGAAGTGGCGGGAA
>JBHENH010000060.1:498-17563 GCA_046262135.1 Pyrinomonadaceae bacterium
GCCCAAAAACTGGCAGAGGAGTATTTCCAGAAGGCCGGGGCAGAGACGCGCGTCCGAAACACGATTCTGCCCGGGGGGAAACGGCAGAATTCTACAACGGCTTCGGTTGCGCCACTGTTTCGTTCCTCGGCTGCAAAATCGCGCAAGCTCATTTCGGGAGGAGATCGACGGATGGCCGACGCACTTCGCGAGGATGCCCTCAGCGCGTGTAACTCGACAGACGTCTAAGATCGGCAGAGATTCAGGTTCGACCTTTGGGAGCAGTCCCGTCAACTCAGTTGGATCTCGCGGTAGCCGCTGGCTCAGGATTTCCTAATTATCGGGCGGCGATTTTCGATTGACCGCTGACGATCAAGCGATCAGCCATTGCACACTAATCGGAAATTGCAGAACCCACCCGCTGCCGCCAGGTGGTACTGACTTCCTTGAACCGCTCGTTCCACTCATCGCAAGTGGGTCAAATTACTACTATGCCGCCGCCGCTCGTTGACAGGCTGTGCGCCGCAGTTATAATGGCCTTTTGCGCGAAACGCCTTAAAATAAGTTGTTGGCAACCGTCAGGCCGATGCGAATTGAGCTTGCAAGTCTGGAACGCTCGAAACAGTTTGCTCATGTCTACGCCCCGGGCGAACTTCTTTTAAGTGAAGAGCGAATGCGTCTCGTGGATTTCCCGGCCGTTTCGGGAGAAATTTGGCGCGACGAGCGGGCGGTGAATGTGAGTGGGAAGCTTACGGCCGTGCTTCAGGTAGAATGCGACCGCTGCCTAAAGTTCGTCGAATTTCCAGTCAACGCAACATTTAAGGTCCAGTACATTCCTCCCGAAGAGGACAAAGCAGAGCCGGCAGTCGAGCTTACGGAAGAAGACCTGGATTTCGCAGTGTTTGCCGGGGACGCTATTGATGTTGACGAACTTGTAGCCGAAGAGCTGCTGTTGGCTGTTCCGGCTCACGTGCTTTGTAAGGATGACTGCAAGGGCCTCTGTCTGGCGTGTGGTTCAGACAAGAACACCGTTGATTGCGGTTGCGCGACTGCCGAAGTAGATCCCCGCTGGGCAGGACTGAAAGAAATAATGAATCGTGAATCGTGAATCGTTGACTGTGAGCTAAAGAACTCAGGTAGTTGCCTACTACTTGCGATTTACCATTTACGATTTACCGGTTTCAAATCTACAGGTGGAGTAATTATGCCAAATCCGAAGAGGAGACATTCGAAAGCTCGACGCGGCAAACGGCGAGCACACGACGCGCTGCGAGTTCCGCAGACAACTCTTTGTCCCAATTGCCAGGAGCCGCGGCTGCAACACCGGGTCTGCCCAAAGTGTGGATACTACCGCGGCCGTCAAGTGGTGCAGGTAGAACAGACCTAACCCTACAAAACATCAATTGTGCGAAGTCAGTCGAAGACTGAGTCCCGTCTTACGGGAAAAGTGGTTCTCGACGCGATGGGTAGCGACCACGCGCCGCACGCTGAAATTGATGGCGCGCTTGCGGCTGCGCGCGACCTCGGGGTGACGGTGATTCTGGTTGGCCAGCCGGAGGTAGTTGAGCCGGAGCTTAAACGTTGCGGCTGGCGTGGTGATGGCGATCGAGGAATAGAGCTGGTTGAGGCAGCGGAAGTTATCGGCATGGGTGAAACCGTTGCCACTTCCGTCAGACGCAAGAAGAAGAGCTCTTTGAGAATTGGAACCCGAATAGTTACGGATGGACACGCTGACGGCTTTGTCTCAGCGGGTAACACCGGTGCCGCAATGGCAACGGCAAAGATGGTGATTGGCATGTTGCCTGGTGTCGACCGTCCCGCCCTTGCCGCTTTAATTCCCACCAAATGTCCCAAGCCCACACTCTTGCTCGATGTCGGAGCTAATTCTGAGTGTAAAGCGCAACATCTCGTGCAGTTTGCAATCATGGGAGACGCTTATTCGCGCGCAGTACTTGGTACGATTGGCCCAGTCGTCGGCCTGATGAGCATCGGTGAAGAGGAAGCGAAGGGCAACGACTTAACGAAAGAGGCATTTCCGCTTTTGCGTGAGATGAAGAGTCTGAACTTCATGGGCAACGTCGAGGGACGAGACGTGTTTTCAGGTGCGGTTGATGTAATTGTGACGGACGGATTCACGGGCAATGTGATGCTGAAGTTGTCAGAGGGACTCACCGATGCCATGTTGTCGATGATCAAACGTGAGTTGACCGTTTCGGCAGTGACAAAAGCGGGCGCGGTGCTCGCAAAACCCGCATTCCGGAACATCAAGAGACGGCTCGATTATTCCGAACATGGCGGGGCCCCTCTTCTCGGCGTGCGCAGGATCGTGGTGATCGGTCACGGCAGCTCGAATGCCCGCGCCATACGAAACGCTATCCGAAGCGTAAAAGAGTTCTCGGAAAATCGGGCTGGTGAACGAATCGAAAAGGGAATCGCCGAAACGAATGCGCTGTGTGTCTAACGCAAACTGTTAGTTTGTGTTGACTGCCTGCGGGTCGCGCAAACTAACAGTTTGCGTTACTGTTCTTGCTTGGCTTTTACAAGTAGATAGTATTACCCTCCGCAATAGGCAACTGAGGAAATAGATGGCAACTATGCGCGCCGGCATACTCGGCACGGGACACTCCTATCCGGAGGGCATCCTGACTAACGCGGATCTCGAGAAACTCGTGGAGACGTCTGACGACTGGATTACAAGTCGTACCGGGATCAAGCAAAGGCGTAAAGCAGGGGCGGGTGAATACACTTCTCTTTTTGCTGTACGTGCTGCTCGCGAGGCCATCGAACGTGCCGGACTAGAGCCCGCTGAAATTGATCTACTGCTGTGCGCGACGGTTACTCCCGATCAAATACTTCCTTCTACCGGCTGCATAATTCAAGCGGAATTGGGCGCAAATAACGCTGCCGCGATGGACATCGTCGCCGCGTGCTCCGGGTTTCTATATGGTTTGGCGTTGGCCGACACGATGGTGCGAACCGGTCAATCCAAATATGCCCTCGTGATCGGCGCTGAGATCCTCTCGCAGTTTGTGGACTATACGGATCGGCAAACATGCGTATTGTTTGGCGACGGCGCGGGCGCGGCGGTCCTGGGACCAGTCGATGGAGATCGCGGAATTCTTGCGGCCCGTATCAAGTCAGATGGCAGATATCAGGAACAGTTATTCTCCCCCGGCGGGGGGACACGTAGACCTCCAACAGCGGAGACGCTGGCGGCCGGCGATCACTTTTTTAAAATGAGAGGCAATGAACTGTTCAAAGTAGCGGTGCGTTCGATGACTGACATTTCCCGTGAGGTGCTCGACGAGGCGGGTGTTAGTCCGGCGGAAGTTGATCTGTTCATACCGCACCAGGCGAACCAGAGAATTACGGACGCTGTCGCAAGTAAACTTAATGTCGAAACCGAGCGCGTTTATTCAAACATTGCCATGCACGGCAACACTTCATCCGCGTCTATTCCAATTGGGCTTGATGAGTGCGTGGAAGCTGGAAAGATTTCTGAAGGCGATCTGGTCCTAATGGCTTCATTTGGCGGCGGGGCCACGTGGGGCAGCGTGTTGATGCGATGGTAACCTGGAAAGTAAGTTGTAAATGGTAAATAGTAAATAGTTCAGACCAAAACGAGTGCGCATAACGCTGACGCAACAAAGTGATGATCTTTGCTGGATGTTCTAACCATTTACTATTTACCATTTACTATTTACCAGCATGTCCTTAGCGTACATCTTTCCCGGACAGGGATCGCAGTATCCAGGAATGGGAAAGGAACTGGCTGACAGTTTTCCTGTCGCCAGGCAGGTCTTTGAAGAAGCAGATGAGGCGCTTCATATGCCGATCTCAGAACTGTGTTTCGAAGGATCGGTGGAAGAGCTGCAACTAACGGAGAAGACCCAGCCGGCGATTCTGGCCACTTCCGTCGCGGTCCTTCGAACGCTTGAGTACTCGGGCTTTCCCCGCCCGGATTACGTCGCGGGCCACAGCCTGGGCGAGTACTCGGCTCTGGTGGCGACGCGATCTCTTGCGTTTTTCGACGCAATGAAAACGGTTCGGGCACGCGGCCGCTACATGCAGGAGGCGGTGCCGGTTGGTACTGGAGCCATGGCCGCAGTAATTGGCGCCCAGCTGAAAGAGATCGAGTCTGCCTGCCAGGAAGCAAGCCAGGGCCAGGTTTGCGCGCCGGCTAATATTAATTCGCCAGTGCAGGTAGTGATTGCCGGTAACACTGAGGCCGTTGATAGAGCTGGGGAGTTATTAAGCGCTCGGGGTGCGAAAAGAGTTGTAAAATTGAATGTGAGCGCACCTTTTCATTCCCCGCTAATGATGCCGGCACAGGAACGGTTGGCAACTGACCTTGAGAAGATTCCGTTTCAAGATTTGACGGTGCCACTTGTCACCAACGTTGAGGCGGCCACCATTTTGGAGGGTGCGGCAGCCCGATACTCGCTGGTAAGACAGGTCTCGTCTGCTGTACGGTGGCTCGAGTCAATGGAGTTATTAATTAGACAAGGCGTTGACACCTTCGTCGAGGTAGGGCCCGGAAAGGTACTGACCGGCTTGATGCGGCAAATAAGTCGAGAGGTAAAGTGTTTTAACGTTGAGGACGCCGCAAGCTTGCAGCGTACAGGCGCGAGCCTCGGCCATTCTTAAGTTGTTGTCGATATTTCATCACAGAGGAGCAAAACGAGATGCCCGATCAAGAGATCGAGAATAAGGTCAAGCAAATCATCGTCGACGAATTAGGCGTGGACGAAAACGAAGTCACACCCAACGCCCGCTTCATCGATGACCTGGGCGCAGACTCTTTGGATACTGTGGAACTGGTGATGCGTTTCGAAGAGGAATTCGGCATCGAAATCCCCGATGAGGACGCAGAAAAAATTCAGAGCGTTCGAGATGCTTACAACTACATCGATCAGCACAGAAAATAGTGACAGGTAACTCGTAAACAAGGTGACAGGTGACCGCAAAACTCGCCGTCCCGATCTTGTTACTCACCATTTGTCACTTATCACCGCATTCAAGGGAGCGTTGATTTGGCACGTCGTGTAGTTGTGACAGGGCTGGGACTGATAACCCCAGTTGGCAATTCAGTTGAAACCACCTGGTCCGCTTTGATGAGCGGACGCAGTGGCGTGGACTACATCAAGAAA
The DNA here is from genome assembly GCA_046262135.1 of Pyrinomonadaceae bacterium. Classification (GTDB taxonomy): domain Bacteria; phylum Acidobacteriota; class Blastocatellia; order Pyrinomonadales; family Pyrinomonadaceae; genus PSRF01. Next base: position 5,628 of record JBHENH010000060.1, read on the forward strand.
TTCGAGACGGACAAGTTTTCCGTCAAAATTGCCGCTGAAGTCAAAAACTTCGACCCTCTCAAATTTATTGCCAAAAAAGAGGCGCGCAAGATGGGCGCCTTTATTCATTACGCGATTGCCGCAGCAACCGAGGCCATGGCCGATAGCGGCTTCGCGCTGACCGAGGCCGGAAAATTTCCCGATGACCTGGCGGAAAATGCCGGTACCTACATCAGCAGCGGTATCGGAGACTTCTGGGCCATCGAGCGCGAACATTCCAAACTCCTCGAGGCCGGACCCGATCGCGTATCTCCGTTTTTCATCGTTTCTGCCATCGTAAACCTCGCCGCTGGTCAGGTGTCTATTCGCTACGGCGCGAAAGGACCTAATTCGGCTACTGCGACCGCTTGTTCCGCCGGTGCCCACGCCATTGGAGACAGTTTCAAAATAATTCAAAGAGGTGACGCGGATGTGATGATTTGCGGCGGGGCTGAGTCGGCAATAACACCGATGAGCGTCGCCGGTTTCGCTTCCATGCGAGCGCTTTCAACTCGCAACGACGATCCGCTACATGCGTCCCGCCCGTTCGAGCGTGATCGGGATGGTTTCGTTATCGGGGAAGGCGCCGGCATCATGATCCTTGAAGAACTGGAACTCGCCAAGCGTAGAGGCGCCAGAATTTATGCTGAGATTGTCGGCTACGGAATGACCGCGGACGCGTTTCACCTGACCATGCCGGATGAATCGGGTTCCGGGGCGATCCGTGTGATGCAGAAGAGCATTACGGAAGCGAAAATTGCGCCGGAGCAAGTCGGCTACATAAACGCGCACGGAACTTCGACTCCATACAATGATAAGTTTGAAACTCTCGCAATCAGGAAAACTTTTGGGGCACACGCCTATAAGCTAGCAGTAAGTTCGACAAAGTCCATGACCGGCCATTTGCTGGGAGCAGCGGGAGGAATTGAAGGCGTGTTCTCCATCCTCAGCCTCTATCGAAAGGTCTTGCCTCCAACAATCAACTACGTCAACGCCGATCCGGATTGCGATCTGGACTACGTGCCAAATCAACCACGTGAGGCCGAAGTGGAATACGCCCTCTCCAATAGTTTTGGTTTTGGTGGGACGAACGCATCCCTCTTGTTTAAACAGTATGAAGGATAGAAGACGAGCTTTGTACTTCGTGCTTTGTACTTGCTTTTTTTGAACTCCGTGGGATTCTGGTCCACAGACGATGCGGGCGGTACGATCCAAAGTTCGAGTTTCAAAGCACAAAGCCCCAAAACACTGAGTACGAAGCTCAAAGCACGAAGTACAAAGTTCAAAAACTTAAGCCCCCGCTGAAAAAGAATCGAATGAAGATCATAGCCTTGATGAAACAGGTCGCGAACAAAGACGCGATCCTGCGAATAAATAAAGAGCAGACGTGGATTGAGGAAGGTGATCTCTCATTCGAAGTCAGCGAGTCGGATGGGTATGCGTTGGAGGAAGCGCTACGAGTTAGGGAAAAGCTAACTGGCGAAGTAATTGTTTGCTCTATGGGCCCACAACGCGTAAAGAGCGTTATCAAAGACGCTCTGGCTCGAGGCGCGGATCGCGCAATTCATGTCGTTGGAGACAATCTGGGAAGACTTTCCCCTTACGCAACGGCCAGTGTCCTCGCAGAAGCAATTCGCGACGAGAAACCGGATTTGATAATGACAGGCCTGCAGTCTGACGATTATGGCTACGGACAAACAGGAGTCATTCTTGCCGAGCTACTCGGGTTACCCCATGCCACCATTGTCATCGAGGTTGATGCGTCTCGAGATAAGCTGCGCGTCAAGCGCGAGCTTGAAAGCGGTTGGTATCAATGGTACTCGATGCCTATGCCGGCGTTGTTAACTATTCAATCCGGTATTAGCCAGATTCGTTATGCGACCCTGAAAGGCATCATGGCGGCCAAGAAAAAAGAGATAAAGGAAGTTTCGCCGGCTGCTGAAATTGTTGAGCGTCCGAGTCATCAGCGAATCGAACGTGTTTATCTGCCGCAAAAGACCAAGCAAACCCAACTGCTTGGAAACGGTGATGCAAAAGCCGGGGCTGTCGAGTTGGCCCAAAAGCTACACACGGAAGCGCGCGTCGTTTGAAGATTCACAGTAGGGTGGAGAAATAACCGCAAAGTGCGCAAAGCGAACGCGAGGTCCGCAAAGTGAACCACTTTGCGTTCCTCTGGGAATCCCTGGCGCCCTTAGCGGTTGAACCATCATGATTAAAAGTCACTGATAAAGAAAAGATTTGGTAAAAATGAGCAACGGGTTGTTGGTTTTCATAGAACATCGTAATGGGGCACTTAACAGGACATCCCTGGAGGCTATCACCGCTGCGCAAAGCCTTTCTTCATCGCTAAACCAACCAATCACTGCGGTCATTCTCGGATCTGACGTCAGCGCGATCGCGCAGGAAATCTCTCCGTACGATTTAGCCAAAGTCGTTACGGCCACAAGCCCGAGCATCGCTGACTACACTCCCGACGGCTATTGCGACGCTATGGAACAAGTAATCCGTAAGCTCGATCCGCAGCTGGTAGTAATGTCCCACACTTATTTAGTACGGGATTACGCTCCGAAGCTGGCGGCGCGTTTTGGAAAGTCTCTGATCAGCGATTGTATTCGAGCAGAGGTTTCCACTAACACAATAACTTTTACGCGACGAATTTTCCTGGGAAAGCTCGATGCTGATGTAATGTCAGATGGTGAAGCGCCGGTATTTGCAACGTTCCAGTCTGGTGCCTACAGACCGGATCAGGCCGCAAAGGGAAGCGGCGCCCCGGTTGAGGACCTGCCGGTGAACGTAACGGAAGGACGTATGACTCCGGAGCCTCCTTTCCAGGAAGTCAAACAAGCCGTAGACCTGAGCAAAGCTGATGTTATTGTCGCGGTGGGGCGGGGAATAAAAAGCAAAGACAACCTGGCCCTTGCAGAGAAACTTGCGGAGGCGCTTGGCGGTGACCTCGCCGCGTCACGTCCGATCTGCGATGCGGAATGGCTTCCGATAGATCGGCAAATTGGATCGTCGGGTCAAACCGTAGCGCCGAAGCTGTACGTCGCGCTGGGAATCTCCGGCGCTATCCAGCATCTCGTCGGCATGAAAAACTCGGGGACGATTGTAGCGATAAATAAGGATGCTGAGGCACCGATCTTTGATATTGCTGACTATGGAATTGTGGGCGATTTGTTTGAAGCAGTCCCTGTCTTGACTGAGGAGATCAAGAAGATCAGAGGTTTAAGCTGAAGTTGTGGGACAAGACCAGGCGCGCGGCAGCCCACCTTCCCGTGAACTGACTTGCGTGGCTCTTCTGTGACATCAACCTATTTGGCAGCTGTTAGTAACAGCTGAATCTCTTCTATAACTTCCTGCGGCTTCCATTCATTCCCGCGATACATCTTCACAATTTTTCCATCAGGCCCAACCAATGCAGTCCGCAGCGAGTGAATAACCTGATCTTCGCCCTTCTCCGATTGCTTGTAATAACGAAGCCCGAAGTATTGCGCGATTCCTTTCACCTCATCTGTGGTCCCAGAAGCAAATTCCCAGTGCGCAAAGTTTTCATCCGAGTACTTTCCCGTAAAAGCAGCCCCATAACTGCGCATTACTTTGGGTGTGTCATAATCCGGATCGAAGCTGACACTTAGCAGATGAGTTTTTGCAAACAGTTCCGGTTGTTTTTGTAGCTCCTGATCAACGGCCGCGAAGTTGTTGCTCATAAGGGCGCATTGATCAGGCTGAGGACAGCGCGTGTAAATAAAGGTCAATAGAAGGGCCTTGCCGCGGTAGTCATGAATGCGAATAGTTTTGCCGTCTTGATTTAGAAGCCGGTAATTCGGGACTTCGTCGCCTGGCTTGGGTCCGATAGTCTCGCCCGCCAAGCTCGTCGCATCGGTGCTTTCTTTGGTTATTACGACATCTTCCAGCCAGGAGCGCGTGCCGTCGACCACCAACGTTGCCGTAATCTGATCCCCAGGAACGAGGACGTCGAAGGCCCAGTCGTCTCGCAAATTAAAAGGCATGGTCATGGCAGGCATGTAGTCTTTAATGTCTTCGTGAGCGACGTTTACCAGGCGTTGATTCTTCTCAACTGTGACCACCTTGCCTTTAAGGTCGTAGTGTTTCTCGGTGGGTGATCGAACCCGTTCGTGCTTTTGGCAACCGGAAAAGCTCATGGCACCGAGAACTGAAAAGACGAGCACGATGGTTGTATAAAGTGGTCTCTCGTTCATAGATTTCTGAAGATTTGTTTGACGTTATTAACCAGGTGATCGCGCAAGTTATCCTGTTGTAACTAGTCGGAACCGCCGCTTATGACTTAAACATCGAATGAAAACCTAATCTACCACAAAGGTCGTCTTACCAGTGGGAACATAACCATAAGAGTTGACGTCTTCTCCAGCAGAAGTCACGTAGAAATTCAAACCGGACAGTCACATGCAGAATTGTCGCTAACTGGTTCAACCCGACTCGGTGTAACCTAGCGCCAAGTTTATATGTACCTTTGGCAGAGGATTTCGTTTACGCTTCCTGATGCAGTTGGCAAAAGATACCAAAACCGAAACGACGCACACCACGCGACTACTGGATGCCGGTGATATCGCGGAGCAGATCAAGCGAGAAGTTGCGCTGGAAGTAAGAGAGTTAGCTCGGGATTATAACCTGCAGCCCTGCCTCGCGGCGGTGCGTGTGGGCGACGACTCGGCGTCGGCTGTCTACGTGACGAACAAGATTCGAGCTTGCGAGGAAGTTGGAATGCGGTCGGAGCATCACGAACTCCCCGCGGCAACGACAGCCATTGAATTACTGGATTTAATTAACAGGCTCAATGGCCGCGACGACGTAGACGGGATACTGGTCCAGCTTCCGCTGCCTTCAGGAATTGAGGAAAGCTTCATCATTGAGGCCGTCGATCCGCGAAAGGACGTCGACGGATTTCATCCGATCAACATCGGAAAGTTGGCCATGGGTCAGCCCTTCCTGGTCCCGTGCACGCCAGCCGGAATCATCGAGCTGCTCGATCGATCGTCAATTCAAATCGCGGGAACGAACGCTTGTGTAGTTGGTCGCAGCCAAATCGTGGGCCGGCCAATGGCGCAATTGCTGCTGCAAAGAGACGCCACGGTTACGATTTGCCATTCGCGTACGCGCCACCTTCCAGCCGTCACGCGACAAGCCGATCTCCTGATCGTGGCAATAGGCCGTCCAGGATTCATCGGAAGGGAACATATCAAAACCGGAGCCGCGGTCATTGATGTTGGCATGAACAAGGTGACTGATGAGGCCACTGCTCGCCGGCTATTTGGGACCGAAGCACAGCGCCGGGTGGAAATAATTTCTAAACGCGGCTTCACGCTGGTTGGCGATGTTAATCCCGCGGAAGCTGACGAAGTTACCGCGGACCGCACGCCGGTGCCCGGAGGAGTGGGCTTGCTAACGGTTGCGATGCTAATGCGAAACACCTTAAAGGCCGCCAAATTGCGAAGGGGACTGGGGGAAAGCAAACAGCAGACAGCAAACAGCAAACAGCCGGAGTAACGCTGATGCGCACATTGTTAATGATCCGGCTGTTTGCTGTTTGCTGTTTGCTGTCTACTGTTTACTGCTTGCTATGTTGCGTGTCGGCTTAACAGGATCCATAGGAGTAGGAAAATCATTCGTCACCGGCGTGTTCGCCGATCTCGGATGCCGCGTAGTGGACGCGGACGCGACAGCTCGCGACGTGGTAGTCCATGACTCAGCGGCGCTACGAGAAGTGGTCGCAGCGTTTGGACAAGAAGTGCTTCAAAGCGACGGCACACTGGATCGTTCAAAACTCGGAGGCATTGTATTCGGAGATTCTCAGAAACGAGCGGTCCTGAACTCAATTCTGCACCCTTACATTATTGCGGAGCAGGATCGGCAGTTGCAGGAATGGGAGAAGGAAGACCCCGACGCTATCGCTATCGTCGACGCAGCTCTGATGATTGAGTCGGGAAGTTACAAACGTTTTGATAAGGTGATCGTCGTCTATTGTTGTGACGATGCGCAGCTAGAGCGAGTCATGACCCGGAATAAGCTAAGCCGTGAAGATGCGGAAAGCCGCATTCGCGCCCAAATGCCACAAGAGGAAAAAAAGAAGTTTGCGGATTATTTAATCGACACGTCGGATGGATTTGAGGCGGCTCGCATACGTACTCGCGACATCTATAAGCAGCTGGTCGCCGAACTGAAACAGAAGCAACTCCAACGTTGATCCTTGATGCGTTAATCCTCGGGAATTGATGCTTGGTGGGTTGCTGTTGAATCAGTTAATCCGTGATCTTTCCACTTGGATCTTCGGCGAAGCAACACCGGGCCCGAACTATGCGATTAGGTGCATGCCCTTAACAACAATTTCCTCCAAATACAAAACGCTCCGCGCGTGGGTCGCGATCACACTGTTGCTGGCGCTCATGCTTACCCATGCTGGATGCTTCCTCGCCGAGAACGTAGAGCCTTACTACGGCCGCGTTGTCGTCCCTCGTTCGCAGGAGCTCCACTGGAGCGATGGTGGACTGCCGCAAACGTTCGACCCTGCTTTTGCGGCGGCGCCCCCGGATACGGATCTGGTTCGAGCATTGTTTGAAGGACTGACTGACTACGATCCAAAAACTCTGCAGCCGGTGCCCGCAGTTGCCACGCGGTGGGAGCCTTCAAATGGGGGCCGAACATGGACCTTCTACCTGCGAGACGATGCGCGCTGGTCCAATGGCGAATCCGTCACTGCCAGGGACTTCGTACAATCCTGGAAACGAACCAGGTCGATCGGCGATCTAGCTCCTCACACGGAGTTGCTTGCCAACATAGAGGGCTCGAGACGCGAAGGCTCGACACGCCGATCAACTTCGCCCCAGTCTCCATCGCAACCATCGGCCGGAAAAAACACTTTGAAAGAATCAGCCGGGCGGTTCGGAGCGGAGGCCCTATCTGATAGTATCTTACGCGTCCGGTTGCGCCGGCCCGATATGAACTTTCCAGCGCTTGTCGCGCACCCGGTTTTCCGCCCGGTCAAATTAGAACAGGAAGACGCTGTCGGCATGTTAGCGCCGGCTGGTCTCGTTTCAAACGGTGCTTTCTCACTCGCAAAAGCCGAAGGCGAGCGCGTGCAGCTGAAACGCGCAGACAATTATTGGGACAAAGACAAGGTCGCGCTGGATCGAGTTGAGTTCGTCGGTTCAAAAGATGTCGAGTCCGCGCTCGCTGCATATCGTGCTGGAGAGGTTGACGCTGTGACTAACGCCGCCTTTGAACCACTGGCAATAAAACTTTTGACACCGTATGAAGACTTTCGGCGCACGACTTACGGTGCTCTAACTTACTATAGCTTCAACACTACACGAGAGCCCTTCGATGACGTGCGTGTGCGTGAGGCCCTCACGCTGGCTATCGATCGGGAGCGTATAAGTCAGGACGAGCTGGGAGGAGCCACGGAACCGGCTAAGCGTTTTTTGCCTGAGATAAAACCAAACACGCAAGAGCCTGTGGTCGATAAGTCAGATCTGCTGGAGAAAGACTACGAGCGCGCTAAAGATCTAATGGCGGAGGCGAATTTTCCGAACGGCGAGGGATTTCCCAAAATCAAGTTGCTAATTAACCGAAACGAGCAACAACGGATAGTTGCCCAGGCGATTGCCGCCATGTGGCGAAGCATTCTGAATATCGAGACTGAAATTGTAATCGCAAAAAATTGGGACGAATATGAGGCGGTCATTAGGTCGGGTGAATACGATATAGCCCGCCGCGGCATCGTCATGCAGACGACGGATGAACTTACGAATATTCGTATGCTTTTTCAGTCACCCGTACGACCTTCCACGACGGCAAAGACAGCCGACACCGACCCAACTGGCCACCTCAGTCCCATCCCTTCGGAAAAGGCTTCCGGCGGAACTACACCCGAACGCAGGTTCCGCGAGGCCATCGAAACAGAAAGCCAGGCCCTGAAAGACCTGAGCGCGATGCCAATCTATTTCGCTTCCTCCTATAGCCTGGTCAAGCCGTATGTTGAGGGCTTTGATTCAAACGTCCTTGACGCTCCATCATTAAAGACAGTTCGCATTAAAGTGGGCTGGCAACCACCGGCCAGCTCCAGCGCGACCGTCAAGTGACCAAATTTTCGAATTCTACGCGAGTCGGCCGCACCTCAGAACAGTCTAATTCAAAACCGAAAGTTCTCGTTTGCAAAACGGAATTCTTGCTCAACCCCCTGACGCATGTTAATTTCAATCACTATAAGGGTTATTTTCTCCTGCTAAATGCCATGATTGACCTCTACTTCAAACGAATCGCTGCCGGGTTAATGCTTGTCGCCGTTGCGATGGGTTCACTTTCCTGTCGCGCCGTAGCAAGTAACGAAGTTTTTTACGGGAAGACGACTCCACCCGCGCGAAACATCCTGCGTTACGTGACGGGAGACGAACCCGAATCTCTGGATCCGCAGGTCACAACCGGCCAGCCGGAGGGACGGATCTTCATGGCAATATATGAGGGGCTGGTTGAGTACCACCCTAAAACGATGGAACCCATTCCCGCCATTGCCGAGCGCTGGCATGTAAACAACGACTCCTCGGAATTCGTCTTTCATCTGAGAAGAAACGCACGTTGGTCCAACGGTGATGTCATCAACGCCAACGACTGTGTTTATAGTCTTCGTCGAGGGCTCTCCCCGGAGCTGGCTTCTCGCAATGCGAATCTTGCTTATTACGTGAAATATGCTGCAGCCTACAACGCAGGTGCGGTGTTTGCCCGCTTCCCCGGAACTGACCGTTACCTGCTCGAAAAAGATGTTGCTGAAAAAAGCGCGGAAGGTCTTGCGCCCGCAGAACCCCTTAGTCAAGCGCCCTTAAAGCCAGAAGAGCAGGAATATCAAGCGACCGAGGTCGAACCCACTTCCGATCCGGACACAGCCTTTCACCAGTTCATGCATTCACCGGCGCGCTTGACGCTACCAGGCGACGCCAAAAAGCGCGACAAGCTTCTAGCCGCAGATCCGAAGTTGAAAACCGCACTGGAGGGCAAAGAGTTTGTGAAGGTAAGAGGTGAAGACGTCGGAGTTGAGGCTGTCGATGATTACACCGTCAGGATCTCACTGAGCCAGCCCGCTCCGTTTTTTGCAGGCTTGTTGGCTAATCAGTTTTTCCGTCTGGTCCCTCGCAAAGCGATCGAAAAATATGGAGAACATTGGACAGATCCATCTCACATCGTTAGTTGCGGAGCGTTCAGACTGCGAGCGTGGAAGCCCTATACCGAGATCGTTGTAGAGCGCGATCCGATGTATTGGGACGCCGCGAACGTCAAGCTCGATGAGATCCATTTTTATCCGATGAATGATAATCCCACCACGATGAATCTTTACAGGGTGGGCGAAATTGATGCTGTGCTCAACCACACAGTGCCGACCACTTGGCTCGACGTCATTAGACCTAAGAAAGATTACATGGAAGGTTCTGAAGCGGCCATCACCTACATTTTGATCAACGTCACTAAACCGCCTATGAATGATCTTCGCGTGCGCAAGGCCTTCAACATGTCAATCGATAAGAACACCTGGGCCAGCGCGCGAAAGGTGGTTAAGCCGCTTACTGCATTCACTCCCGAGGGAATTTTCAACGGATACCCACGACCGGAAGGCGACCCGTTCAACCCGGAGAAGGCGAGGGAACTACTGGGAGCTGCGGGCTATCCGGTAACGAAGCGGAGCGACGGTACATTCTCGTGCCCAAAGTTTCCTGTTGATCAGGTTGAGTACAACTTCAACAGTATTTCAGCCAATAAGACGATGGCTGAATTCATGCAGGCTCAATGGAAGCAGAACCTGGGTGTAACCATTTCCCTGAGGAGCATGGAAACCAAAACGTTTATTGCGGCGCGTCCCAAGCTGGAATACAAGGGGATGGCGCTGGGAATTTGGGGCGCCGATTACATGGACCCTTTTACTTTTCTCAATCTGTTTTCAACTCCGACGGGCGATAACGGAAGTGGCTGGTGGGATAAGAAGTACGTCGACATGCTGGATGAAGCAAACCACACACTCGATAACCAGAAGCGTTACCAGCTGCTGGCGAAAGCGGAAAAATACTTATTGGATGCGCAGCCCATCATTCCCATCGAGAGCGCCGCAGTGAATTTTGTGAAGAAGCCTTACGTTAAAGGAATGTACCCAAACGCTGGTTCATTGTATCCATGGAAGTTTGTATACATTGAACGAGACTCTACAAAGTGGGACTACGGCACTCCAAGTATTACGGAGTAAGTTCGGCTCTCGCGAGACGGGCAAATTAAAGAATAGAGACTAAGCTTCTTCGACTACGATGATTTCCTTCATCATTCGCCGCCTAATCATCACCATCCCAACTATCCTCATTGTAATTACCTTGACCTGGGGTCTGATAAGACTTGCTCCGGGCAACTTCTACACCGGCGACAAACCCATACCGGCAGCAATTGAAAGCAACATACGGGAAAAATACGGCTTGAATAAGCCCTGGTATGTTCAGTACGGCAAAATGATGGGCCGCATTGCACTATTAGACTTTGGCAACTCGCTCAAATATGAAGGGCAGTCAGTAAATACGATCATTTCGCGCTCGTTGCCGGTATCAGCAGCGATAGGAATCTCGGCTTATCTATTGTCCCTGTTAGTTGGCATTGTTATGGGCTCCATCGCCGCCCTCAAGCAGAATTCCAAATGGGATTACGGCTCGATGGCCCTCGCCATGCTGGGGATCTCCATACCTAATTTTGTGCTCGGTCCTATTCTGGTTCTGTTTTTCTCTCTTACGCTTTACTGGTTTCCACCAGCACGCTGGAACGGTTTTCCCAGCAGGAGCGTCGTACTCCCTGTAATCACCCTTTCGGCTATCTACATAGCATATGTAGCCAGGTTGACCCGTGCAGGCATGCTCGAGGTTCTTCGTTCCGACTACATTCGCACGGCTCGCTCGAAGGGGTTAAGTGAAAGGCAGGTTGTCATGCGTCATGCCTTGCGGGGAGGGCTGATGCCAGTCGTTTCTTTCACTGGTCCGGCGCTCGCTTTTCTATTGACCGGAACCGTAGTGGTCGAACGCATTTTCGCATTGCCGGGACTAGGTAACTATTTCCTTCAGGCATCGCTAAATCGCGATGAACCACTCCTTATCGGCATAGTGGCTTTCATTGCCATCACACTTCTTCTGATGAATCTGTTGGTAGACATTGCTTATGCATACCTGGATCCACGCATTCGGTATTAGCCGGGTATTCGCCCTCTCAAAAAGTATTCGATTGCTACTGAGATCACGATAGAAACTGTCGCACAATGAAAGCAGGCGGTCCATTAAATACACATGACGACGCGAAGACCGAACCGGCTCTAACTCCAATGGGTGAACCGACGGACGCCGTGGCCGGTTCGCATCGCGGCGACATAATACACACTGCGCCGGAGTTTGCAGTTGGTGAAGGTGACGTGCGTTCTGCCGAAAGCGGCGAAGTAATTGTTGGCACGTCGCTATGGAAAGATGCATGGCGCAGGCTTCTGAAGAACAAGCTGGCAGTATTTGGAATGGTCGTTGTCATACTGGTGGCCATCGCTTCTATCATCGGCCCGTTTGTAATCAGGAAGACAACGGGCTACGCGCCCGATTACATTCCCGCCGATGCTCGGTTGATTAAGTCGTTTCCTCCATTCAGCGGGCCAGGCGGATCGTTTTCATGGCTACATCCCATGGGAACCGATAACAGCGGGCGCGACATGCTTGCCAGGGTCCTGCAGGGCGGGCAGATTTCATTAATGGTCGGCATCATCGCCACCGTCGTCTCACTGGTTATCGGGATCGCTTACGGAGCAGTGGCTGGTTATGTCGGCGGCCGCATCGACAATCTGATGATGCGCGTCGTTGATATCCTGTATTCACTACCCTACATCATTC
>JBHENH010000061.1:0-11140 GCA_046262135.1 Pyrinomonadaceae bacterium
AATGTTTTGCTCATGCCGCGCAGTTTACTCATTCTTTGATCGCTGTTCTATGACTTTTTTCCGACAGACTCCTCCGCGGGCTATGCCAGGTTTCCTGTGCGATGGACCTGGGGTTCCGCTGCGCTCCACCCCAGGCTTTATGCTGTCGCACGCTCTGCGGGCTTATCGGGGTGACTCTATTCTGGGCCATTCGTGAGGAGTTCTTCCAAACGCCCACGGCGCGCACGACTCAGTTTCAACTGTGTTCCGTTTTTCAGAACCACCGCATACTCGCCGCTGGGAGCCTGCTGCAATTCCTTGACGCGATTAAAATTCACAATTGTCGAACGATGGATGCGCACAAAAGTCTTCGGATTCAGCTTGTCCTCGAGCCCATTCATGCTCATCCTGAGCAAAACCGTCTTTTGTCGGGGGTGAATTGCGGTGGCAGTTCGCAGGCACACTGTCACCGTTGAAATAGAAGGGAAGGGAGTGGCTAACTGAAACTTGGTAGCGCACTAAAAAGGAATGTCGTCGTCCGTAAGATCAGCGGCCTCCGCTGTGCTAGTTGAACCAGCTGCCGCCGCTCGTTCCATCGGCGGTTCTTGTTCTCCTCTGCCGCCGCCAATAAACTGCATGTCGGTGGCGTGAACCTCCAGAGTGTGCCTGGGCTTCCCGTCGCGATCGGTCCATTCTTCAACGCGAAGCCGGCCTTCAATATAAACCGGCCGGCCCTTGGTTAGATACTGTGACGCAGTCTCGGCCTGGCGTCCCCAGAGCGTTACCTTAAACCAGGTCGTCAGATCCTGCATCTCGCCGCTTTTGTCTTTACGACGTTCATTTGTTGCCATGCTGAAACTGCAGACAGGCGTGCCCTGCGGCGTGTACCGCAGTTCAGGATCGCGGCCAAGATTTCCTACCAGAATGACCTTGTTAAAGGACATGAGGGACCTCGCAATAAATTGGGATTTAGGGAACTCGCGCGCAATGCTACTCGCGCCCGTTGGTGTGGTCAAGTTGCCCATCAATGCTGAGTCATTAAGCGCAGAAGCAAAAAGGCTGGTATCGCGTTCGCCTTCCGATTTCTGCTAGACTACGAACGAATTGACACTATTTTGGTTAGGTGTAAAGCAAGCTGTTAGTTTGCGTCAACTTGCGTGATGTGCAACGCGAATGTTACGCAAACTGATAGTTTGCGCGCACCGGCACACAAAGTAGTTTGTACTTAACCCGACTTAAGCAAGACAGTTTAAATGAACTCTAAAGTTTACATCGAGACGTTTGGCTGCCAGATGAACGTAGCGGATATGGAGCGTGCCGCTACCGGTTTGCGAAAGGCGGGCTTCGATATTACATCTTCAGCTGAAACGGCCGATGTCGTTTTGTTCAATACCTGCTCTGTCAGGGAGCGTGCCGAACGAAAAGTGCTCAGGAGAATCGGTGAGGTCCGAAAACTTGTAAGCCCTCAGACCAAAAAGAAACCCTTTATAGGCGTTATGGGGTGCGTGGCCCAATTGGAGGGCGCGTCAATCTTCCAGAAATCTGCTGCCGTCGATCTGGTTGTGGGTACACGCGCAACTGACCGCATATCGTCTTTGATTGAACGGGTGCGGAGCGGTGAAAGGGCAGTCATCGATCTGGAAGAGCGGGAACAAGGTGAAGTGTGGGACGTTTCGCCGGCAGAAAGGCGCTCTCCTTACGTCGCATTCGTGCCAATCATTGAAGGTTGCAATAAGTTCTGTTCCTTCTGCATCGTTCCTTACTCGCGTGGTCGGGAAAGAAGTCGAAACGCGCGGGAGATTGTTGATGAGATCCGCCATCTGAGAACGGTTGGATACAAGGAAGTGCACCTCATCGGTCAGAACGTTAACAGTTATCGCCCCACTTCGCAGGAAGGACTTGAGAATCATTCGGGAGCTACACCCTTCTCACGACTACTCAGGGCCGTGGCCGGCACCGGCATGGAGCGAATCAAATTCACGACTTCGTTTCCTAGAGACTTCCATCCTGATATAGTGTGCGCGCTCGAGGAGTTTGCGAATCTTTGTGACTGGGTTCACCTTCCTGTTCAATCGGGAAGTGATCGCATTTTGAAGGCAATGCGGCGCGGCCACACTGCCGAAGACTATTTGAGGCGGGTGGAAACCATCAAAGGCTCTAAACGCCGGCTAGCGCTAACTAGTGATGTTATTGTCGGTTTTCCGGGGGAATCGGAAGAGGATTTTGAAAAGACGATGCGTCTGGTCCGTAGCTGTCAATACGATGCTCTTTTCATCTTTAAATACTCGAAACGAGCAGGAACGCCTGCAGCAAATATGGACGCTGCAGTACCCGAAAATGAAAAGACAGCGCGGTTTTTGGCTCTTGAGGAATTACAAACTTCGCTACAGAATAGAACCTATCAGAACTACGTAGGAAGAAGTGTGAGCGTACTGGCCGAGAGGAAAAGCGCCAGATCTGACGACGACATGGCGGGTCACTCAACCTGCAACAAGGTCGTGAATTTCAGAGCCCATGAAACGCAACCGGGGGATATAGTTGATGTGCTGATTACCGAAGCCAAGCCTAATAGTCTCTATGGCGAACGAATAGGTAATCAGGGGGACTAACAAATTGCAAAGCACCAGAAGCGAGCCAAGAGGTAGTTTTATGGAGATCGAAGTAAAAATCAGAGCGCTGATGATGGACCCCAATAGCGGTACTCCCATCATAATTTTGAAGGATGTCGAAAGCGATACAATGCTGCCCATCTGGGTAGGCGCTTATGAAGCGAACGCCATTGCCCTGGAAATTGAAAAGATTGCGCCACCTCGTCCGATGACCCACGATCTCCTCCGCAATCTCATCATTGAACTAGGTATCCACGTGGAGCGGGTGGTGGTGACAAGTTTGCGCGACAACACGTTTTTTGCGGTTATTGAGATGCGGATGAGCGATGGCAATCGCATGGTACTCGATTCCCGACCGTCCGATGCGATTGCTCTCGCGTTGCGGGCTGATTGTCCGATCTATGTGGATGCAGATGTGATTAAGGCCTCCCGAAACACAGTCCCATCAGAAGAGGAGGGAGGGGAGGAATCAGCCTTGGGCGAGGAAGAGTGGCCAGACGTAATCGGCGAAGCCGGCGACCTGCCAATGTAAATCTCTTACTGGTATTGCCTTTAATGTATAGTGTGTCCCACGCAACGGTTGTCGATGAATAGCGAATGATAATTGCGATCGCAAATCAAAAAGGTGGCGTGGGGAAAACTACCACTGCCATCAATTTGGCTGCTGCATTCGCCAGAGTCGGAAAACGTGTCCTTTTACTGGATCTAGATCCCCAGGCCAACAGCTCAATCTCTTTTCTCGATCCGCTCTCCGTCGAGCGATCTGCTTATGAATTAATGACGGACGGGCAAGCCCCGGTAGAGCAGGCAGTTTACCGGACGCCGATTGAGGGCTTAGATATCGTCCCGGCTCGCATCAACCTGGCGAAGTTGGAAGCAAAGTTGGTCGGCGATTTCGATGCGCCGTTTCGGCTCAAGGATCGCCTGGCACCGTTTCGCGAACACTATCCGGTGATCGTGATTGACACTCCGCCGACGCTGGGTTTGATTACCGTAAACGCACTGGTGGCCGCCACGCATGTGCTCGTGCCCATTCAATCCTCCTATTTCGCCCTGGAGGGCACTGATGACCTACTCGAAACGATAGAGAAGGTAAAAGCCCGGCCCAATCCGGGCCTGGAATTGTTAGGTGTTCTTGTGACTCTACATGACAAACGAACAACCCTGGCGCGTGAAGTACACGAGCAGATCAAGAAAGTCTTTGGCCCAAAGTTGTTCGAGACGGTAATAACAAAGAGCGTCAGACTGGAAGAATCGCCCGCTTATAAGGAATCGATTTTTAGCTTTGCTCCGAATTCATCCGGCGCAATCGAATATGCAAATCTATGTGAAGAGGTAATGAGCCGTGTCTAAAAGGGGATTGCCGACGGGACTTCAAATGCGCCACGATGCCCACTACGTTGAGGAGCTGTCGCAGCATCAGCCCGCAGCTGTGGGAAGAATGGTTTCTCTGGATAAACTCGACCCCAACCCGGAACAACCTCGTGTGGACTTTGGAGATTTAACGGAACTGACAGCTTCTATTGCCGAGAAAGGCGTTTTGGAACCTTTGCTGGTGAAACCATCGCGCTCGACGGGTCGCTGGATGATCATTGCCGGAGAGCGCCGTTTCAGAGCAGCTCGCGCGGCCGGACTACAGGAAGTGCCGTGCGTGGAGATGGATATTGATGCGGGCAGCGTGGCCGAGATTGCACTCATAGAAAACATGCAGCGGAAAGATTTGACCGTCTGGGAAGAGGCTGATGGTTTGTTGGCGTTGTGTGACAGGTTTGGTTATACGCATGACGAAGTTGCACGCAAAGTAGGGAAGAGCAGAAGTACTGTTACGGAGGCGCTTTCGATCGCCGCCATACCACCAGATGTGCGCGAGCTTTGCCGGCAGGCTGATGTTTCAGCGAAGTCGATGCTGTTGCAGATCGTTCGTCAGCCGGACGAAGAGGGAATGAGAAGACTGGCGAAACAAATAACATCCAAAGGTCTAACGCGCGACGATGCCAGGGAAGTACGACGCCAGGAAATGGGACCGCGCGTGGTTGCGGAAGCTAAGCCTTACGTCTTCAAGTATGTCTCTCCAAAAAAAGAGTTCAGTTTGGAAGTACGCTTTCGCAAATCAAATGTTGACACCCACGACGTTGCGCAGGCATTAAGGTCTGTCGCGAAGAGCATAGATAGCGGCAACCACCGACCTGAATGAAGTGACTCACGCGTATCCATGGTCGCAAATTGCGACCTTGAACACCCGCAGTACGGAAAGCCATTCCCGTTAACCACGGTCGCGCAACGTCCGCAGTCTCAAGGTCGGGAAGGGGGCATGCCCCCGCTCGGCGGCGGGGGCATGCCCCCTTCCTAACCCTGAGATTCCATTACAGGAGACTGACTCCCATTGTTAACGGGTGACTGGTTTCTTACCTCGAACTCACACTCTTCTTCTTTTCTGCAGCAGCGCGCTTTTGCAGGCCCTTGGCCCATCGTTCCAATGTGGGTTGCAAAGGCTTAAAGAGCCTGGCTCGAAAAGTATGCTTCTTTTCATTCCAAGCTTTAAGCTGCTTTTCCGTGTACGTTCTCACAGCGGGTTCGAGCTGGGTCTTCTTAAGCGAATGCTTTAGCGTGAAATGGTAGTGCTGTCCGACAAGCGAAAAGAGCGTGGCCGTCAGGTTACCCCTGAAAGACATGCGCGGGATTATTCGCTTATGAAAAGGTTTGTTGGCGGGAAGTAAGACGCCGATTGCCAGTTCCAGCCACGCTCCTTTTGGACCTTGCCTTGGATGATACAGCCCGGGAAGTTCAGATGTCTGAAACGTGTTTTTAAGGCGAGGGTCGGTTATGAATTCAACTAGCCGTATGCGCTCAAGGCCCCGAGTGTGCTCCCGAGGCAGACTCTCAAATGCGTCCTCGATATGCCGCAACGTATCCTGAGGCAACTTTCTTTCGGTTTGGTTTTCAATCTTAATAGCCAACGTTGCGCACCCTTTCCTAAGCCGCCCGGTTTCATCGCTGCCGCCTCTAACTAACAACGCCGGCCGCCGCTTACTGAAAAAATGAATCCGTCACTGTAAGGTGTGGCCGAAACGCGGTCAAGCCAACCCGCTTACAAGTAGTGGGTCAGTTTGGCTGAACGTGTTCGATAAACTTTAGTTTGTCGCGGCGTCACGACAAGCTATAAAGCTTATCGGACATCAAACATTTGTGCCGCCCCTTCTGGGCTCGGAATATCGAGCGCTAGTCGTCCGCCCTAACGGACGGTGCTACTAGCTACCGGTTCGAGAGCAGGGGAATTCCAGCCGTCCTTAAGGCCGATTCGGCATCCCCAAACCCAGTTGTCCGTTGCGTCTGATAATATATATTATGTATTGGAAGGGGCTTGTCTTTATTAAGGGCATTACGAACCGATTCATGAGGCATACGGGGGTTTTACCTCAAAGTCCCTCTCCTGATTGCTTTCTCTGAGCAGGTACACGTATCAATCACAGAAAGCTCAGATTCGTGGTAAGCGATCGCTCTGTTATGCCAATGACATGATTGAATCTGCGGGCGATCTCCATCGGCACGACCGCGGCTTCACTTACTCGAATGAAAGCTATCAGGCACTAGTCGCGAACTGGGCTTGGCGGTATTCATCCAGGCCAAGACGTCGTAGCAAGTTTGAGTACCGAAGATCAGAGCGGATTGGGTCGAACGCTGGATCAACCTTAATCCAGGTGAGCATCTCACAACGCTCGTCGCGAGCTCCTTCCAGACATGCGAAAGCCTGGTCTTTTTCCCCTAGGGATACATGGATGACCGCCTTGGCGTAAGCGGAAACGTATCTTTGCTTCGACCGCGCTTTCAGCTGTTCCAATATTCTTCGGGCTGCGCGTGAATTGCCGGATATTGCGTAGTTATGTCCAAGCGCGGCTAGGAATGCAGGTGCGTCGTTCAAAGCTAAGGCCTGTTCAAACGTTTCTCTAGCCCGATCGCGTTGTCCGAGTTGTTGATAGGTACGTCCCAGAAGATAAAGCATTGGAACGTAATTGTTATCCATCTCCCAGATTGTTTGCACCTCGGCGAGAGCCTGTTCATAGTTGCGCGCCAGAAAAAACATTAAGGCGAAGCCCCAAAACAACTGCGGCGAGAGCGGATCTATTTGGCGCGCCAATTTCAACTCTTGTTCCGCCTCCTCAAAACGTCCAAGAAGACTAAAGTACAAACCCAGTCGCTGGTGGGCGATTGAATAGTGAGGATTGATTTCTATCGCTCGTCGAAACGCTTTCTCGGCACCTAACCAGTCCAGTTCATAAAACAGTTTGCTCAGACCCAGTGCGGCATGGGCTTCGGGAAGATTAGGATCGATATCCAAGGCTTTCATCGCCGCCGCTTTCGCCTTCGGCATTTCCTCACGTGTAGGTGCGTAAATATTCGACAACCGGTAGTAACAATCAGCTAGCCCGGCATAGGCAAGGGCGTACCTAGGATCAACCTGGATAGCTTGTGTAAAAAAAGCTACTGCAGTCCGCAAGCCGGTCTGGCTGAACTTATTCCAATGATAACGTCCTTTCAAGTAAAGGTGGTATGCCTCGTTATTATCGGTGTATTGCTTCGTGAACCGGTGTCGTTGTTCACGGGTTAGTTGGAATTCCAATGCTCTGCAAATCTCTTCTGAAATCTCGTCCTGCACCGCCAAAACGTCCGATAGCTTGCGATGAAATTGTTTACCCCAGAGCTGCCATTCATTGCGGACATCAACTAGTTCCGCCCTTACGATCACCCGATCATCCAATTGCAGAACTCTTCCCGAAACTATCAAGCGGACGCCCAGATGCGTCGCAATAGTCACCGGATCGAAGGTAGTGCTCTTGTATCGAAAGACTGTGGCGCGCGCGACGACTCGTAAGGTATTCACTTGAGACAGACTATTTATGATGCTATCGGTAAGCCCATCTGAAAGGTATTCTGCGTTTGGATCGTTGGTTCCGTTCTCGAAAGGCAGAACCGCCAGAAGGTGCGCGGCTACTGAATCCTCCTTCGTTTCCGCTGGTTTCCGCGCGACCGAGTCTGAGCTTACTCGGGCTTCCTCGGAAGGATGATCCTCAACTTCCCGTCTTGTGACAGTTGCTACAAAGCGGTAGCCACGTTTGGGTACCGTATGGATGTATCGATGGTCGTCGGTTTCACCTAGAGCCTTCCTTAAAGTGGCGATGTTGACGCTGAGGTTAGCTTCTTCAACGAACGAGTCTGGCCAAATCTCATTGAGTAAAGTGTCTTTCTCGACGAGTGAATTGCTCCTTTGAACGAGGAGTAGCAGGATATCGAAAACCTTCGGACTCAAAGCGACGGGTTTACCGTTGCTCGACAAAAGCCTCTCTCTCTGATCCAGCCGGAAGTCGCCAAATTCATAGATCGAGTCCGACGCGCCGAAAGCACCTGAGGAAGGCGGTGTGCTTAGATTTCTTTTGGAAATCTTTTGGTCTTTCTTAGGGACACCCATCGACTTTCTGAGTACAGTACCGCGATAGATAGCTTATTTGAATTACTGCTAGTGGGTCGGGAAGACCGAGTTAGCGCGCATTGTAGCTCTACTCGGTTTGCTCAGCCAAGTAAATACTTTCCGGCAGTGAAAGTCGCTTACTCATGACTATTTCCATTGATTAGGAGGTCCCTCGATGCACGGCAACCTTCGAAACGTAATCAGCCGCAGATTGGCAAGGAATCTTGTTCTTCTCTCCCTTATGTTGGGCGCATTTCTTTTTTCCGGGTGGCAGCGTACAGATGCTTCTCTGTCATGGGTCATATTCCCGGTCGACTGCTATTGGTCAGGCTTCGACCTGCCATTCCCCGGCGTCATCTGCACCAAGATAGGCTATTGTAGCCCCGAAGATACCGCCCCTCTCGCCTCGGCTAACGCGTGGAGAACATGTCCCAACGGCGTGAGTGTTAACAACATCGCAAGCGCCAAGGGCAAAGCTGGCGACATATCGTTGCAAGCACGCTCGAAAAACTTAACTATCTTTTTTGTTGAATTAGGGCACACAACAGTGACGTCATTTTGTAGTGGCCAAACATTTACAGATCACCAACCGAGTGAGATTGGGTTGTGTAACATATTTATGCCACCGCCACCCATACCACCCGACATTTGCTTTACGTCGCCATGTGGGGATCCATACCCAGATCCAGATCCCGGTCCGGGCGGCGGTGGCTGCGACTATTGTTTGTACAACTGGACTTGGACGGCTGCGTGCGCCAGCCCGTACGACACAAATTACTGCGGATAGACGAAATACATCGTCTCACTACAAGCACAGCAATCACCTGTAGGAGGACCAAATGCGAAGAATATTTGTGAGCAGCGCAGTGGTAATAATCGCTTTAATCGTAATTATAGTTACAATATTCGTCGGTAGGAGCAGAGCGGTGGCACCTTCCCGGCTGAACACAAAAGATCTTCCGCGACATAGCCTGCGGCTGATTGGACCTACGCATCCAGAATTCCAGCAGATACGCGATTCGTTGCATCGACCGAAGGGACAACTCTTCGCCGAGCGGTTTCAGCAGCCGTATGTGTTTCTTAAGAATACGGGCACAAAGCGCGTCGTTGCGTACTCGCTAAAATGGGAATTGCTTCGGGACGACGGTCGCGTAATCACAAAGGTTAACTCATACAGCCGTCTAAATGTTCTCAAAGGCAAAGAGGCATCTGATACGGAGAATGCCGTTATTCTGAAGCCGAAGGGATCTCGTGTCTTCTCGCCATATCCTTACGGTGACGGTCAACCGGTTGGGTCGGACTCCGCGGCAAGCCAAGGTCCGACCGATGATCAGCTGCTTCAACAATTGGATCAGAGCAGTGTTGTAACGCAAGCACGAGATGAGCTATCGCGAATAACGAGCATTACTGTATCAATTGATGGAGCCTTTTTTGACGACGGTACCTTCGTCGGACCGAACGACACGAAGTACTTTGAGCAAGTCAGGGGACAATTAGACGCTAAACATGACCTGCTTCAAGCCATTATCAAGCGGTTGCGCGAAGGAATGAAACCGAACGAGATTATGACGTATCTGGAACAGAGTTCCGTGTCGCTTCATGCGCCTGAGGAGCCTCCCCTGCTCGACCCGAAGCCGGCCCATATCTATAACTATTATCGGAAAATGTATCAGGATCAGATCCTGGAGATGCGGAAAGGCGCCAATGGAGATGATGAATTAACCTTGCGCCGCGTATTTGCTCTTGACGAGCCCAAACGTTTCCTAAAGTTGAAGAAACTGGATTAGTATCACCGAATTTCATTGCTTCGGAGATTTAGACGTGGAACATTCAAGAATTAGAACCTACCTTGAAGTCGCAACAAACGCCGTAGTGCTGCTTGTTGCCGTGCTGATTTTGTCCGCTTTCGCCGTAAGCCACTTCTCACGACCTGCTACAAACAGAACCGTGAGCGATGGACTTCAGAGGGGTCAGCAAATTCCTTCGCTGGGCGGCATAGATTACAGTAGCTCGCCCCACACGCTATTAATTGCGATGAGTACACAGTGTGGACATTGCACTGCGAGCATACCTTTTTACAATCAGCTTGCCGGCTTGAAATCGAACGGTAAGGCGCAACTCCGTATTGTAACGGCTTTCTCAAACCCAGATGAAAACGTTCGACAATATGTTGAGCAACATCAACTTAAGCTGGAGGCGAAAAATTCCGTTGATTTCCGGCAGCTCAAAATCGCCGGCACGCCCACGATGATTTTGGTCGATCCAAGTGGACGTGTGGTGGATTTCTGGGTAGGCGAATTGAGTTCAGAAGATCAACAGAGAGTCGTCCAGTCTCTTACGTCGCTTTCATAACAACCAAACGCCTTACAGACAATTATCGGTGATGTCCGACGGCGCCGAAGATTGGGTTGGGTATATCATGACGCCGCACGACGCGGTTAGACTGACCAGGAAACTAGAAGAACAGTTGCGATTTCGGCTACCCAACGAAAAACCACAGCGACGCACCAGTATTACACCGCCCAATTCCCGATTTATTTAGAGTTTCTTGTAAGCTCGAAGCACGTATGGATTCGCTTTCATGTATTCACCACTCCTGATGCGCTACTACGGCGCTATTTGAACTTCCTTCTGCAATTGGTCAAACGGGAAGCGGTCACCGGGACATTCAGTCCCCGGGTCTACGTCTCGGTGTCGCACGGTATCGTTTAGGGACAGATGGTAGCGATGCTGTAATTGACGAATCAGTTCAACCAATGCGCGCATTTGTTCTCTCGTCGGCGTTTCTGGGCCATTGTGACCGGAGGCGTTATTTGTCTGGCTGAAGTCGCCGACCAGACAGATGCCCAGATATGAGTTATGCCCGCGCGCGTGCGCACCGCGGCACCTTTCGGGGCGTCCCTGTTGAATGGTACCGTCTGGAAGAATTACGTAGTGATATCCGATGTGGTAAGTACGCCCCCAATAGAATATACCGTAGCCTCGGAGCGCATGAAGTTTATCCAAAGAGTCCGCGTTAATCTGCCCTCCAACGTAATCGAGTGGAACAGCGGAATGATGTACTACTATACCGGCGGGTGTTATCGAG
>JBHENH010000061.1:11150-17498 GCA_046262135.1 Pyrinomonadaceae bacterium
GAAGCAGCAAAAACAATCAGGAACCCACCAACAATACCGACTAAAATTAACCACAGAAGCCAGCGCAGCCTCAATCTGAGCCGTGGATGATCCCTTTCCATTGCCGTTGAATAACTAGCGATATTTTATCAGGGAAGTTGACACTGCCCTGATGGATCAATTAGTCCACCTGATACACAGGCTTGATACAGGTGACGATTCGCACCAAATACCCGACGCTTTTCAACTTCGGTCATGGAAACTAACCGCGCTTTCAAGTCATCATTTTTGATTAGTACGACAAACGATCCGTGAGCGCTTTGCGCCAAGTGAGTCATCTGTTCATTAAGCATTGGGCGTGCGATCCCGACCAGGAGCCAGTAAACAGTTGTAGTAGATGAGTCTTGAGGAATTCGCGATATTGATCGTATTCCCGTCGCAAATGTCACTACGAACTGCGTTCCATGCTCAGCTATAACAATTGAATTGGAAGGAAGTTGGGTTCCAAGTGGTTTCAGATTTGTGATGATCTGCGCTCGATCGGCAAGGTAACTCTGTTGCATGCCAGGTGGCAGCTCGGAATTCATACTCAACCAGAACAGCGGCGCCGTCACCACGGCGGCATAGACCGTTGCAACTGGTCGAACGAGCATTACCATCCAAACCAAGCCTGGAAACAGAATTGCAACTTGAACGTAAGACAAGGCACTTAATCGGACGGCTATACCCATCCAGCCACTGTCATAAGCAAGAAAAGGGTTCAGAGTAATTAATAAACTCCACAAAGCAACGGCGCAAAGCATAGTTGGAGCTATCCCTGATCTCACCTGCTTGGGCAGCTTACTCGCCAAAAATAAAACGGCCGGCGCGGTCATCATCAGGATCAATTTTTCTGGTAAAGCTACGCTTCCAAAAGGCAAACGAGGAAACTTCAGGACTTCGTCCCGCAAGGATGGCGGCAGTCCAAAAAACGGTTGGACCGCGATAAGTGCGGGACCCACAAGAACGAAGGCGATGATAACCAGCGCAACGACCCGGTGAAATCGAGTTTGGCTTCCGTTTATCAGATAATGGCTCACCATCAAAAGGATGAAGAGCATGGCTGCAACCGGAAGGATTGATTTGTGGCTAAAGATTGCCAACACGAAAAATGATAATGCTAACGCAATCCAACGGCGCCCTCGTGTCCTTATTGTTTTTGACACGCAACAACCACATAAGACAATGAAAGCGATTCCAGCTAAGTTGTTAATGAACTCAGAAATCAGATGGAAGTGTAAGCCCGCAAATGCAGTCAAGGTTGCACCGACCAACCCGAGCCATCGCGAACAACCTACGGTCGTAAGAAGGCCAAATACTCCTACACACAGCAACACCTGGAAGAATACTGACGCTATCTTGATTGCGAGAACTGTATCTCCGACAAGAAAACCGATCGCGCTCATGAGGTAAAGGGCGATCGGCGTAGGACTTGAGAAATAAAGATGCCATGTATTAAGAATCTCGTTGATTTGCAAAACATAGTAATAACCATCAACACCAACCGCCACCGGGTACTTCATTAATTCTCGTGCGTCGCGCCATGCAGCCACCAGCACAATTATCGGGAGCGCCGCTAGCGGGACCCTGTCCCAAAATCTGCTTCCAGAATGCGCGCGACTTGATTTACTCAAGAGAGTTTGGGCTTTGGGCGTTTGACAATCAGATTGGAAGCCGCTTTTGCCTTCGCCTAAGCAAAGAGAAGATAACCAATGAAAGAATGATCTCGCTTACTATTAATGCCTTTACCAACCCTCCAACTGAAAGCGATGCGGCTAACCCTCCAGTTCGCGCGCCACTCCCAATGGAATCTATGGAACCATCGGCGGTGCGATAAAGTGCATACCCTGCTGCTATGACAAGACTTATCGGGAGCGACAGGAGCAGGGCTTTCATGAGGTCCTTTGCCATAACTGGCAGCTTAATGTGAGGGGGGTCAATTAGTAAACAGGAAATTCTACGCGGTTGATCAGGAGAGTTTCAGCATCGTTACTTTCTGTTTGTTAAAACGTGGTCAAGTACTCCTCTTCGCCGATTAGGTTTATCTCACTCCCGATAATCTGATGTGAGAAAATCGAAACTGACGCATTACTTACGCTGGCGCTTCCTTGACACTTCTGAAGGCTGACTGTTACATTACGCGGTCTTTTTACATCCGGTTTTCGCCATCACTATGGGTACTGGGTTCAACCAGTACATCACGAAGGAGCTTTCTTGAGTACTGAATCAGGTTACTTGTTTACCTCGGAGTCCGTCACCGAAGGCCACCCAGACAAAATCGCCGACCAAATATCAGACGCAGTCCTCGACGCCGCTTTGAGCGAGGACCCTACCGCGCGCGTTGCCTGCGAGACGTTGGTGACCACGGGCCTGGTGGTCATTGCCGGTGAAATTACCACGACCGCACGTGTGGATTACACAAAAGTCGCTCGTGAAACGATTCGCGACATTGGTTACACCCGGGCAAAGTTTGGTTTTGACTCTGAGACGTGCAGTGTTCTCTCAGCGCTTGATCGGCAGTCGCCCGATATCGCCATGGGCGTAGATACGGGCGGCGCCGGGGACCAGGGGTTAATGTTTGGATTTGCCTGCAATGAGACTCCTGAGTTGATGCCCTTGCCGATCCAGTTGGCCCACCTGCTAGCCCGCCGGCTTTCCGAAGCTCGCAAGGCCGGAGAACTTCCCTACCTCAGGCCTGACGGCAAATCTCAAGTTACCATCGAGTATCGCGACGGACGGCCGTTTCGCGCATCGGCAATCGTAATCTCCTCTCAGCACGATCCCGACGTGACTAACGAACAGTTACGCGCCGAGATTGAAGAAAAAGTAATTCGCAAAACAGTCTCTTCGGAGCTACTCGACAAGGACACAAAGCTGCACATCAATCCCACGGGTCGATTCGTCACTGGTGGTCCACAAGGTGATGCCGGTCTCACTGGCCGCAAGATCATCGTTGATACCTATGGAGGTTACGCGCCTCATGGGGGCGGCGCATTCTCAGGCAAGGATCCCACCAAAGTGGATCGCTCTGCCGCCTACATGGCTCGTTATGTAGCCAAGAACATCGTGGCTGCAGGGTTGGCCGACCGTTGTCTGGTCCAACTCGCGTACGCGATTGGCGTTGCCGATCCGGTTTCGGTTTTAGTGGATACGAAAGGCACCGGACGCCTCAGCGAAAGGCAACTGGAAAGTCTTGTCAGAGACAACTTCGAGCTCACGCCGCGCGGCATTATGAAGGAGTTGAATCTTTGCCGGCCTATCTACAAGGCGACGGCCGCCTACGGCCATTTTGGTCGAGAAGAAAATGGCTTTACCTGGGAGAAAGCCGATAAGGCTGAATCGCTTCGCAGTGCTGCTGGAGTCTAGACATTCACGCGGTTCGGTAGTATCAAAACCAACGTCGTAGTTAATACAAAGGATAATAGAAAGTAATGAGTGCAACACGCTCCCTCGAATTTGACGTGAAAGATATTGGCCTCGCCAAGCAAGGCAAGCAACGTATTGAATGGGCTGAACGGGAAATGCCGGTGCTGCGGCTAATCCGGGAGCGCTTTGGTGATGAAAAGCCGCTCAAGGGCATAAGGCTGGTCGCGTGTGCTCACATCACAACCGAAACAGCGAACCTCGCGCGAGCTCTTCAAGCAGGCGGGGCAGAAGCAGTTTTGATCGCCTCCAATCCCCTTTCGACGCAGGACGACGTCGCCGCTTCTCTCGTCTCCGATTGGGGCATACCAGTTTACGCAATTAAAGGTGAGTCGACGGAGACTTACAACCGGCACGTTCGGACCGCACTCGATTTTCATCCTGACATCATCATCGATGACGGCTCTGACGTCGTGGCGACTTTGCTCAAAGAGCGTGGTGATCAGGTCAAGGAATTGATTGGCTCCACCGAGGAAACGACTACTGGTATACAGCGGCTTAAAGCTATGGAGACGGCGGGTGTTTTGAGTTTCCCAACGATTGCCGTGAACGACGCTCAAACTAAACATTTTTTTGATAACCGGTACGGCACCGGTCAATCCACACTGGACGGAATCATTCGTGCCACCAACATTCTTCTCGCCGGCCGAAACATCGTAGTGATCGGTTACGGGTGGTGCGGAAAAGGCGTGGCGTCAAGAGCGCGCGGCATGGGCGCGAATGTGATCGTGACGGAGGTCGACCCTATCAAAGCCGTTGAGGCGGTGATGGATGGATTTCGAGTAATGCCGATTGCAGAGGCTTCATCCATTGGAGACATCTTCAACACGGTAACGGGCAATCGTCATGTCATCGATGGCGAGCATTTCGAGCGCATGAAGGACGGCGCCATCGTGTGCAACAGTGGTCACTTTGATCTGGAACTTAATCTGGTGGCGCTTGGCGAGATGGCGGAGGCCGTGATCAGCGTTCGACCTTTCGTTGAAGAGTACAAGCTGAAGGCCAACGGTAACCGCGTTATGGTTTTGGGCGAGGGTCGCTTGATTAACCTCGCAGCAGCAGAAGGTCACCCGGCAAGCGTCATGGACATGAGTTTTGCCAACCAGGCACTTTCGGTTGAATACCTTGTGAAGCGCAAGGGCGAGCTCGAACCCGGCGTACACCTGTTGCCGCCCGAAGTTGATACCGAAATCGCCAGTCTAAAACTGCAGGCTCTGGGTCTTTCTATCGACACGTTGACTTCGGAGCAACTCGAATATATTTCCAGCTGGGAAACGGGCACCTAACTTTTAGGTTCGAACTCGCGAAAGAAAATAAGTGCCGGCGGCTGCAAAGATTACCGGCGGCGCCCATGCTGCCACCTCCGGCGGTAGCATGCCATGGTTCCCGAGTTGCTGGAAGCCTCCCCCAATTCCCCAGTACGCAATACTTACTCCCACCGCCACACACAGCGCCACGATCGCCCCACGCCTTCCAAACGCAAGCGCCAACGGCATTCCGATGAAGGCCATCACCACCACGCTGAATGGGTTTACATATTTGCGTTGAACCGCCAGCGCCAGCGCCGACACGTCAACGCCCCGTTGTTTAGCGGCTCTTAAATACGCACTGAGGGCACGAACACTAAGCTGGGAGGGCTTATCAACTGTCGGCCGAAAAACCTGAGGCGGATCCACTGCCCCGAGGATTAATTCCCTTTCGGCCCGACGCTCTACGTTAATGCCGAGTAAGCTCACGGTTTCCGCGTCTTTGATAAGCATTTGATTACTCGACGTCCAGACGCCCGATTTGCCGGCCGACACGCGCCGCAAATGAACTCCCTCCTCATCAAGCTCATAAACGGCTGGATCGATAAGGACGCCGCGTTGCTCATCAAATTCATATGAGTAGAGGCGCTTGCTCTCAACCGACGCCAACCATTGACGACCTGTTCCGGTGATCGCGCGCGGTTGTCCGCCTCTGATTCGCGCGCGTAATGCTTCCTGCCTGAGGTTAGCAGACGGCATCAGGTGTTCCTGAACGAGCCAGGTGCCCGCGCCAACGGCGATTGCAAATAACAATCCGGGAATCATCAGCCGGTAAACGCTCTGGCCGGAGGCCCACCATGCGATGGCTTCGCTGCGTCGCGCCAGCAACGCATAAGTAATCAGCACCGTGATTAACATCGTCGCCGGAAACAGTTCCACAGCTACCAGCGGCAGAACGAACAGCAGATACTTTGCAACCACCGACGCTGGTACGTGATTGCTTCCGATAAAGCGCCACAGTTCGAAGAGCGTGAAAATAATAAAAATCGAAAGCAGAGAAATAAAACCAATCACGAAACTGAGCGATAGGCTTTGAAAGAGATTCGTATCAAGCAAGCTGGGAAATCCAGACCGTCCGGCTCCAACCGTATGTTCCGGTAGTGCCGGCTTCTGGCCCGGTTCAACACCAGCCTTTTTAACGAACCGGCCTGGCAATGAGATCCGAGGAAAACCGTTGAGGGCGAGTAGAATCAAACTCAATAGGATAATGACCGCGGTGGCCATCCACTCCCCAACAAATGCCGAAACGGTATTCGTTCTGGCGAGAGATTCGCCCAGCAACGAAATGAGGTAGTAAAGAACTACTACAATGATCGACAGCAGAATGCCGGCGCCCCGGCCACCGCGTCTTACCCGCATTCCCAAAAGGCCACCGAACAACGCAAAGGCCAGCGGTGCTGCGGACAGGGCCAGACGCCGATTAATTGTCCGTTGCGCTTCCCTTCTCTCCTCGATTGAATTCGATCGAGACCGTTGGTTTAGATCCTTCCAATCTAACTCTTCCGTTTGCAGCTCCTTCTGGCCCAGGCGTTCAATCAAGGCCGCCCGCCCCGTATTGATTGCAATCCGCAGTTGGTCCAGGCGCTCGACCACGTAGGAC
>JBHENH010000062.1:0-12795 GCA_046262135.1 Pyrinomonadaceae bacterium
TGAGATTGCCTGGCAGCGTCGCGCCATATTTTGAAGAACGGCTGAGGGAGAAGCTTCCGACGAAAGCAGACAGAGTAATGAGTCGTATCCGCGAAGCACGCGGGGGCAAAGTGAATTCAAGTGTCTTCGGTGAACGGATGCGCGGCGAGGGTGAATACTGGGCAGCAATAGAGCGTCTGTTTAAAATTCATTCCGAGCGATTGGGCTTCAACAAGACCAACAAACGCTTCGCCGGCCAACGCTCTACGTTTCGCCGCCCGTCCGCTCAGGCCAGCCTGTTCAATTGAGAACAGTGCCGTCGTTCTGGTACGCGGCATAGAGACATAGTTGTCTCCTTTCTTTATAATAGCGCCCGCAATCCCACCCAACCGAACTGATCCGCAGGAGGCTCCCCCATGATGCTGATAAGACATGTCATTCGCGATCGCGAGCCTTATTCAATGAAGGCATCTGCCTCGGTGCAGGACGCGGCGGAGTTTATGGCGTCCCGCAACGTGGGCGCTGTTTGCGTTGTTGATGAGGCCGGAAAATTACTTGGCGTGTTTTCTGAGCGAGATGTGTTGCGACGAGTTGTGGTTTTACGTCGTGATCCATCCGCCGTGAAAGTAGGTGACGTTACCAGCGAATTGCGTGCGGTAATTAATTGCGATGAAACTCCGCACCAGGCACTGGAACGAATGGAGTTGATTGGCACGCGCCACTTACCCGTCGTAGATGGCGAGCGTTGGGTGGGCATGCTGTCGATGCGAGACTTGCTCCGCGTTGAACTCAGCGAGCAGGGTGACGAGATTAAACTGCTTCACGAATACATTCAACACTAGTACCTTGGCGTCGTAAACTAATCCGGGGGGCTTTCTCACGGAACGCGCGAGAGCGCAACATCTAATTACTATAAGTTACGGTTTCTCCTTTGCATCTTTGTCGTGCTCAATTTCTATTGTGTTAAAGATGTTAGGTAAAAGCTCCTCGCTTTTCGCGTGAGCGATTATCTCAATTTCTATCTTTCGGGCCTTGCCTTTATAAATCCAAAACCCTGTCCAGAAGATCCCTCTCCGCGCGTCTGGGTTTTTATCTTTATTGTTAATTTGTAATCTCCTGAAGATTCCTTCCACTCCGCTCACATTGAGTCTTTTCACCTCACTGTATAAAGACTCGCTCTTTGCGATTCGTGTTTCCAAATTGAATGTTTCTTCGAGCATGTCCTCCCTTGAAGCGACGAGTTTGTGCATGGAACGGAACCCTTTCTGATAACTGAAAGTGTTCATTCTGATCCATTCTTTATTTTGGGAGTTCCATTCCATTGCTTCGTGTGTAAAATTCTCGTTCTGGCTGGTTAGATCCGAATCATCATGATGCCAATCGGGAGGCAGTTTGAACTTGATTCCTTTGTCGCTCAAACGAACACTTTGCCAGTTCGATAAATCCGCCTTCGCCATAGGAGATGCTTCCTGCATTGTTGTAGTAGCAGGTGTTCTTATCTGGCTTTGGTGTTCAATCGCCAGACAGGATACAGTCAATAGTAACGGCAGAAAGCTAATGAACGATTGTTCTACAGTTTTCATTTTCATCATGTTTGCCTAATGCTCCACTAAGTTGAATGCGGCTTTTTCCAAGCTGTCGGGATAGTACCCAATCAACGATCCGAGCGGCCTGGAGTCGGGTTCGTGTTCGCGCTGTCTGATTCCGCGATAGGAAATGTCGCGCGTTCTAAGACATATACGCGTCCAGGGGCAGGTCCGGCTTCAACTTAAGCAACCGAACTACGTATCAAGCTACCAATGTGGCCGGGCCTCGTATGCGACGCCATATTATACTCCTCACGCGTAACGTGGGAACTTACAGTTCTTTCTTTCAGAAGCCAGGAATGTGCCGGCAATAGGGTCCGTTCTGTGGCGTGCAAGATCCTGCTAAAGGGAGCCGTATGAAAAGCCAAACTTGAGTTTTGGGTTCCAGCATCGTCAAATAGCGTAATGAGCCAACTAATATTTGCCTTATTCTCAGTTTTCACTGTGCTTCTACTCGCCTGCGGCCATCCGCCGCCCGGCCGCGGAACAGGTGAAGTTGAATCGTCACCCACATCCCCGGTCAATTTCAGGGTGGAAACTGTCGTTGCCGGTGTTGAGGTGCCCTGGTCCATCGTATGGACGCCGGACCATCGAATGTTATTCACCGAGCGTTCTGGTCGAGTTCGCGTTTATGACAATGGAAAACTTCGGCCGCAGCCGCTGTTTACCGTGCCTGACGTGGAACCCACGGGCGAAAGTGGACTGATGAGTATCGCCCTCCATCCGGATTTCTCGAAAAATCATCTACTGTATCTTTCTTACGCTTACCGGGGTAACAACCAGTACGTTCGAGTGGTTCGGTACCGCGAAGGCGAAACGGGGTTCACGGATCGCAAGGTTATTATCGAAGATATTCCGGCGGCGCAGTATCACGCGGGTTGCAGAATTCGCTTTGGCCCAGACGCAAAACTATACATTACGACCGGCGACGCGACCCGGCGGGATCTGGCCCAGCAGCTGGATTCTCTGGCCGGGAAGACGCTGCGTCTAAACGACGACGGGACCGTCCCTACCGATAATCCCTTAGTTGGACAACCGAATGTGCGCCCTGAAATTTGGTCGTATGGTCATCGCAATGCCCAGGGAATGGATTGGGAGCCCGGCACGAATCTAATGTTTCAAACAGAACACGGGCCGAGCGGATTTGACGGGCCTGGTGGTGGCGATGAAGTGAATATCGTTGAAAAGGGTAAGAACTATGGCTGGCCGCTGATTCATCACACCCAAACTCGCGCGGGCCTGGAATCGCCGTGGTTGGAATATACGCCCGCCTGCGCGCCGGCGAGCGGCATGTTTTATCATGGTGCTGCTTTTCCACAATTCCGCGGTAACTTCTTCTTCGGATGCTTAAAAGGCGCGCGCATCATACGCGTCGTGCTTGAGCAAAGACGCGTCATTAGCCAGGAGAACTTGCTGGAAGGAAAATACGGGCGCATCCGAGATGTCGCCGAAGGTCCGGACGGTTACTTATATTTCTCGACGTCGAATGAAGATGGTCGAGGATCCCCGGCAACGGACGATGATCGAATTATTCGATTAGTCCCCGACAGATGAGCGATATTCCAGAGGGAGTTGTTTGCGGGTCCCGGTTTGAGCCAGAACACGAGGCGAGCGGGCAGTACACCCCGATCAGATCGACTTCGCCAGAAACCAGGTACGACAAAAACTAAAACCGTTAGCTAACGTTTCTGCGCGAGCATTGCAGTCTTGCTCCACCCGATGATCTGCAGGGGAGGAAATCGATACTCGTGGACCATACGAAAGTGCTTCTTAGTATGGCTTAGAATCTGCTGTCTTGGGTGTGATTTGAAGCGGAACAGGATTTCCAGGAACGTACTTGCCGGCGAGGGCCGGCAAGGAAGATGAAGCAAGTGTCCCCCGGGAGCAATCACTCTTGCGAGTTCTGTCATGCCTTCACCCAGGGGAACGTACTCCAGTGCTCCACTGGTAACGACGAGATCGAGTGAGTTATCAGAGAAGGGAAGCGACAACAGGTTCCCTTCGGCAAACGTGACATCACGCGTTCGACCCGGGCTCTCAATGACTGCTTTTCGAGCGGCGCTGATCGAGGTAGCAGATAGATCGAGAGCTGTAATGCTTACAGGAAAATGAAGCGTACGTAACAAAGCAAGTGTCAACAACCCTGTGCCGCAACCGGCGTCCAAAATCTTGGCGCCGCGTGACACGGGCAATGGATAGTTTGCAAAATATTGATCGAGCGATCGTCCGTATCCATTCAGCTTAAAAGTCAGATCATAGAAAGCCGCAATCTTGTCGTAGTATGAGCCTGCACGAGCCTCAGTCTTCGTACCGGTCAGTACATATTCCATTATTTATTCCTCAGCACCTTATTAACAGAATTGATCAAAAACAGAGTATAGGAAAATAAAAGGCGCGTAATTGTAGCCTCCCTACCCGTTTTACTCAACATGCAAATGACCTTACCAGCGGCCTTGGCGAGCGTTTGGCTTTTGCGTTATGCGCCTGCGGACCTGTAAATAAGACAGAATTTCGATGGAGAAACCTGGGTGTGCAAGAAAGCTAAGGCCGATACGTTCCTTCTATAGGGCGGAGTTTATGCTTTATCAGAAAAGGAGATCTTATGATGAGGACTTTATTACTGTTTGGCTTGGGAGCAATCGGGCTGATTGTTGCTAGTACCTCTATATTCTCAAGCGTTCGAATGGAACCCGCAGCTCGGGAGATAGCCACGGCAGTAGAGCCGGCAGTATCGCAAAGAGGGTTCGAAGTCGAGATTCTGGTGGACGGGCGGCCACTTGCAGAGTATCGCGCGCGGGGGAGAACCTACGTTGAGGCAATCGAGGGCGCGGAGTACGAAGTACAGGTTCGAAATCCGCTCCCTTACCGCGTTGCGGTGGCACTGTCGGTCGATGGTCTTAACACGATAGACGCTCGACGAACGACTGCGTGGAACGCCAGCAAGTGGGTGATCGAGCCCTATGAAACGATTAGTATCAGTGGTTGGCAAATGAGTTCTGCACGAGCACGTCGTTTTTACTTTACCTCGGAGCGAGACTCTTACGGCGCGAAGCTGGGACAGACTGGAAATTTAGGAGCGATCTCAGCAGTGTTCTTTCGGGAAGTTCGGTCCGTTGCGATTACACCACCGTCACGTCCGCGGCCACTGTATGAGGGTGAAAGAGGTGCGGATGACAAGGCGAAGAGCTCGGCGGGGACGAGCTCTGCGGGGATTAACAACGATAGCTCCGTGGCACAGCGGCGGGGACAAGTAGCGCCTTTGCCGGACGACGAATATGCGGCCACTGGAATCGGGCGATCTGTTCGCAATGACGTCCGATGGATCAACATGGAGCTTGATTCCAGGCCTGCTGCCGAGGTCACGATTCGATACGAATACTATCCGGCGCTCGTTCGCCTTGGGATTGTTCCTCGGCCGTACGACAGGCGCGATTCGTTGCGACGTCGGGAAGATGCTACCGGCTTTGAAAGCAGGCGATATAGTCCCGAACCTTGAAAAGAGTTGGAGAGTGTCCAGGAACTGATTGGTTCTTACGATGTTTGGCCAAACGTGAATGCGCTACCTGCGCAGAAGGTCAGCTGTGTAGAGTTGACGATACACGCGGTAGTTGTTCATTACCTTTTGGACATAACCTTTCGTTTCCTCGAAACCAATTTCCGAAGTTAACACGCCAGGGTCTTTATGTTTTGCACGTCTCACCCATCGAGCCACGTTGTCTTCGCCGCCGTTGTAAGAAGCTGCAACCGCCTCAAGCATGTTAGGGAACATCATGGAGAGTTGAGATAAGTATTCAGCCCCGAGACGGATCGAGGTTTCAGGTTCGTAAAGCTGACTTTCCTGTAGATTACTGAGACCTGCGTTGGGTGCGTATTTTTGGGCGGCGTCCATGGTAAGTTGCAACAAGCCTCTGGCGCCCGCTGGCGATTTTGCGAATGGGCGAAACACACTCTCTTGCCTCATCAATGCGAGAATAAATCGAGGATCGAGTTTACGGGCCTTCGCAGCCGAGAGAATCGACGGCCGGTATGGCGCGGGGTAGCGGCTAACCAGCGCGTCAGTTTCCAACTTGTTGCGGTTTAGACGTTCTTCTACCAACGCACGCTTGTTCCCAGTAGCTATTGATCCCAGTCGATCACTCGCGAGCCAGCCGTAATATGAATCCATTCCAGATGGAACCGCGAGGTACGCGTCGATGGCTTCATTTCGATGACCTGCCTGATCCAGACTAAAGGCCTTTAGGTAGGCAAGTTCTGAACGCGTGGTTGCCGCGCCTTTTTGAAGCCCTCGTTGGCTTAGATCGTCGGCAGTCGAGACAGCACGTCTCCAGTTACCCTCGGAAACATCCAGACGCAACTGCGCGAACAATGCGTTCGTGTCAGTGGCCGTGCCTGCAAATCGCTGGCGCGTTCGTAGAATCCAATTGTTTGCTTCCTGTAAACGACCGGCCTCTCGTAGTGTGTCGATAGCGTTTAGATGGGCGGTTTCAATTCTCTCACCGTCCGGAAAGCGATTGATGTATTCGACGTAGCGGTCCGCCGCTTCCGAAGGCTTGCCCATCCGAAGCAATGAGGCGGCGCTGAAGTTAAGTCCTTCGCGGCCTTCTTTGGTGGTGGGGTAATTACGCGCGAGCCGATCATAGGCGAGGTAGGCCTCCGAGTAGCGACGTCCTTGATAATAAGATCGTCCGGTACCCAACAAAGCCTCCGCCACTCTGGGATCCCCCGGGTAATAATTTATCAGTGCTTGCCAATGTTCGCGTGCCTCATCGAACGCGCGGTTGGCATGGTATACGCCTGCGCGACGCAGGTGTTCTTCCGGAGTGAGGCGCGTCATTGTGCCTTGAGCATTACGCGCATCTCGATCTTGCCTGCGCACCGCCGCAAGGCTCGCATCGCTATTCGCTTGTGCGGTGGGTGTGTAGAAACGGGTAAATACAAACGCGGTTGTGGCAGCGAGCCGCGGGACCATCAACCCGCCAAGAATCGAGACAACTGACAAACTCAGCAAAAATCTCTTCCAAAATTTCACCAGCACGTTCCCCCCGGCGATGTCGCCCCTTTAGAAGTTCAACTAACCTTCGATGACTTCGTAGCTTGAATGGATTTCCGCCGTCGGGCGCAAAGTTGCTGCGACGCTGCAGTATTTTCGTTCTGAAAGCTCAATAGCCTGCGCCACGGATTGCTCTGAAATATTACGGCCTGTGACAATGTGATGCACTTCCATCCGATTGTAGCTTCTAGGATGATCGTCCCGCCTTTGACCGGTAACCTCTACCCGATAATCAGTCACGTTCTGGCGCTTTTTTTTGAGAATCGAAACTACGTCGACTCCGGTACACGACCCCAGGGCTAGCAACAATAGTTCCATCGGGCTCGGTGCGGAATGCCGGCGACTGTCCGCATCAATCCGAAGTGCATGACCCGAGGACGAGTGTCCCAGAAATATGTCATCGCCGAGAAGCTGTATAACCGCTTTCGCATCTTTAACACTCATTTCCGGCCTCCAATGTAAGAAGGATAGCATACGGTGGCGTGTAGCGTTTTCGCGCCCCCGCGCGAGCGACGCTGCGAAACTGGTTCAACCAGAGCGGTTTAATGTTCGCCGGCGTTACTGCGTCGGCGTTGGCACGCTCCTTGTAAGGCAAGATGGTAACTTAGAAAATTGTCTCGAATTCGTTTCAGGGGGTGCTGTTGCACCGGAAAAACTGCGCCGGATCCACCGACGGGGGGCGCCGCGCGTTTCATGAAAATTTGGAGGGTATATAAAGATGATTGTAATTAGAAAGGCAACGACTACCATGCTGGCGCTGTTAGTAATGTCAGCAGGTCTTACGTTGGCTCATGCTCAAGTTCAGACCTATAGAGGATCGTTTCGTTCGGTTCGTCAGCTTATACTTCGCGTCGAAAATAAAACCGATATCTTCCGCAATAGTGTAAACGCTCGAGCTCGAAATCGCGTTTATGTCACCGGCGGAGAAAACATTAACAATCTTGCGGACGACTTGCAGTCGTCTGTGGAGCAATTGCGTAATCGCTTCGACACGAGAACATCAACCTCGGCGGATGCACACGAAGTTTTGAATCGAGCCGCGGTAATCGATCGACTTGTAACTGACGGCAATATTCGTGGTGCTGCCGTTTTACGTAACTGGACCAATCTGCGCAGTGACTTAAATCAATTGGCCAGAGCCTACAATCTGAGCTGGCCCACCATTGCCCAGACCTATCCAAACAGTGGTTACCCGAACACTGGTCAAGTTCCCTACGGCACTAACCAGTTGACTGGTACCTATCGGCTTGATCGTTCGAAGAGTGACGACGCTGTGCAGGCAGCGGAAAGAGCTACGCAGTCTGAGGACTATCGAGATCGTGCCCGGCTCAGAGATCGGCTCGCAATGCGCCTGGAGTCGCCTGACCAGCTAGCGATTGAGTTGCGGGGTGCTCGCGACGTCACGATCGGATCGTCTCGCGCACCGCAGATCACTTTTTCCGCTGACGGCATTGAGCGAGTTGAGACTACAAATTACGGTCGTACGATTCGAACCCGCGCCATCCTGACGGGAAGTCAGTTGGTCGTGAGCTCAACTGGCGATCGAGATAGTGAATTCAATGTCACTTTTAATCCAATAGACAACGGTCGCAGGCTGAGCGTGACTCGAAGAGTTTATAGTCAGGGCCTCTCGAGGCCTGTGGTTGTACAAAGCACATACGACAAAATTTCGGATGTGGCGCGCTTCGATATCCACACTGGACCACAGGTTTATCCGAACACCACAGGTTCTGGAACTGATTTCATAGTTGCCAACGGCGAAACCGTAGTGGCAGTACTTGAGAATGATCTATCAAGTGCTACCGCCAGGGATGGTGACCGTTTCACGGCTACTGTTCGGCAACCGTTTCAACTGGAAGGGGCCATCATTGAAGGCCGTGTCACGAATGTTCAACGCAGCGGGCGCATTACGGGTCGCTCCCAAATGACGCTGAACTTTGACACCATTCGTCTACGTGACGGAAGGTCCGGTCGCTTCGCAGGTATCCTTGAGTCGGTGAGAAATTCTCAAGGGGACATTGTAAAAGTTGATACGGAAGGCTCCGTTCGCGACGACAACCAGACTACCAAAACGGCTCAACGAGCTGCGATTGGTACGGCAGTGGGCGCGATAATTGGTGCCATCGCAGGCGGTGGGAAAGGCGCGGCAATAGGCGCTATCGTTGGTGCCGGAGGAGGCGCGGGATCTGTTTACGTTCAGGGTCGAGATGATCTTGAATTGGCCCGTGGCGTCGAGTTAACGATTCGAGCTACTGGTCCACAATAACAATAGGTAAGTTACCAAAGCTAAAAGGGTCGGCTACGCAAGTTGCCGGCCCTTTTTCTGTTTGCAGAGAATATCTATGGTAGTATTTTTACGTAGTGAGCTGCTCGCCAATTGATCCTTCCGAAGTGGCATGCGCAATACGTGGGGGCTATTCTAATCAAACAGGAGGTTGGATTCATGCCCACAATCCTTGTAGTCGATGACGACGAAACCATCCGAGACACGCTGTATGAACTGCTCTCGGAGGAATACGATTGCCACACGGCGGACACGGCAGAGAAAGCGTTCTCAAGACTAGAGTCGGATACATACGACGTCGTACTAACCGACATCTCAATGCCCGGATTAAGTGGGTTGGAACTACTCGGACACGTGCGGCAGAAGTTTCCTAACACTCCCGTGATAATTATCTCGGGCATTAGTGATCAGGAGCACGCTCAAGGTTTGATCCAGCTGGGTGCTTTTGACTTCCTGGTCAAACCTTTTGCTCTCGAATTAGTTGAGCGAAGTGTTACTAAAGCCCTCGACCATCGGAAGTACTTGCTGAGCTCTTCGGCTAATGGGAAGGTTGGAGATGCAAGCGAGAGGGTGGGATAAGATTTGCGGCGGTGCGGCGCGGGAGTTTATGCGGCCACAATCGAAAAAGACGCGCGCTTCAGCGCGACAGTATGTCGCCGGCAAATTTCTTGCGCGAGTTCACTGATACGCTCTGCGCTGAACGGCTTGGTGACTACCCAATCAACACGGGCCTTCTTTTGTTCATCTGAACCAACGGCTTCTCCCCAACCGGTAATCACGGCAATGGGTATCGTTTCATTGCGTTGACGAATGGCCTGGGCGAGCTCCCATCCGCTCATTCCCGGCATGCCCACGTCAGTGAAGACACCATCAAATTCATGTGCACCAAAGAGGCCGATTGCTTCACGGCCGCCCTGTGCCATATAGACTCTGCATCCCTCGTTTTCGAGTAAATCGCGCAACAGTTCACGGACAGCTTCTTCATCATCGACCACAAGAATTTTGGATTGGTTCTTATCGAAGGAGCGTGCGACGGCTGGAGTCGAAGCCTCCATCTGCGGTTTTTCGACTTGCACTTCGGCCGGTACGATCGAATCCTCGGCGACCTTGGCTTTCGGAAGTCTAATCTTGAATTTCGTCCCGGCTCCCACTTCAGACTCGACCGCGACAGAACCCTCATGCCGCCTAATGATTCCGAAGCTAACAGCCAGTCCGAGACCCATGCCAGCCTTCCCTTTTGTCGTGAAGAACGGATCGAAAATTCTCGACTTAACTTCAGGCGACATTCCCGTCCCTGTATCGCCCACCGAGATGACCACCGAATCGTCCACGTCTTCAGCTGCCAGCGTGAGATTGCCTCCGCCTGGCATGGCGTCGACGGCATTGAACACCATGTTAACCAGGACTTCTCGTAGTTCGGACTCGTCGCCCATTACCTGTGTTTTTGAACGGATCTGCAAGTCAAGAGTTATTTGAACGTTCGAAGCTTCGGCGCAATCCTTCCAGCGTGGACGTGTGATTTCACTAACATCGAACAGTATCTGGTCAATTGAAACTGGCTCAAAATCGTGAGCTCGTCGTTGACGCGCAAAATCCTGAATTCGCTTCACAGTCTTCGCGCCATCGCCAGCGGTTTTGATGATGATATTCAGACCACGCTGGATTTTTTCCGGATCATTCGTGCGCAACATCAACTGGGCGCGGCCGAGAATTCCCGCAAGTGTATTGTTGAAGTCGTGGGCGACCCCAGAAGCCAACTCACCTAGCGCCGAGAGCTTCTCCATTTGTGAGAACTGCTCCCGGATGCGTTCCTGTTCCGCGATGTAATGAGAGAGTTCTTCGACGTGACGTTGAGCTTGTTCAGCCTGGATCACGGAGGCCTCAATGTTTTTCAGGTATGTGCGGTAGGTGAAAAAGACTACGGCAATAATGGGGATTGCGATCACCAATGCATAGAAACCGAATTGCAGGATAAGCTTTGCAACAACCGCGGCCGCCGACGCCCCGGCAAAATATGTAATGGACGTCCAGAGATAGTGTTTCTTCCATGTTTGCCAAATTGAGTGGCGTGCTTTCAGCGCTCCACAAATTGCCACGATTCCTGAATTCGACGCGTACTGCACAAGCGCCATAATCACCATCGCCGAGATGAATTTGGCTGATAAGGGGCTGGAGGCAAGAGAAACTGGATCTCCAAGATAGAAATACAGAGCGTAAGAGGTAACGCACGTAGACCAAGCAGCACATCCCCAGTTGAAAAGCACGGTGGAGGGCTTTCGGCAAAACCTAAAGGAAGACAGTGCTGCTTCGGTAGCAGCCATGAGAATCGCTACCTCGGAACCGTAAAGCAAGAGAGTCAGAAAAATGAAAGTATCCGAAACAGAGATTTGGGACCGAACTTGAGGAATTCGTATGGTTATTCTGGAGCTAAGAAAGAGGGTCAGTACCGCCAATAGTGCAAATTTAAGATCCAGGACCCTGGCGTTCAATCTGTAGGCGGCAAGAAAATAAATTAATCCGCCCCCAACGGTGGTTACACACATGTAGGCGCGAGTCAGCTTCTTATTTGCCGTTTCGGAATCAAATAACATCGCTAACGAATGGCGCTGCGTCGATTCGTTAAACGGCGACGTCACCAAAGTTTCCGAATGCGATGATTGATTTGGGGTAAGAGTAGCTGAGCTCATTTACGCACCTTGGGCTCCGGACCAAAATAGTTACATCAAGAAGATCGTGTCATAAACCGATCGCAGCTTATAACCTGCGCGCTGGTAAAATTTGTGGGCCTCTTTATTGGCTTCATTTACGAGTACGCATATCGACTCAGTACGAGATAAAAGGACGCGAGCGAGTTGTGACATGCACCGCAATCCATAGCCGGCAGCACGATGCTCAACGTTGGTCCATATACCCTCGAGATATATGACTGAATGTGTATCGGATAATATGTCTGCCTTAAAGATCAGCTTACCTTCTTCTATCCAAACCCAAGTGCGACCTTGTTCAATTCGTCGAGCGCATCGCCGGCTGAATCCCTCAGGATCTCGTTCTAATGGATTAATGCCGCTCTCTTCGAAAGCCATTTGCGCCTGCACTGGCATTACCAAGTCGAGATCGGCAAGAGTAGCTAAGCGAAGACCAGCGACGTCTTCCTTGGCTTCGACGGGCCATTGAAGTTCAAAGAGGAGTTCTCGGCAAGCACGACGCATCTCCTGGCCATATTCTGCATAGCATGTCCAAAAATCATTTATGCGCTCTTTTTCACCCATGATCATATGGGCTGTGGTGCAGGTTTGTGCGACTTCGGCCAGGGCTTCGAGTGCACGCTCCGTGGACGTTTCAAGTAAGGTTGCATGACCGATCAAGGCGACGCCTTCAAGATGGCCAGCGAGGTTACGGCAAGCGTAAAACGTACCGCGGTTGAGTGGGCTTACGATACCGTTGTCCTGAATGAAACCGACCATGCCGACGGTGTGAAGGGGACGGCGGGCGAGAAACGCGAGGACTTCAGTTTCATTGCTCTCATCAAGTTGCAGAACCTCCATCGTGGGATGATCGGTGGAAGGATGCTGGCAGTGCAGAATGTTCTTTGCTAGGGGATTTAGTTGGAGCATGACTTGGCTTTTCCTTTGAAGTTGTCGTAGGTAATCGTTGATTGACTATGTGAGTTCGACAACTCAGTAACCAGAATAATTCTCACCGGAATCGGGCACGACGGGAATTGATGGTGAGGGATCACCACCGAGCAACGCTGAGTAAGCTACAACAATCGCGTCTCCGAGGAGAACGCCGTCGCCCAATAGGACGCCGTCGCCGAGCAGCACACCGTCTCCTAGCAGGACGCCGTCGCCCAATAGGACGCCGTCGCCGAGCAGCACACCAACCGACATGAGGAA
>JBHENH010000062.1:12805-16775 GCA_046262135.1 Pyrinomonadaceae bacterium
CCCTCACCCATCGTGGTGCCATTGCTTATGAGGATGCTGTCACCCAGCAGAACGCCGTCACCCAGGAGGACGCCATCACCCAGGAGGACGCCATCACCGAGCAGGACACCGTCTCCTAGAAGCACCCCTTGGGCGTAGATTTTTTGGTAGTCAGTGATAAGCGAACTGCCACTCGCATAAGTGCTGCCGACAATAATTCCCTGCGACCATTGAAAGTTGCACGTTCCATAACGTGTCGTCAGGACGGGAAAGCCAAAGCTATTCGCTTTCCATATTTGCTCGCTATAGGAAATACTCGTTTGAGCCGGCGGGGGTGCACTCGTTAACAGAGGACTGCCAAGTGCGGTAGTCGAATTTAGATCAGTACGAACCAACTGTGCGAGCCGAACGGCGCCATCGACGTTCAACTCACCAGCTCCCTGCTCGAACATGTTAAATCCTGAAAGTTGTTGCGCCGTATACATCAGAAGAGACTTGACCATGTTGGGAGTCAGTGTCGGGTTCGCCTGCAATAACAATGCGGCGGCGCCTGCTACGAGGGGCGAGGCCATAGACGTACCACTTAGTCTCATGTGCTCGCGTTGAGGAGAAAGGCTAACAAAGGCTTGCAGCGCTGGATTCTGTCTTACGAGCAAATTGCCCGGTGACTGAGCAAAGACTGTCTTGTTGCCGGGCGCGGAGATTTCCGGTTTGATGAGGTTGTCGAAGTGCTTTACTCCGTTGATGTCCGTCCAGAAACTTCGCGTGGGACCGCGCGAGCTATAGGTAGCGACGCTATCGTCGCCGCGATCGTTGCTTCCTTTGGTATCTACGGCGCCGACGGTTATGATCGACGGCTCATTGCCTGGAGAGTGTATCTGTCCGTAGACCTTCTGACCAAGACTATTTTTGCCATTGTTCCCAGCAGCAGCCACCACAACAATTCCTGCATCAACAAGACGGCGGGCAGTAATGCAAATAGGGTCAGTCTGGTAGGAATTGATGGCGGGCATTCCGAGACTCATGTTGACAACGCGAATGTTATAGATCGAGCTTTTGTCGATAACCCAATCCAACGCAGAGATCACAGATGAAACTGAGCCGACACCTTTTGAGTTGGGGACGCGGAGAGTAATTATGTTAGCCTTAGGCGCTATTCCGATGTACTGCCCTTTTGATACGAGACCGTTTCCAGCCGCTGCTGCCGTTACGTGAGTGCCGTGGCCATATGGGTCATCAGTTCGGCCTTCTCCCGTAAAGTCCTGACTAACAACAATTCGTGATCGTCCAGTTTGGGCGTCGGTGAAAGCGTCGTGGCTGCCATAAATTCCTGAATCCAAAACCGCGATGCCGATACCACTACCGTCCAGAGTATTACCGCCGGGTGCCATCGACCGAACATTCTCCGTTCCGGTAGTTTGAGCGATATGTCCGCCGAGAGATCGCACCTCACTATCACTGGAAACAAACTGTACTTCGGGGAAAGACTGGAGAGAATCGATAACGCTTGGGGGTAGTTGGACAGCCAACACGTTGAAATTTTTGTACCTTTTTACTTTTATTCCGTTTCCACTGAGCAAATTGGTAAGAGGCCCGCTTATTCGGTCATTGAGCTGAATGATGACCTTAACGAGGTCTCCACCGGATTTCCGGCGGCCGCTGTCACGAAGATCCGGCGCTATTTTGTTCTTCTGGCGCGCGATCGCCGAACGACCCCTGCCGCCATTGGACGCAGCCATGGCGCTGTCGTTAAGCATGATCCCTGCACAAACAGAGAGCACCAAAGAGAAACAAATCAGGCACGTCACTGCAACAGAGCGTCTACTTCTTTTCATTTTCTCACCTCGGTCATCGTCTCAAGCTATGGCCCTTGAAAACACTATGGGGGCGCTTCCCACTTGGCATAGAGTGTGCCAAGCTTCTTTTTAAGCTTAAGCTGTTGTCTGAGTGGAGATTACGAGTTCCTACGGGTCGCTAAATGCTTCCACGTTGACTGTAACCGGTCAGGTTGGAAGACTAAGTCGTCATTCTGGAAGGATGTCGAGGAATAGCGGTGTCGATTATTACGCCTCAGTCCGAAATCGTTGAAATTCATCGCGATAGGACGTGGCGCCGCG
Organism: Pyrinomonadaceae bacterium; assembly: GCA_046262135.1. Taxonomy (GTDB): domain Bacteria; phylum Acidobacteriota; class Blastocatellia; order Pyrinomonadales; family Pyrinomonadaceae; genus PSRF01. Next base: position 14,902 of record JBHENH010000062.1, read on the forward strand.
AACCAGAGCGCAGCATAGCAGATCTGGTGTCCGCTGAACGTTTTATCGATTCAGTCGGGTTTTGCTCGGCCTTGACGGACTCGCGCAGACCAGGAGCTTCGTTGTACATTGCGGTTTGTGGACGCCGTGACGTCTACGCGCCGCGCAATATCCAGAAAGATCCAGAAATGGGTCTTGCCTGGATCCTGAAAGATCAAATCATCAGGTCGGGCCGCTCTTACTACGGTAAATTGCGTGGAAACCGCTCCATTTTCGTTTCACGCAGGTTAGTCGCGCATTTTCATGCAGTATTTACTAGTGGCCGCCGAGCCGAATCGGCTCTTGAATCCGAACCTTCTAAAAGGATTCTCACGATTCTGCGGAAAGAGTGGGAAATGACCACCGGCGACCTTCGCATCGCCAGCGGGATTGTGGATAGGCGGAGTTTTATGAAAGCAATTGATGAGCTTCAGGGAGTACTTCAGATTATACCAAGTGACGTTGTGTATGAACCGAAATTCACTTACATATGGACGTTAGCAAAAACGAGGTTTGAGCGTGAATTGAAAACAAAGGTCAGTAAGGAAGAAGCGCTGAAGGAGATTGCTAAAGCCTACCTGGCCGCCGCGGGCATGACTGCCCGCGGCGAGCTTGCACGAGTCACGGGACTCTCGAATCCCGATGCAGGACTCGGAAATTGGGCTCTGGTCGATGAGGGGTTCGCCTTGCGAGTAGCGCCGGGAGTTTACTCTCTAAGCGATTTGAGGTGAACAAGCATCACTCGATTTTTCTGATGGATGAATCAGCAGGCGAACCTCTCCGCACCGTCTCCGCGGCGCGCTCAAATTCGATTAAGGCCTCCTGTTCCAAAGTTGCCATTTCCAGAGCTAGCGGAATCTGTTGTTGAGAAGTGGCTAGCCGCCGCAGCATCAAATCAGTTTCGCGTTGATCAAGTGTACGGTTAGCTGCAGCCTCAATCATAAGTAGTTGGGCTTTCGATTCTGAAAGACGCACACCGGCTTCGTGTTGTAATACTTCGAGGCGTTCCCGATCTAGCCTTAGGTCATTCAACAGGGTACTCGTGTCAACGTTGGGAATATTGCGCATGCGACTTAGCTGGCGTTCGATCTTCAATGCTCCTGTCCGAGCTCTTGCAATGATCCTCGTGGCCGTCAATCGCGCTGCGAGCGTTTCGCCGTAAGCGTCCGCAAGCGACGGATCTTTTTGCTTGAGCTCAGACCACGCTTTTCGCTCTTGTGAAGAAAGTTCGGAGGTGTACCAACGAACCTCATTTGCTGTAATGCCATCGGCTGCGAGCCGATCTCGCAGTTGGGCGTACCATCTCTTCCGATAGAAGAGGAGGAGGATTAGAACTAACGCCCCAACAAGAAGACCCGCTCCGACCGACACGAATGCCAGCAGCAGATAAATCGCGGCGGACTCGGTAGAGGCAGCGGCCAGATAGAGACCTAGAAAAACGAAAGGGAGCGGAACACTTACCCCAAGTGAAGCAAACCAGGGCGTCCATCTCAACAGCCGTGCAACTCTTTCGTCATCGGCTCTTAATTTTCCGTCGGCGGTGTGACGCAAGTCTTAATCTTTTGTACAGTTCAGATAAATTCGTCGATCGGGATGGTAGCTCTTACCTCTCGGGTTTACCAGTGAGTACGATGATAATGAGCACTCACGCGCGGATACTTGTATAATGAGCGGAAGTTTTCATCGACAGGAGCAGTTATGAGACGACTTCAAACGAGAAGGTTAGTTTTCGGTATCGTTGCGTTCGCAATCGTTATCGCTTCTGCAAGCAGTGAAGATGGCATGGCCCAATCTGATGGAAGTTCTTCCCGTACCCGCGTTAATGGCCCGGCGAAGCCGGTTATCATACCGCTAAC
>JBHENH010000062.1:16785-17390 GCA_046262135.1 Pyrinomonadaceae bacterium
CGAGCTGGAATTGCAAACCGTAGATCTTGCAGTTAGTGAAGACGGAGAACCGCAAACAATCTTGTCGATTCGGTCTATGGGAACGAGCACGCCTATAAATCTAAGTGTCCTGATTCAAGATGACGTAGTCTCTTCCGTGTCTCTCGAGATCAGATCGCTTTCTGACTTCATCCGACGACTGCCACACGGGTCGCGAGTCTCGGTGGGATATCTCAGATCCGGAAGTCTGCAAGTTCGTCAAAAATTTACAACAGACCTTGAAAAAGCAGCCAAGAGTCTGCGTCCTCCTCTCGGTTTAGCTAGTGCAGCACCCTACAATCCCTACGTCGAAATTATAGAGGCGCTAAAGCGATTCGATTCGCAGCCGGCTGGCCGGCGCGCGATTCTCCTCGTTTCAGATGGGCTCGATGTATCACGGGGCGTCGACTCCAGTTCTGCCTCGCAGAGTTTGGACCTTGAGCGGGCAATTACAGACGCGCAACGACGGAGTGTGGCGATATATTCGTTTTTCGCGCCGACGGTGTTGTCTGCGGCAAGTGGAACCTTAATAGGAAACGCTCAGAGCTCTTTACAAAGACTGTCGGACGAAACGGGTGGACACGCCT
>JBHENH010000063.1:0-16768 GCA_046262135.1 Pyrinomonadaceae bacterium
CAGCTTGACCAGGTAATTACGAGCGGTAAAAAGGCAGAACTTGAATCGCGTGTCGTCTCAGGTGAACTGGTTAGATTCATTGGCGGCGTGGTAGGAACCCAGCCTGAGATCTGGCAAACCAGGGTATTAAGGACGGAGCAGCTTGACGCGAACCTGGTGGCCGCCGATGTCAGTCTCGAAACCAAAGAGCTTGGCCGGCAGCAATCCGGCACGGCTCTATTGATTTTGGCGAGGGTAGCCGGAGGCTGGAAGTTGCTCGGTATTGATCTGTTTGAAGTGCGCTAGACAGAACTGCTTTCTGTAGAGGAGAGAAAATTTCCATTTATTGTTGGTGGATTCAAGTTGAAGTGCAACAGCGGATAGCATGTTGCTCAGGCTTACCACGTGAGGTAGTAAGCGGAAGCTAGCTCCACTTGACAGTTGAGCTCGGTCGCAACCGAGGCTGTAGAAACCACACGTGCTGAAAAACATCACCGACGTGGTCGCCCCAGACAGAACCGTTGGCGGTAGCCAATGGATGCTGGCTCTCAATCAAATTTGGACGAGGCTTTGTTTACCGGCAACTTTGGACGGAATCAAGAACTAGCTTGATTTTGGCATCCATTGGCTACCGCCAATGGTTCTGTATTGGTGGCCACCTAAATTGAACAGCTGAGCCCAACGGACCTTAAGCGAATCCTGTCAAATCCGATTACGATGCTGTGCACTTCCAAGTTGAATCTGCGAATGAAAAATTTGAAATGAGAAATGGAAAATTTCATTCTGCCAAACGCCCGCTACAAATTCGCCACAACGAAATCCGTCATCATGACGCGCATATGCTTCACGAGCAGTGGGTCAGTGATGCCGTGGCGCGACTTCGGATAGATCATTAACTGGAACTGTTTGCCCGCCTTTTGCAATTCATATACGAACTGGATCGTGTTCTGCAGGTGAACGTTATCGTCAATAGCCCCATGGATTAACAAGAGCTTTCCGTGCAGGTTAGCGGCGAAGTGTACGGGCGAGCTCCTCTTGTAGCCTTCGGGATTATTCTGCGGAGTGCTCATGTAGCGCTCTGTGTAAATCGTATCGTAGTTACGCCAATCAGAAACCGTGCCCCCGGCTATTCCCATCTTAAAGCTCTGGCTGTGAGTAAGCGCATAGCTCGTCATGTATCCGCCGTAGCTCCATCCCCAGATTCCTATGCGTTCCGCGTCAACATAAGGCTGACGCTTGAGCCATGCGATTCCGTCTTCCAGATCGCGTAGCTCGAGCTGACCGAAATTTCGGTAAACCGGCCACTCGGATTCTGTGCCTTTGCCGCTGGCGGTCCGGTTGTCGCATATCCAAACAATGTAACCTTTCTGAGCCATTAGCTGGTGCCACATATAGGTTGAAGCGCCCCAGCTGTTCTTAACCTGTGGTGCGTGTGGCCCACTATATGTAAACTCCAGGACTGGGTATTTTTTTGCTGGATCGAAGTCAGGCGGCTTGATCATCATCGCTTCCATATCAAAACCGTCACGCGTTCTGACTTTCAGGAATTCTGTTTTACCGAGTTTGTACTGCTGCAAGACATCGACCTTATTCGCTTCTATGACGCGTACCAGCTTCCCGTCAGTATCGTAAAGCCTTGTCTGTGTTGGTGTGTTTACATCACTCCAACTGTCTATGAAGAGGTTAGACGTCGGGCTTACTGCCACCTTATGTGAACCTTCGCCACTTGTAATTCGAGTTAATGCGGAACCATCCAGCTGCACTCGATAAGTTTGGGGCGCAATCTGGCTATGCTCCGTTCCCGTGAGGTAGATAAGATTCCTATCTTCATCAACGTCATCGATCGTACGAGCTTCCCACTTTCCATCGGTGACCTGCTTCAAAAGCTTTCCATCCTGCGCGTGGTGGTAAACATGCTGCCAGCCATTGCGCGCGCTCAGCCACAGAAACGATCCGTCCTTGAGCCATTTCGGATTGTCGATTACTTCGACCCAGGTTTTAGATTTTTCGCGGAATGAGGTGTTTGACTTTCCCGTACTGGCATCAGCGAAGTTAAGATCCAAAAAAGTCTGTTCACGGTTCTGCGCCTGGTAAACCACCTTCTTGCTGTCTGGAGTCCATGTCACGCGGACAATCAGGAAATCCTTAGGCTGGTATTTCGAGGTGTCAATCCAACGTGTTTCGCCGCCATCCGCACTCACTACGCCCAGCTTAACTATTGGGTTGGGATCACCGGCCAAAGGATAAGCAGTAACTTCCAGCAAGGGATGATATGGGATGTGATCAATGACTGTGTAATCGGCAACGGGACTCTCGTCTATTCTTAAATATGCAAGCGCCGATGAGTCGGGACTCCACCAGTAGGCTTCGAAATTTCCTCGTCCATACAGTTCTTCCTGATAAACCCAGTCGAGCCTGCCGTTGAGTACCTTCGGCCCCCCATCGCTCGTCAGCCGGCGTTCTTGTTTCGTCCCCAAATCAAACGTGTAAATGTCATTGCTGCGTATATAGCCCAGCTTCCGGCCGTCAGGACTAAACGTCTCGCCGACTTCTTCCTGCGCGTTATCGGTGATGCGCAACGCTTTTTCACTACCGAGCTCGTAATAATAGAGATCGTTATTGGAATTGATGAGGACGGCCGTCTCGTCTTTGTTCATCTGATATGAACTACGATTGGCCCACTCGGTCGCGTCTTCCCGCGTTATCCCTTTCAATCTCGTAAAAGCGCTCTGCATCTTTGTGGAATCAAAAAAACGCGTTGCCTCTCCCGTTACAGCATCAACTTTTTGCAGGCGTGGCACGTTCTTGCTGGCCGCATCATTTGCCAGCAAATAATGCCGGCCATCCTTTAGCCAGCGAATGGCTGGAACAGTGCCGCTGAAATTGATTTTCTTTACGGGGTCGTAGATATCGTCGATGGTCAGAAGCTTTTGTTGCGCAGCGGCGGGGAGGGCAACGATCAGGGCAAAGATAATTGCAGTAAGAATGACGCTCCGATTTTTCAAGTAAACTCCTCGGTCTGTTGGCGGTTTTGCTGTTTGATTTAAGGAAGGTGTTTGACCTTCCGAAGTTGATGTAAGCATCAGAGCCGCGTGGTTACTATTGCTAAATGTGCTCGTTCGGTCAGACGACCGATGCCGAGCATACGAACGACGTCGGGGTGCCCATTTCCGCACATCAAAAAGGTTAAATAAATGGCGCGGAGTCGACGGCGACTTCAGGCTGCTCGTGGCGTCATCTTCTTAATTACTGGAGTCAACAGCGCCAGGATAAGCGCGGCAATTAACGTGATGGCTGCAAATATCCCAAAGGCCCTGGTTAACACCGCGGGATCATTGCCTGCGAAAAACCTTGTCGTTAGTCCAGCGATGTAGCTCCCGATCGAAATAGACAGGAACCATACACCCATCATCAATCCCACCATGCGTGCCGGGGCCAGCTTCGTAACTGTGCTTAAGCCTACCGGACTCAGGCAAAGCTCCCCAATGCTTTGCAGGAAATAGACAACGATCAACCACAGCGGGCTGACGCGTCCACCTCCAGTAAGCATTGACGCAATAGTCACCACAACAAAGGCGAAGCCGGCGAATAGTAGGCCGTAAGTAAACTTGCCCGGGCTTGATGGCTGTCGGTCCCCCATCTTCTGCCAGATCCCGGCAAAGACCGGCGCCAGGACGATTATGAAGATGGGTTGCACGGATTGAAACCAACTTGAAGGATACGTCCAACCAAAGATTGTCGTTTGCGTCAGCCGGTCGGCAAATAACGTTAAGCTGGATCCTGCCTGTTCAAAGGTCATCCAAAACACAATCGAAAACACAAATAGAATGAAGATCACCAATACATTCTTCAGTTCATTGCCTTCAAGTAATCTAACAGTCCCGAGTAGATAGCCGGCAAAAAAGAAGACTACCGCGGGAAACAGAGCTGAGATCGCTCCCGCGTCGCCAAAGTAAAGGCCCAGCGCCGCGCCAATGATTCCGCCAACGAGCGCCAGGCCGCCGGTAACATAATCGACGTTCTGTGACCTCGTCGCTATCGTTGGTTTTTCCGGCCGCCCGCCTACACTTCTGAGCCGGTTGCGGCCAACTACGTATTGGATCAAACCGAGAGTCATACCCACGCCGGCGGCGCCGAAACCAAAATGCCAACTGCTGTTTGGATCGAAACCCATCGAGGAAATAAAGTTTCTAAACCATACATGTTGCGCGAGAAATCCCACGACGAGCGGTGATAGGAACGCGCCGAGGTTGATGCCCATGTAAAAGATCGAAAAGCCTGCGTCGCGGCGCGCGTCCTTTTCCGAGTAAAGCTGGCCCACCATGGCACTAATGTTGGGCTTCAGAAGGCCAGTGCCGATAGCGATCAGCACCAGGCCCGTATAAAAGCACGCCAGGCTGTTAACGGCCATCGAGTAATGGCCGCAGGCTATGATGATGCCGCCTATTAATACCGCGCGCCGGGCTCCCAGAATTCGATCCGCGATCCAGCCACCGACGAGTGGTAGATACCAAACAGATGAAACATATGTCGCATAGATAACGCTGGCATATTTTTCGTCGAAGCCAAGCCCTCCCTCGACGAGTGACTTGGTCATGTAAAGCGTCAGAATGGCACGCATCCCGTAGTAGCTGAAGCGCTCCCACATCTCGGTGAAGAACAAGGTCGAGAGACCGCGAGGATGTCCAAAGAACCCTCTGTCATCCGCAGTGGTAGAACTACCTCCGGTGCCGTCGATCGGTGTGCTCATGAGTAATCATCCTTATTGAAGTTTAGGTCGCGCATAATGGAAGAGCTTTGGTGTTGTGACTTGAAGGGGCAGAGCTTACGCACACGTTCCGCGAATTGAAACGCTCCAGGATTGGGAACGCGAGCATTCAGCCAAAATAACTGTCCGCGTGTCAAGGCGAAAGGCCGAATAGCTAGCTGAAACAGTTTGGCGCAGCCACCGGCAGGAGAGCCCTCCCTCGCGGCACCACCTGGTAAGACGTTGTGAGCGCGGTTTGATCCAGAAATCCCAGTCCGGATATCATGCTGGCGATCTATCGGTTGCGTAGTGTCGCAATTGCGACCCTACCATCGGTTGCGGCTGCTTGACAGTCGCATTTCGGGCGGCGTATAAGCACGATGGAAAACGTGGTGAGTTAAGGCGACTTGCGGCCACGTAAAACAAACGGCTAAACAGCTCGGGCAAGTCCGAAAGGGACCAAACCCGAAAAACTTCAGTCTTGATGAAGTCCCGCGTTGTTTAGCGCGGGACTTCTGTTTAGTAAACAGCAAACAGCAGACAGCCAACTACAACGAAGCTTCTCGAATGCCAAACAATTGATACTAATCGAGCAGCGCGGGAGTTCGGCTGTTTACTGTCTACTGTTTGCTGTTCGCTGAGTCTTTATGGAGCCATTCAGAAATATCCTCCAATCCGACAGCATCCACGTGTTTGACGGCGCGATGGGGACGATGCTCTATGCAAAGGGTGTCTACATCAATCGCTGTTACGACGAACTAAACCTTACTAACCCAGATCTGGTCCACGAGATTCATTCCGAATACCTGCGAGCAGGCGCTGACATCCTCGAGACGAATACTTTCGGCGCCACGGCCCACAATCTCAATCAGTATGGACTGGCAGAAAGTCTTAGGGAGATCAACATTGCCGCCGCACGAATCGCTCGCGAAGCCGCAGGCGACCGTGCCTATGTCGCCGGCGCTATCGGGCCGCTCAGTCTCCGGATAGAACCCTATGGTCCTACTTCGTTCGACGAAGCGAAGGACATGTTTAAGACTCAGGTTTCTGCCTTACTGGAAGGCGGAGTTGATCTATTTGTACTCGAGACGTTCTCGGACATCTCGGCGATTCGGCAAGCCATCCGCGCCGTACGTGAACTTTGTGATCTACCGATCATTGCGCAAATGACCATCCTCACCGATGGCAACACTTCATACGGTACAACTCCGGAACTTCTGACCGCGCGGCTCGACGAGTGGGGCGCCGATGTGATCGGTCTGAATTGCGGCGTCGGGCCTGCCATTATCCTGAGTGCGCTCGAAAAGATGCGCAGCGTCACCAAGAAGAAATTAGCAGCCCAGCCGAATGCCGGGTTGCCCCGCGATGTGCAGGGGCGACAGTTTTACATGTGTTCGCCTGAGTACATGTCAAAATTTGCCAAACGTTTCATACAGGCGGGCGCGAAGTTCATCGGAGGCTGCTGCGGTACGACGCCGGCACATATCAAATTAATCGCCGACGCTGTCCGCGCGGCATCGCCCCGGGCACAGAAAGTTGTTATGTCATCCGGGCCCCTCGCCCAGGTCACCGAAGTCTCTCCGGCAGATCTAAAAATTGTGCCGCCTGAGGAGCGTTCAAACTGGTCACGAAAGATTGTGCGTGGTGAATTCGTTACTTCGGTGGAAGTCTTGCCGCCTAAAGGCGTGGATGCAAAAAAAACCCTTGACTCGATCCGGCTGTTAAAAGACGCAGGTGTCGACGGCGTGAACATACCGGACGGAGCGCGCGCGCAGTCGCGCATGAGCGCCCTGGCCACGGCCGTCCTCGTCGAACAACAAATCGGGATCGAGTCTGTTCTCCATTATTGTTGTCGAGATCGTAATCTTCTCGGCATGATGTCCGACCTTCTGGGGGCTTCGGCGTTAGGCATTCGGAACCTGCTTCTCATTACGGGTGATCCGCCGAAGATGGGGCCCTATCCGGACGCGACAGCAGTTTTCGATATTGATGCAATCGGTCTGACGAACATGGTTAATAAGCTAAACCATGGCCTGGATATCGGAAATAACCCGATTGGACAGCCAACCGCTTTCTGCATAGGCGTTGGCGTGAATCCGGGGGCCATAAATGCCGATGAAGAGATTCGCCGTTTTGAATACAAGGTAGAAGCGGGTGCGCAGTATGCGATTACGCAGCCGGTCTTTGATACCGGACAATTAAGGGATTTCATAAAGCGCATCGAGCACGTTCGGATTCCGATTGTGGCGGGTATCTGGCCACTAGTCTCATATCGCAACGCGGAATTTCTGCACAATGAGGTGCCGGGCGTGCGAGTTACCCCTTCCATTATGGATCGGATGCGTGCAGCATCAGCGATCAGCAAAGAAGCCGGGCGCGAGGAAGGTCTCAAGATAGCGAGAGAATCGTTGATGGAGGTGCGGGATGTAATTCACGGGGTACAGGTATCAGCTCCGTTTGGCAATGTGAAATACGCGCTGGAGGTGTTTGGTGCACTCGCGCAGGCCGGCAGCGGTGGATAACGGCTGCCTTAAAGGAATCATGCTCATGACCGTCCGGGTGAGAGGGGGCCAGGTGAGAGAGACAGGTTCCCACAGCGCGCGAGGAGCCAAATAAAAAACATTTCGACACTCTAAGCAAACAGTCGTTGTGTGATAGATTGCGCCCGCTCAGAATTGGCCGACGGGCCGAATCTCCGCAAGCGGGGACGGAACTGGAGACTTGCCGCAAGCAATTCGCCTCCCGGCCCCCGCTTTTTTTCAGGAAGCCTACGTACCGCGATAAGGGCCGCCCCTGCCTAAAGGCCGGCCGCCTTTCCCATTTCCGCACTGTTGAACCGCTGCTCCATTTTTTCACATTGTTTGCACAGCTTGCGGTCGGGAGGTCGCTCCGCAACAACCTCCAAACCTGATCCGGACTCGTTTGGGCTAACCGCCCTCGTCTTCTGACCGCAGAGGGTGTAGTCGAAAGTAGAATAAAGGAGATGGTAAAGCATACTGCGCTTATTTTTTGCGTACATGAATTCGCCTCCGCGTTTTGGGAGGCAAAACGAGTGTGGGTAAACTGAGCTATTCGCCGCTGCAACATTCTCTGCGATCAAGCACAATTTTTCGGCAACACGCTGGGCGGGGAGGGGCAGAGTTTATTTACGTAAGTATGACAGTAAAAAACTGGGAAACCAACTTTTTCGGAACTGGCGTCACGAACGGTTATTACTATTTGATTACGAGGAAAATTGTTAATCCCTGTTGCCTCGTGAAAACTTAATTTCAAACAACGTTGCCCACCCGGTACTCCAGCTACCCCAAAAGGAATCGAGTTTGCACTAAAGCGGGCCAAAGACCGCTGTTTATGGTTACCGAGAAGTTAATGTGTGGGCCAGGGCTTCATCGAGTTGCGGATGGGCAAACTCAAACGCGTGCTTTTTTAGAATGAGTGGTTCTACACGCTGGCTCGATAACAGAAGGGCGTCGGCCATCTCGCCAAACGCCAGGCGAACACCAAAGGCAGGTATAGGAAATATCGTGGGCCGTGAAAGTGCTTTGCCAAGGGCTTTCGTAAACTCTGCGTTGGTCACTGAGTTGGGTGCCACAAAATTTATTGGATCCGACACCGCTTCGTTTGTCATCACGAACTTGAGGCCCGCCACCACGTCGTCAAGGGCGATCCAGCTCATCCACTGCTTGCCGCTACCAATCCTGCCGCCGATACCCATGCGAAATGGCGGCAACATCTTCGCTAACGCGCCGCCTTTCTGATCAAGAATGATTCCAAAGCGTGTGTTGACCACGCGAATCCCCTTCTCTTTAGCCAACGCGGTTGATGCTTCCCATTCCACGCAGACTTCAGAAAGGAAATCCTTCCCGGGGGCGCTCGATTCCGTGAGCACTTCATCACCACGATCGCCGTAGTATCCAATTGCCGAAGCGCAAATTAGTGTTTCCGGAGGTTGCGTTAGATTCGCCAGGGCGTCGCCCAGCAGCCGCGTGCCTTTCACACGGCTCTCGCGAATGCGCTTCTTTTTTTCTTCAGTCCACCGGCCTTCCGCAATACTTTCACCGGCCAGGTGGACCACTGCGTCAAAACCTTCAATACGTGCGAGCGCAATCGAGTAACGGTCGGGACTCCATTCGATCTCGGAAGGCACGCCGGCGTAATGCCTAACGAGGCGAAAGATATCGTGGCCGTCCGGCTCCAGCGCCTTCATCAGCGCTTTTCCAACCAGCCCGTGTGATCCACTAATCAGGATTCTCAATCCCAATTACCTCTTTTCGTGAAACTGAAGCAGGATGAATTCTACAATCACGCCCAAGCATAAATTGTAACGCAAACTGTTAGTTTGCGTTGAATAGTGGCATTCAACGGGTGCACAGACTAACAGTTTGCGTTACAAAAACCGGGTCAGGGATACTCCCTCGGGCAACCAGATTATTCTTGAGTTTTCGAGCCACGCATGTAGAATGCGCCCATCAGGAAGCCTTAGAACCACCTCAATATGCAAGAGTTCCAGTAAGAACTTGATCATGCTGAAACACCGTCGCCGCTTCGCTTTTTGGAGATCATCGGTATCTTATCAGCCTGAAAGAATTCATTTGTCGTAAGCAAGACGCCTTCACCGCTCTATATCAGATCCGCTCGCTAACCCTGATCGCAATTCCTGGCTGCCGTAGCCCGCGAATTTCGCAACAGTCCCGCTAAGACTGCATCCGTTAGTTTGGACCACCGAACATAGGACATCATTGCATCACGCAAAAACGCTTTGCTTCGTTGCGGTCATAGTCATTGCGCTGGCAGTGTTGGGTCGGCCAGGCGCGATGATGCAATCGCCACTGCGGAACCTCACAAATGCAGACAACCGCGCGACCAGTCTTAACCCCTCAATCAGCGGCGATGGTCATGTTGTAACTTTTGAATCTACGGAAGATTTAGCAAAGACAGATGGCGCTCCAGGTTTCCATGCAATCCGGGCAGATATCTCGAGCGACCCGCCGGCCCTTCTTCAAATCGCAGCCTCACGGGCTCCTGCTGCGGCAATGTCTCAAGACGGGTCGCGCATCGCCTTTGCTTCGATGGATAACCCGCTGGGCAGCAACAACGACGGTAACTCAGAAATTTTTCTCTATGAACATGACAAACTGGTTCAAGTTACCAACACATTGCCGGGCGACGCCAGCGCTCGAGTGGTAAACGGAAACTTCCTGCCTTCAATCTCTGATGATGGAAGATTCATCGCGTTCTCGTCTAATCGGGACCTCGTCAATGATAATTCCGACGGCAATCTCGAAATCTTCGTTTACGACAGCGTAGCGCAACGTATCAGTCAGCTTACGCATTCATCTGGAATCGTCGGTTTCACAGATGCGAAAATCAGTGGTAACGGAGCTGCTGTCGCTTACATTCGTGATGTTGGAGCCATCGAAATGGGGCCGAGTACAAAACGCGACCTCCTGCTCCAGAGCCGGATTGGACCAGCCAACGTCCAGGAATTGGTTCTCGATTGCCAGTCCCTCGCAATGACTTATGGCCGCGCAATCAGCGATGACGGTAGACGCGTTGTGTGGGCCGCGGAAACCAAAACAAATTCGAGCCAGGTATTTCTCTATGATGGGCGTAATCAGACAACCCGCCAAATTACGTCGCTGGGTGTGCGCACTACCGATGTGCCGCTCCATCCCTCGATAAGTGGTAACGGTTCACGCATTGCGTTCGCTACACGTCGCGCTGTGGCGCCACAAACGTCGGACGGCGGTGTGGACCTGTACACGTACCACGTTCCGTCGATGATGTTCGCTCGTGTCACAAACGGGCCACCCTCCGCGACTGCGGACGTGGTGGCGTCTATGAACGACGAGGGCTCCGTCATTGCGTTCAACTTCCCACGGACACTGACGCACGCATCAGGCGACCAGTTTGCCAACAACTGCGAAATCTACGTCACTGCAACTCCCCTCCCTCCTGAATCAGGAACATTGCAAATTGTAAATGGAGCCTCTTTCGCACACGAGCCCGCGTCCATTAAAACTGTGGCTCCCGAAAGCATTGCGGTGGCGTTCGGAACCGCACTCGCTTATTCGTCTGAACAAGCGCAACAGCTTTCCGATGGAACTTTTCCGCTCGCGATGCGCGGCACAACCGTTACCGTCAACGGTCGGCAAGCGCAAATGTTTTACATATCAGGTTCGCAGGTCAATTTCCTTGTTCCGACCGGAACTGAGATTGGTCCAGCTGACGTTGTCGTCAACAACTCCGAAGGCTTTCCGAGTAGAGGTACATTAACGACCTCGCGTGCTGCGCCGGGGATATTCACCTTCGATGGTGATGGCCGGGGAGAGGGAGTGATTCTGCACGCTGATCATTTGAATCCCGGTCCGTTCGATCCAAGCGACGGAAACTTGCGATTAATTGTGTTCGCTACGGGCGTGCGCGGTGCCGTGCAAATGTCCGCTAGCGCAGCCGGTTTACCGTTAGATGTTGAATCGATCCTACCTTCACCATATCTTCCAGGACTCGATGAGGTTCATGTAATCGTGCCGGCGGATCTGCGTGGAGCCGGTAGAGTTGACTTTAGCCTGCGGGCTGACGCGCGGGACAGTAATTCCGTCTCGATTACCTTCATAGGTGATGCACGCCGCGATGTCGTCATCAACGAGTTCCTTGCTGACCCACCCGATGGAATTGCCGGCGACGCAAACCACGACGGCATACGCAACTCGAGCGACGATGAGTTCGTAGAGTTAGTCAATACCACAGCTCGTGACATGAACATTGGCGGATACAAGCTGATCACCCGTGGCGGAAGCACGACGGATTCAGTGCGTCATATTTTTCCAGAAGGGACGATTCTGCCTGCTTGTTCAGCTACAGTAGTTTTCGGAGGCGCGGCGGCCACTTTCGATTTTACCAATCCGGTATTCGGTGGCTCACTCGCCGTCAAGGCTTCCTCGGGAGGCCTCAATTTAATCAACTCAGGTGGGGTAATTACTCTCCAGGATTCGAGTGGGGCTATAGCCAACTTCGTACCTTATGGCGCGACTACCGAACTTGACGCCGTCGTGAACCAAGCGCTAACAAGATCGCCGGATTCCAGCGGAAACTTCATTCCGCATAAGCAGGCTGGTGACGGTACCCGGCTATTCAGTCCCGGCACTCGTGTGGACGGCAAACTCTTTCTTGCGTGCGTGCCGTTGAAGCGGATTGAAGTCGTTCCTTTGTCTGCGACATTAGATATCGGCATGATTCAGCAGTTTGAAGCACATGCCTTCGATGCGAATGGAACCGAGGTCTCCGGTGTCATCTTTTCCTGGAAATCGAGCAGCCCGTCGGTGGCCACCATTGCCCAAAATGGATTGGTCACCGCTGTGGCGCCAGGATCAACAGATATTCAAGCGGTGGCAAGAGGTATGCATTCGACGAAAATACCGCTCAAGGTCAATCCACCGCCACCGGTTCTAACAAGCGTAAATATCTCGCCAACCGCGGCCGTGATCGGCGTTGGGGAAACGCAAGCTTTTACGGCGCAAGCGAAAGATCAATATGGACGGGACATTGGTGGAGTGACGATCACATTCGTTTCTGATAATCCAGCAGCCGCTACTGTCGACGCCACAACTACCGCCACCGGTACCGGATCATCAACTGCCACCATTAGCGGACGCATGAGCGCGTCGACGAAAATTACTGCTGCTGCCGTCAATGGAGCTGGGGTTACCATCAGAAGCATTCCGGCGTCAATCTCCGTCGAGCCTCGTAGTGGTGACCTGTTAATCAGCGAGTTTCGGACGCGTGGCCCCAACGGCGCGGCGGATGAGTTTGTCGAAATTTACAACCCGACGCTTTCACGGGTAATGATTGGCGGCCTAAAAATTCGCGCATCGAATAATGCCGGTAACATGAGTGATCGTGCGACCATCCCTGCCGGCACCGAAATAGGATCAGGTTGCTACTACCTGTTCACCACCAGCAGTGGTTACAGTGGCCCAGTGGCCGCAAACCAAACCTACGGAACCGGGATAGCTGACGATGGCGGCATTGCCATCACCAGTGCGAATGGAACAAGGATTATCGATGCAGTCGGAATGTCAAACGCTTCGGCTTACAAGGAAAACACTCCCCTCAAGCCGCTCACCGCGAATACGAACCAAAGCTATGAAAGAACGCCGGGAGGTTCAGCGGGCAACGGCATTGACTCCAACAACAATGCAAATGACTTTCGCTTCAACGCCGCCAGCAGCAGTCCACAGAATTTGTCCACAGGCTGTTTGAATCTGAACAGCGCCGACTTGAAAATTACTTTTGCGACAACAACCGATACGGTCCTGACCGGTTCTGACATTACATACATCATCGAGGTTACAAATCAGGGCCCCGGCAGGGCGCGTTCCGTAATAGTTACTGCCGATCTGCCCGAAACGGTGAGCTTTATTTCTTGTGCATCCACGGCGGGCGGCGTTTGCGACGATTCCGGCGAACAACGCAAGATAATGTTTGACTCACTTTCGAGTGGTTCCGCTGCGAGGATGACGATCGTAGCGCACGTGAACAGCATCGATGGCGACACGATTGTCAGTCGAGCATCCGTTCGATCAGATGCGTCTGATGCGAATGAAGGCAATAACTCCACAAGCACAACAACGACTGTGCACGGTCCAGCACCGACGCTCTCAATCAACGATGGGTTTGTAACAGAGGCCAACGCAGGCGCGGCCACAATTTCGTTTACTGTCATACTGTCGGCAAAAGCCCGTTCGAGCGGAGTTAGTTTTGATATTGCGACTGAAGATCGCACAGCTAACTCCGTCAGCAAGGATTATGTTCCGCGCCGGTTGATAGGAGAGAAAATTCGCGCTGGGGATGAATTTTATACCTTCGACGTAACGGTAAATGGAGACATTTTGGTGGAAGCCGACGAAACGTTCGTTGTTAATGTTACAAACGTTACAGGCGCCGAGGTGATTGACGGGCAAGGTTCCGCCACAATTCAGAACGACGACGAGGCTAATCTGGTTATCAGTCAGATTTATGGAGGCGGCGGTAATTCGGGGGCGACCTACCGGAATGATTTCGTCGAACTTTTCAACCGCGGTAAGACCATTGTCGATTACGCGGTGACGCCCTACTCGCTCCAGTATGCCGGCCCAACGGCCCCGTTTGGATCCGCCAAGGTTGATTTGCTTACGGGAACGATGTTGCCGGGACAATATTTCCTGGTCCAATTATCAGCTGGCGGAGCCAATGGCGTTGCGCTTCCACTGTCCGATGTGACCGGCACCCTCAACATGGCTGCCACTGCTGGGAAAGTAGCGCTTGTTGTTGGAAACGGCGTTCTTCCCTCATTTAGTTGCCCGGGCGACGATGGTTCAGCGCCTTTTAATCCCAGAAACGCCGGCATCGCAGACTTTGTCGGCTACGGCGCCACATCCAATTGTTTTGAAGGTGAGAACGGGGCGGCCGCCGCGCCGAGTAATACGAACGCTGACATCAGGAAGGCAGGCGGCTGCACTGATACCGACAACAATGCAAATGATTTTGCAATAGCGTCTCCTCTCCCCAGGAATACCAGTTCAAATGTAAATAACTGCATCGCAGACATACCTCCTAATCTCAACATAGATGATGCGAGCGTCATTGAGGGTAATTCCGGCAGCGCAATTGCGGTCTTCACTGTTAGCCTTTCACACCCAGCACTATCGACGGACATAACCTTTGACATTTCAACTCAGGACGATATGGCCTCAGCAGCGGCTCACGATTATGTTTCCAAAACTCTAACGAATCAGATCATTCCTGCAGGTCGACAGACCTATACATTCGCTGTAGCAATCAACGGCGATCAGACTGTTGAAACGGACGAGACGTTCTTTGTTAACGTTACCCATGTTGTGGGAGCGGCGCTTGCCGACGGCCAGGGTGTAGGTACCATCCAGAATGACGACCTTCCAGCTCTTTCGATCAACGACACATCAATAATCGAAGGCGATACCGGAGTAACAACGTGTAGGTTCACAGTTGGTTTATCGGCTCCGGCGCCCGAGGATGTCATATTTGATATTGCTACTGCTGACGGGTCTGCTAACGACGGGGATCCGTCTGTAGAAGACAATGACTACGTCTCCAATAAACTGATGAGACAAACAATACCGGCGGGAAGCCAAACCTACACCTTTGACGTTGGAGTGATTGGAGATCTGAATATTGAGCCTCATGAGAACTTCTTTGTACACGTCATTAACGGTTCCGGTGCGACCATCACCGATGCAGAGGGCTTGGGAACTATTGAAAACGACGATAGCCCCAAACTTAGTATCAACGACATGTCTGTTATGGAGGGAAACAACGGAACCACAGTCGTCACCTTCGAGGTGCTGTCATCATTGCCTGCTCCCGCAGCGGGAATCACGTTCGATATTTCAACTGCAGACTCATCAGCAACAGCCGCGAGCGGCGACTACGTCTCACGCAGTTTAATGGCCCAACACATTGCCCCAGGGCAGACAAGCTACTCGTTCGATGTCGTTGTGAGCGGCGACACTTTGGTCGAGCCTGAAGAGAAATTCTTCGTCAATATCAGCAACGTAATGGGAGCCACAGTCGCAGACGGCCAAGGCCAGGGTTCCATTCAAAACGATGATACGCCGCTCCTCGTCATTTCCCAGGTATACGGTGGTGGAGGAAATACCGGTGCCGCATATCAAAATGATTTCATCGAGTTGTTCAATCGCGGCGCCACCACGGTGGATTTTTCTGTGACGCCCTATGCAGTGCAGTACACTGCGGCCACCAGCGCATTTGGAACCAGCAAAACCGAAATCACTTCGGGCGTCATCACGCCGGGAAGCTATTTTCTAATTCGCGAGGCTGGTGGTACGGTGGGCGCGATCTTGCCGACCGCCGACGCCACAGGGACCATCAACCTGGCCGCCACAGCTGGTAAGGTGGCGTTGTTGATTGGCACCACTCCATTGAATGCAGTTACCTGCCCGGGCGACGATGGAATAACTCCGTTCAATCCAAACGCAACGTCGATTGCCGACTTCCTGGGTTACGGCAATTCGGCCAACTGCTATGAAGGTAGCGCACCGGTATCGGTTTCTGGTACAAATTCAAACGCTCGCTCAGTAAAACGAACTGTCAGCTGCGCCGACACAAACAAGAACTCGGTTGATTTCAGCAACCCTGCGACAGCGCCTACGGCCCACAACTCTACAACGACTGCTTTGCCATGCCCCCAGTGAAGAGCAACCGAAACTATCCTGCAAAGTTTCTCACGCTGCTTTTGCTCGCACTTTTCATCGCCACGTCTGTCCCTGTTTATTCGCAAAAACGTGATCAGCGGTTGGCTGTTGCTTCGCAGACACGACGAGTTCACTCACTAAACAAGCAAAAGCTGGCGGCGGAAGTGCGCGCGGAGTTTCTGCACGCGTGGCGCGGCTACAAGAAATATGCGTGGGGCCACGATGACCTGAAGCCGTTGAGCAAGTCGTATCACGATTGGTATGCGGAACCGCTCCTGATGACGCAGGTTGATGCCCTCGACACGATGATCCTGATGGGATTGAAAGAGGAAGCAGACAAAACCCGAGAATACATCGTCAAGAATCTTTCGTTCGATAAGGACTTCTATGTTCAGAACTTTGAAATCACCATTCGCCTCTTAGGAGGTCTGCTTTCAAGCTATCAGTTGACGGGCGACCGGCGACTGCTGGCTCTGGCGGAGGAGTTAGGTAACAGGCTGTTGCCGGTTTTCGGTTCCCCCACCGGCCTGCCTTACATCGAAATAAATCTGAAGACCGGAAAAGTTAGCGGCCGGGATACAAACCCTGCGGAGGCCGGCACACTGCTAATCGAATTCGGGACACTCAGCAAACTTACAAACAAGCCCGTTTTCTACGACAAAGCAAAGCGTGCCCTCGTCGAGATCTACAAACGGGCCCGGCCGGGCGAGCCGCCGTCGGTGGAGGCGGCCAGGGCGTACTTCGACAACGCCTTCTTCAACGCAAAGCGCTACGACCTCACCCGGGTGGGCCGGTACAAGCTGAACCGCAA
>JBHENH010000063.1:16778-17229 GCA_046262135.1 Pyrinomonadaceae bacterium
TGACGACCAGGATTGTAAGCAGATGTGGCTCGAAAGCATTGCAGCCGTAAACAAATACCTGGCTGATGAGATCAAGCGCGAGCCAGGCGATACAACACAGCAATCAGCCGAGCTCTGGTACGGCCACGCCGATATGAATACGGGCAAACGCACCGCGACCAGTTACGGTGCGCTGGATGCTTTCTTTCCGGCGGTGCTGGCGCTTTCCGGCGATCTTGATCGCGCGCAACGGTTGCAGCAGTCGTCCTTCCGGATGTGGACATTACATGGCATCGAGCCGGAAATCCTGAACTATAAAACCATGACGGTTGCCCGTGCGGCGTATCCGCTGCGCCCTGAGATTGTCGAGTCGACTTACTATCTTTGCCAACTCACTACGAAGAGCCGATTGCGTTCCACCCGTGGAGCATCGCGCGTTGGAAGCAAACAGAAGCAACGGCCGGCTCTGAAC
>JBHENH010000064.1:0-602 GCA_046262135.1 Pyrinomonadaceae bacterium
CTGTGTCGAGAAGCCGGATTTAACGGTCCTCTTTATCAGGGTTCAATCTATGGCAATAAAAAAGCGGGAGATAAACTGAAGCAGATGCTCGCGATGGGCTTGAGCAAACCGTGGCCGGAAGCGCTAAAAGCTACGACCGGCGAAGATAAAATGGATGCGACAGCTATTATCGATTATTTTGCACCGCTCAAGACCTGGCTTGATGCGGAGAATCAAAAAGCAGGAAGCAAGCGATGAGTCGGAAGAGATTGTGCTTTACTTGCGGGTGATTACTTCGGCGGCCAGAAATGCTTCTACTACCTCGCGAGGCCAATGCCGGTGAGTGCGGCCTTCTCGTATCGTTGCGCGGTCAACGCGGACCTCGTCGGTAGAAGTAATGGGCGGCAACCCGTGAAACAGCTGCTTTGGTTCATGCCTCAAAGTTTGAGCGTGAAGTAATATGGGGGCCACTAAACTAAGCCAGCCGTCAAATGATTCCTTAAACGAGGTGGAGGGCTCCTGCGTTCGCCTCTTAAGTCGAAGACGGCGCGTCGGAACCAGCGAAAGAGGAATAGAATTTTGAGCAAATTGTTTCATAATTCAACCTTGACCATCCTTGAAAA
>JBHENH010000064.1:617-16697 GCA_046262135.1 Pyrinomonadaceae bacterium
CTTCTAATCCCGCCTCAGTTTCAGTTCTCGGAATAACCTGAACAACAGAGGTTTTTTTACGCGTACGCCAATATTCGGCCAATTTTCGAAGTTTCTTCCCTTGTAAAAATTCATTCTGAAACGCGGCATCCGCGCAGTAAACGTCCCGAGGCTGCCGAATGCGTGAATATGCTTACAACCGTGCAAGCAAACGCTAACCTCAGGGCATGTTTGCCGGTGCTGGCTAGAGCGCACTTACCCCGGTGAACTCGCCTTTATTTGGATGGCGCGCTTATGTTGACATCGACCTTCTTGTTGCCGCCGAAGAGCCTTCCGCCAAAAACGAAAAGCGCAACCACGACGATGATTATAAAAATCACCAAAACGGCCACTACACCTGCACTACCTCCGCCGTCGTTATCCCCCATGATTTCCTCCTGTGAATTGTTAAGTGAATTGTTAAGAACTATCCTGCGGTGGTGTCACCACCCAGAAGCGTTAAGACCTCACCTGTTACATAACTTGAATCGACCTCCGATGCCAGATAAACAAACGCGGGCGCAATCTCTTCGGGTTGAGCCGGGCGTTTCATTGGCGTGTCCGCGCCGAATTCGGCTACCTTCTTCGCCGGCTTGTCGGACGGGTTCAGCGGGGTCCATACAGGCCCAGGTGCCACGCAGTTCACGCGAATGCCTTTCTCAACCAGATTCTGGGCCAACGACTTCGTGAATGCGTGGATTGCACCTTTTGTTGCCGAATAATCCAGTAGATGTTTGCTTCCTTCCAACCCGGTGATCGAACCCGTATTGATGATTGCACTTCCCTTTTTCAAATGCGGCAGCGCCGCTTTGGTCATACGAAAATACCCATAAACGTTTGTCTTGAAAGTGCGGTCAAACTGTTTCTCAGACAGGTCAGCTAGTGTCTTTTGATGTTGCTGAAAGGCTGCGTTATTGACCAGGATATCCAGCTTTCCAAGTTTAGCAATCGTCCTCTGAACGGCGCGACGAGCAAAGCGTGGATCTTGAATGTCGCCCGCAATGGAAATGGCCGAACGTCCCTCATCTTTTATAGCTTGTATGGTTTCCTGCGCATCGGTCTTCTCGTCCGGAAGATACGTGATGGCAACGTCAGCGCCTTCTCTCGCAAATAATACTGCTACCGCACGACCAATTCCGGAGTCTCCACCGGTAATGAGCGCTACCTTTCGCTTGAGCTTTGCAGCTCCCTGATAGTGTGGTGCTTTATACCGAGGGCGCGGACTCAATTTCGATTCCATGCCCGGCTTCGGCTGATGCTGCGCGGGCATCGGCGACTTGGGTTCCTTAAGCTGGCGAATCTCCCCCGAGCGGGAAGCGGATACACGTGGCCCCTCCCTCGCATCTCGCGCCTTGCGAGGCGCGGACTTTGGGGGACCCGACGTGTTCGTTGTTTTACGTTTGCTGGCGGTGATAAGTCGTTTCCGTTTGTTGGTCATGGTGGCTGGGGCTTACTTCTTGCTCGATTTACGTCCTCCCTTTCTGCCGCCTTTCTTCGTAGACTTCTTGCCTGCTTTCTTGCCGCCTTTTTTTCCACCCTTCCTAGAGGAACTCTTATTCCCTTTCTTACCACGACCCGAACCGCTCTTTTTGCCTCCGCCCGATTCCTTGTTCACTGTCGCCCACGCACGGGATTCCGCTTCCTTCTTCGACACGCCCCGTTTTTCGTAGCCCTCTTCAATGTGCTCCGCCTGTCGCTTCTGCTTGTCGGTATATGCTCCTTTGTCTCCTCGAGGCATTTGCGTCGCTCCCTATTAACTGGAATTTCTTTAATCACTCTGCAAATATTGCGCCTCGTTTCGGTTATTCAATCTGTTCCAGTCGACAGAATGTGCCATTCCAACGCGGGCGATACTTTTCTAGAAAAATATTGGCATCGCGATTGCCGATGGACAGCACGAAGTAGTGTTTATTGCAGAAAAGGTGGTCTGTTACTAAACAAGTGCTTTCTTGCGATGTACAGGAAGCCTACACAGATCGAGGAGGGTTGAATGCCGAAAAGCAATGGCAGCAGCAAACGCGAATTAATCGATACTGGCACTGATAAGCGCTATGTGCGTCGAGATAAGCAGGGGCAGTTTAAAGAGTCCGACGATCAGGGTCGGTCTCTTGCGCAGGATGTGAAGCGCGACGCGAAAACTAAGGTCGAGTCAGGTCAGGGTGACCGCGGAGATCAGAAGCGAAGTTAATCGTGCCCAACTAATACGAAGGCTTATAAGCGATCACGCCAGCGCATGGCGAGTGCCTTCAGAGCCTTCCACAATCCATACAGCAACCACGTACGGGCCCACCTTTAGTTGTAACAAAGGCGGGCCCCTAAGCTGATCTAACAACTCAGATCAATTGTCCTGATGACGCGTGTAGAACAACTCCGAAAGACAGGAATAAACCGTCTTGGAACACCGGCGCGCGGATTCAGATATAAGCATTCGGACGGGAAGCAGGTGGCCGCGAATGATCTCAAAAGAATCGAGAAACTAAAAATTCCGCCGGCCTGGACAGACGTTTGGATCAACTCGAAGGCCGCGGGAACTGTGCAGGCAGTCGGGAAAGATGCCGCCGGTCGATTGCAATATCTCTATCATGAAAATCATGTGCGCCGGCAGGAAGCTAAAAAGTTTAAGCGAATGATCAAGTTTGCAGAGGCCCTGCCGAAAATGCGGCCAATGGTCGCCAACCATCTGAGGCAAACAGGCCTCGGTCGAGAACGTGTGATGGCCTGCATCCTCCGCATCCTGTCCACTTGCTTCATGCGTCCGGGTAGCCAGGTCTATGCAAGTGAAAATGGAAGCTATGGGATCGCGACGCTGCGACCAAAACACGTAAAGGTCAAAGGTGACCTGGTTGAATTTGATTTTCCTGGGAAATCCGGAGTTCAGCAAAAAAGACAAATCAAGGATCGACGCGTGGCGGAGGTCATCCGCAGTCTTCTCAGACATCCCACTCGTGAAGTTTTCAAGTATCAGAACGGGAACGGTCAGTTTGTTGACGTAAAGCGTCGCCATATTAATGGCTACATTCGTGAGGTGATGGGAGAAAACTTCAGCGCTAAAGACTTTCGCACCTGGGCGGGGACGTTGGTCTGCGCCTGTGCGCTGGCCAGGGCCGGTACGGAATTGGTGGAGAAAAACACTGTACGCAAGCGAAAGGTTGTAGAAGCAATCAAGGAAACGGCTGAGGTGCTGGGAAATACACCCGCCGTCTGTCGCAGCTCGTACATCTGCCCCGAAATTATTAACAGCTTTGAAACCGGAAAAATGATCGATAACTACTTCAATACTCTGGATGACTTAATGACATATCGCGGCAAAAAACTTCATCCTGCGGAAAAGTCGTTGTTGGGTCTTATGAAACGAGGCGCGGGTGGCTGAGGAGAAATTTGTTCTTTTATAAGTATCGCGCAGAGAAGGCGAGTCGTTCGTGGCATTCATTTTGCGGCACAAAAAATACCTAACGTAACTGTCCGGTAAGCGTGCGAACTGAGGCATTTAGTTCGTCTTTTGCAATAAAGCAGGGTTAAAGAAATACAGCCCCCATTGTTATGATCATTCGAACCACGGGAGGATAAGAAAATGTTCCAAGATAGAGAAGGCCAGGGCGGCGGTGGTGGCGGCCAGCGCGGTGGCGGCCAGGGCGGTCAACAAGGTGGCGGTCAAGGCGGCCAAAAAGGCGGCGGTGGTGGCCAGGGTGGCCAACAAGGTGGCGGTCAAGGCGGTCAAAAAGGCGGCGGTGGGGGACAAGGTGGCCAACAAGGTGGCGGCCAGGGTGGCCAACAAGGTGGCGGTCAGGGTGGTCAAAAAGGCGGCGGCGGTGGCGGAGGCCGGTAAAGAAGTCGTCACACCCGTCATGTAAGTCCCGTAACCCACTCGGGCGAAACAGCTTTACCACGAAACAAACCGAGAGGTGAGCTCATGTGAGCTCACCTCTGATTCTACGGCGTCAATTCCGTCGAACAACTTCAGGGGGACGAACCATGGATGCCTTTGAACTTCTTAAGAACGATCACAGAAAAGTCTCTCAGCTCTTTGAAGAACTCGAATCGGCATCAGGCCAGCAAAAGACCCAATTGTTTTCACGGCTGAAGGGGGAGTTGGATCTGCATGCGCACATTGAAGAAAAAATCTTCTATCCCGCTCTCGAAAACACAGAGGCGGCAAGAGAGATTACTCTTGAAGCCTACGAAGAACACAAGGTGGTAAAGGATCTACTGGCAGAACTGGCGGGCGGCGGCGCACCCAACGATGAGTGGGACGCCAAACTGACGGTGCTTAAAGAAAATGTCGAACATCACGTTGACGAAGAAGAAGGTGAACTGTTTAGCAAAGCGCGTCAGGCTTTAACAAGAGATCAAATTGAACGTTTCGGTGTCGAGATGGAAGCAGAAAAGGCCCGGCGGCAAGGTGGTGCCCCGCGGCAAAGCGCTGCGGCAAGTACGAACCGCGATTCCCAAAGCGCATCGCAGAAGGGCGAGGGTCCTGGCGTTCTGCAGCGAATTGCCAGTCTGGTCGGCCTTGGTGACAGCGAGACAACCGGTTCCAGGAAAAGGGGCGGCACGACCAAACGCGCGACAGCCAGGAAAGCATCAGGTGGAACAAAGAAGCAGGCTGCTAAGTCCGCGACAAGAAAAACTGCAACAAAGAAAACCGCGGCGACGAAATCGGGACCGCGCAAGTCTGCGAGCAAGGGCGGTAGCAAACGCGGAAGCACCGCTACTGCGAAACGGGCCAGTAAAAGGAGCACAGCCAAGTCGAGCAAACGTCAGGCTTCTGTCGGCGCTCGCTCGTCAGCAAGGAAAACTGCAGGACGCGGGGCCGCCAAGAAAGGTGGACGCAGTTCAGCGAAGCGCAGCAGAGCCAAATAGTCTGTGAGCGCGGCTGACGGGAATCAGTTAAATAAGAGAAGGCAAACGCAAACCAACGTCAGATAAGAACATTCGGGAGGATTGTCCATGAACGCTTTTACCCTATTGAAAAACGATCATAAGAAGGTTGCCGGGATCCTTGAAAAGTTGGATTCCACTACCGAACGTGGCATCAAAACACGTGAAGAACTTTTCACACAGCTTAAGACCGAGCTCGATGTGCACGCGCGCATCGAGGAAACGATCTTCTATCCTGCGCTGGAAAAAGAGGATGAAACGCGCGACATTACGCTCGAGGCCTTTGAGGAACATCGTCTGGTCAAACAACTTCTAAGTGAGTTGGGGACTTTGGCAAAAGATGAAGAACAGTGGACTGCGAAGTTTACAGTTCTGAAGGAGCAAATCGAGCACCACGTCGAGGAAGAAGAAGGCGAGATGTTTAAGGATGCGCGCAAGGTCTTGAGTCAGGAAGACGTGGAAGATCTGGGTACGCGCATGGAAAAAGCTAAAGCCGAACAACTGAAGGCGGCAGCCGCTGGCTGACGTTGTTCAGTCCAATAATTTAGCGGATTGATTAAAAACTCGGTGTGTGACCTAACAGGATAAAGATATGGAAGGACCGATACGTGGGCTCCTGGCCGGTGCTGCGGCCTGGAAGTTTGGCGGTGGCTGCATTTCGACGATTTTGATCTTCATTATCGTCTTCTGGTTGCTAGGCTACGTGAGATGCTAACGGACGGGCGTCGATTCGAGGTAGGAACCTGCTTGCCTATCGATTAGCCACTCCAGCGTGCCGTTCAAGGGCCCAATTGCCTGGGCGGGCAACAAACCGTCCGGGCGCTTTGGGCCCAGCAAAACATCGGCAAGCGGTCTTGCTTTGCGGCTGCCCGTTATTAGAAACATCACTCTCGCTGCGTGATTAAAAACCGGAATCGTGAGTGTAATGCGATCCTGTTTTAATCCTGGCGCGCGCGTCTTCACAACCCATCTAGCTTTTTCACCCAGAGTATCAGTTCCGGGAAAGAGTGATGCGGTATGACTGTCTTCCCCCAAGCCCAGCAACACCAAATCAAAACGCGGCAACGATTGTTTCGCGAAAAATGACTTCAGTTCTTTTTCGTACAATTCGGCACTACCGGCTGCATCGCTCTCTCCGATAATCCGGTGGACGTTATTCGGCGGGATAGGTATTTTCGAAATCAGGGTTGAATAGACCATGCCATAGTTGCTCTCTGGATTATCCGGAGGAACACACCGTTCGTCCCCAAAAAACAGATGGACGCTCGGCCAGGCGACAGCTGAGTTGAAAGGTTCGGACGCGAGGAGTTCGTACACTCGCCGGGGGGTTTGCCCTCCGGCGAGGCTTACACTGAAAAGATTGTGATCGAGGATCGACGCGTGCGAATAATCTACAAATCGCTGTGCTGCGGCTAGGGCAAGCTGTTCCGAAGTATCAAAAACAAATACGTTAGCTTCTTTGATACTTTTGTCCAATGACATCTTAAGTCGTCCAGAGAGAGCGACGTATCGTCTGTCCCGTCCTGCGGCCTACTGCCTACTGCCGTCTGCGCTTGCTGACTCGCCTTGCTGTTGCTCCAACAACTCCTCCCACTCACTATGAACAAAGCCGCCTTGTGGTTTATCGACTCGCTCATATGTGTGGGATCCAAAAAAGTCACGCTGGGCCTGCGTAAGATTGAGCGGAAGGTTGGCGGTACGATACATGTCAAAGTAACCAAGACTTGCAGACATTGCCATCACCGGGAGCCCTCGGTGCAGAGCCCAACCAACTATCTTGCGCCATGATCCCTGACCCGCCCCTATCTCCTCCTTGAATTCACTGTCCAGCAGAAGGTTCCCGAGTTGGGGATCCCGCAAATAGGCTTTTTTGATCCGCCTTAAAAACCTGGCTCGAATAATACAGCCTCCTTGCCAGATACGTGCGATCTCGCTGAGACTGATGTTCCACCCGAACTCTTCCGAACCGGCCTTGATGAGATTCATTCCCTGCGCGTAGGAACAAATTTTGGAAATGTACAGCGCATCGTGAATTGCCTGCACCATCGCCTGCTTGGTCTCTTCAAAAGCAGTGGACTCCGGCGCCGGCAATTGCTTGCTCGCCTCAACGCGTGCGTCCTGTTGTGCTGAAATGTTTCGCGCGGTGATGGCGGCGTCTATGGTCGGTATCGGCGTGCCAAGATCAAGTGCAATCTGGCTGGTCCATTTTCCGGTTCCCTTTTGGCCCGCCTTGTCGAGGACCATATCGATAAGCGGTTTTCCAGTTTCCGTATCTTTGACGCGTAATATTTTTGCAGTTATCTCAATGAGGTAAGACTCGAGACGGCCGCGATTCCACTCCTCAAAAACATCGGCCAGTTCTGCGACCTTCATCCCCAGGCCCTGGCGAAGTAGGCCATACGTTTCAGCAATCAACTCCATATCGCCATATTCGATGCCGTTGTGGACCATCTTCACAAAATGTCCCGCACCGCCCGGGCCCACGTATGTTACGCATGGACCATCGGGAACTTTCGCAGCGATAGCTTCCCAAACAGCGCGGATCTGTTCATAGGCCTGCGGGTCGCCGCCAGGCATAAGGCTCGGTCCCAGCAGAGCACCCTTTTCTCCACCCGAAGTGCCCGATCCAATCATGAAAAGACCAGACGCCTTTAATTCGCGTTCTCGACGCTCTGTGTCCTTAAAATGGGAGTTTCCGCCGTCAATGATGATGTCACCTGGTTCCAGGAAGGGCTTAATTAAGTTGATGGTCCAATCGACAGGATCCCCCGCCTTTACCAACAGTATTATCTTGCGAGGACGCTCGAGTGAGCGCACAAATTCTTCGGGTGAGTGGGTACCTGTTAGATGCTTTCCCGGCTCGCGCCCTACAAAAGCATCCAGTACGGGCGGTTCACGGTCGTAAACCGCAATTGAATAACCATTGCGTTCAATGTTGAGGGCGAGATTTTGGCCCATTACACCAAGGCCGATCAGTCCGATATCTGCAGCTTTTGTCATCGTTCACAAATCGCGCGATTTGCAGGCTAGCCTTACATTTCTCGAGCTACTCGTACTGGTTCAGGTTGGATTGGTTGCGGTCTTTCTGGCTCTCATTCAAACCCTTGGAAACGCAAGCTGAACCTAATGGAGGCTGCATATGACCAGCCTCACACAACTATCAGTTCTTTCAGTCTCCTCAGTCCCGCCAATACATCAGTTCCCAGATCAATCCGAATCGCACGACGGCCATGTGCCTGTAATGCCTGAAGATCTCCCTGGGCCTGTGCCGCTTTCAAAACACTAAACGTGTAAGGCTCACCCGGAACCTTCAAGTCGATCGTGTCGGGTGCAGTTATTTGTATGAAGACACCCGCGTCCGGGCCACCTTTATGCAGCTGACCCGTCGAGTGTAGAAACCTCGGCCCATAGCCAAGAGTCGTCGCACATCTCGTTTCTTCTCTCAGCGCTGTACGGATCGATCGAAGAAGCGCATCGATTTCCGGTGTTTCTTCCAGGTAAGCGAGAAGCGCAATGTAGTCGCCGGGATTTGTGATTGCGATCCTCTGCCGCAGCACATTCGCGACTGAAATTGAAGTTGGAGCAGCGTCTGTGTTGCTTTCTGCATAAACTGACAGAGGTCCCTCTCTCACAAGCGGAGGATGCGCTTCAAGTTTTCCTTCTTTCGCAAATTTGTCCAATAGCGCCTTAGTCGCATCTTTCGATTCCTGCACATTCGGTTGGTCAAATGGATCGATCCCGAGTCGCCACCCTGCAAACGCTGTCGCCATTTCCCACAAGAAGAATTCCGCCCCGAGTTCGTAAACGTCGCTTAGGGTGCGACGGCAAACAGGATGGCCCGCCGCCTCGAGCTCGTTCAACTTTGACTGCGTTACATCGTCGGTTTCCCCCACGCTCATTGAAATGAACAAACGATCGTTACCATATTCAGAAGCAAGCCCGAGCGGTTCGCCCACAATCGGAATTATTCCCTTCCCTTCTTTGCCTGTGCTTTCCGCAACCAGTTGTTCAATCCATAGACCTACGGCCGAGAGTTTCTCGTCGGTAACGATTGTCAATTTATCTCTGCCTAAGAGAGCACACTCAGCCATAATCGCGCCGAGGAATGCGGCTGAATTTTCGTATGGCCCTACAGATGCGCCGCACACCTCAGACATTGTTTTGGCGCCTCCGAGTAATCTTCCAACATCCAATCCCATAAGAGCTGCCGGCACCATGCCGAAATATGAAAGGGCGGAATACCTCCCACCAATATCAGGCTGGTTTAAGAAAATTCTTGTGAATCGTTCGTCGACGGCTGTTTGGGCCATCTTCGTGTTCGGGTCCGTTATGGCAATGAAGTTGTCACCTGGCTGGTCGGTTGTACCGGCGACTTCGTGGTACCAGAAACGGTGAAACACTATTGGCTCGGTAGTCGTGCCGGATTTTGAGGCCACAATAAAAAGGCAGCGACTAACGTCAATCTGTTCTGCAAAGTTATGAACTGCGTCGGGGTCGGTCGAGTCCAGAACCAGCAACGTGGGGAACCCTTCCTGACCGCCGAAGGTTTGCCTTAGTACCTCCGGGCAAAGCGAGGACCCACCCATTCCGCAAACCATCACATGCTTAAACTGTCCTGACGCTTGAACGCTTTGTGCAAAGTCCGTCAGTTCCCCGGCGGCATCCAGCATTTGGCCGGCCACAGTTAACCAGCCAAGCGAATTGCGAATGACTTTTTGATGAGACTCTTCACTTTTCCAAACCGAGGGGTCCCCACTCCAGATTCGCTTTATTACGTTTGCCTTCGAGGCTTCTTCCAGCGACGCCTGAATTGCGGATTCGTAGCCTCCGAGTGATGCAGCCAACGAACCGTGGCCCGCCAACCGGGTGGCAGCTCGCTTGGTTTCAATTCCTGCATCCTTCATAATCATTCCTCGAATTCGAGAAAAGGAGCGTGGTCTAAATTTCGGTGAACGGATAGTCTAGCACGGGGAACGGCAGCCTACAGCCGCGAGGAGTGAGTTGCCATCGCGAGTTTGCTCTGGTCATCTCAAAGACTGTATGGAGCATCAAACCGACAGGAACTATGACAAGTGAAAAGAAAAAAGCATTGATAGTTGTGGATGTGCAGAATGATTTCTGCCCCGGAGGATCACTCGCGGTCGCTGAAGGCGATCAAGTGGTGGCGCCGTTGAATACGCTTATCGAGGAGTTTTTGCATCGCGGCGAACCTGTATTCAAAAGCCGCGACTGGCACCTTGAGAAGACAAAGCATTTCGCTGATTACGGAGGAACCTGGCCAGTTCATTGTGTGCAAAACACCAGGGGGGCAGAGTTTCATCCCGACCTCCTTGACGACCCGCATATTCGCGTAATCTCAAAAGGGTTAGGCGACGAAGATAGTTACTCTGCATTCGATGGCACCGATCTGGCATTGCAACTCCGCAGGCTGGGTGTAGAAGAGGTTTGGATTGGCGGCCTGGCAACAGATTACTGCGTAAAAAACACTGTACTCGATGCCTTAAAGGAGGGCGTTCACGTTAAGGCTTTGAAGAACGCGATGCGGGCAGTTGAACTTCAACCCGGTGATGGCCAACGCGCGATTCAGGAAATGAAAAACGCCGGCGCGGAAATCACATAAGTAGAACAGGCATTCCTGCCTGTCACTGATTTACTCCACGAACCGACAGGCAGGAATGCCTGTCCCACATATGGGAACTCTAAACATAGATCGGTACCATGCCGCGATGGGCGACGCGTCCTATAAAGACGTAGCAAGCCTGCATCAACGTCGTCTAAGCGAAGCGCAGGCGACTTTTTATGTTACGCAGAGGAAGTTAGCGTTTGCCCCCTGCCTGGGCCATGAGCGCCTTGTGCGGCTGTTAGTTGACAGCCAGATCGATCGGCCGCGCCTCAGATTTCTGGAGCAGGATCGTGGCGGCCTGAAACTGTTCGCCAAAGCTATTGAAGACATTCAATTCGTCGGTAAAATTCGTGCGGTTCGTCCCGGCACAATTGTCTTCGCGCAACAACCGTTTGCAGATATAGCTGGCGCCTTTGCGCTCACACAGGCGCAGGAAATCAAGTTTGAGCATGCCTTTGATTTGCCCATGACCACCGCCAGCACCGCGATGCAGTTTCGCATCGCTGCGGGCGACGGTCGCTGGCTGTCCGATTTTTCACTGCGAAGAAACGGCGACATCGAACGTGCAGTTGATATTGCGGTGTACGCATTTATTGGAGGCTTTAACGACACTTCCAATATGGAGGCTGCTCACCGTTTAGATATCCCGGCTGTCGGTACGGAGGCTCACTACTGGCAACAATCCTACATTGAATATATGTACCAGCCCGAGATCGAACCGCGCACCGGCAAGCCAAAGCATTTTGAGCAAGTGGCCTTCGAGCGTTGGCTTGATGCCAATCCGAACGGGACGACTCTACTCCTGGACACCATTGACGTATACATGGGTGCAGTGCATGCCGCGATGGCTGCTACTTCCACCGAGGCACGACGACGCGCCTTCAAAGGCTTCCGTGTCGACTCGGGCGATCTGGCCGAGCTTGGCGAGTGGTGCTTGCGCTTTTTTGAAGCAAACGGACTTCACGGCTTAAGGGCAAATCTGACAGGCGATCTGGATGTTGAAAAGGTCCGCCGCATTGTTGAAGATTTTCCGCAGGCAGCCGGCTTCGGCATAGGCACTAAACTGTCGAGCGAAGTGAGAAACGTAGCCGGCGTAATATTCAAACAATGCTTGATTGAAGGTAGACCGACTTTGAAGGCGTCAAACTCGTTGGAAAAGACAACTCTACCCGGAAACTTACAACTGTTTCGCGGCATCGACGTCAGAGGGAATTATGTTGGGGACGTGACCGGGCTTGACGATGAAACGATTGATATTCCAGGCGCGGCGCGCGTCGAACGTTTGCTCGCTCCCTTTTGGGAGAATGGCCAGCATGCAGCAATCCCGTCTATTGAAAAGCAGAAGTCGTTTGTCGCTGAGCAGCGGAAGCGCTTTCCCGACATTAACAACTATCCGTGTTTGATAAGTGACGGGTTAAGTAAGCTACGAGATGATCTGACAGCACAGATGCGCGCGGATGCTTCCGGATGGCAGGGTGTTGTCAGAATGCCTGAGGATGTCGCTGACAAGGTGCCGCAACCGGAGTGATCTGTTTGGGGTGTGGCAAGTTAGCAAGGAGGCTAGAGATTGAAAATATTCATCCTCACCGCAGCAGTAATGCTTCTCATTTGCGTCACTGCTGGAATGGCGACCGGCGCCGGTTTTCAGGCTAACAGCTTAATTTCCGAGGTTAGCTTAAAGCGCGAGGGCTGCTTCGGCCCTTGTCCGGTTTACGAAGTATTTCTACGTAGCGATGGAACCGCGACATACATCGGTAAAGCTAATGTCCAGCGAATTGGCCGCTACCGTGGTTCGATTGGTAAATCTGAATTTTTGAGGATTGCGCAAATCGTCGAGCGGCAGGATTTTTTCAGCTTGAAGAGCAAGTACTTTGTGTCGATGACTGACTTAGCTACGGTGATCATCAGGGCGGTGCGGCGCGGGAGGACTAAGAAGGTGGAGAATTACGGGGGTGCCGCGCCCATCAATCTGCGTGTGATTGAAGCGCAGATTGACGCGGTGATAGAGCAGGTCAACTGGAAGAAAGAAGACAGGCGGGTCCGGTATCACTAGAGGCTCCGCCGCTGATCCGTCAAGGGTTATTCTTTAAATTGGGGAGTCGAGGGAACCCCTCATTGCGAAGGCGATTTGAAAAGCGCCGTTTAACTCAGCGTCTTGGAGAGTTATTTGGTCTTACGCTTCGCTCACCGGGGCGCACAACCCGAACAGAGCCATCCGAAAACTTGACGATCTGTGTTCCATCCGCAGACCGGAAAAACCTCGGCGCCTCGCCTGACGATTCATTTGACGATTCGTTTCCAGCGGTTGAATGGGCCAGGCGCAATGGACCATAAGAACGCGCCGGCGCTTCCGACGTACGCCCGGGAAGACTTTCTCGAAACTCCGGATCGGGAAATCGCACGCTGGGCGCATCAAGGCGTCGGCTCTTGCGAACCGCTGGTGCGGCCGGTTCCGTGAGGCCGTAACTTCCTCCTGTAGATTTTGGCGCCGCAGCGTCGTTTCTTTTTTCGCTTGAGTGGTCGACTTTATTCGAATCGACACCACTTCGCGTGCGCGCCGCAAAAGAAGGATTCTCGGAAGAACGTGACCGTTCTGTTTTGCGAGTCGCCAAGGATTGGCGCTGCACCGTAAGATTATTAGAGGCCGCCTCAACACCACGATTCTTCCCGTACCAGCGTTGAGAGCCGTAAAGAATACCCGCGGCTAACATAACAAGGACAAGCAGGACCGCTGTAGCGCCTCCCGGACCAAACCGTCTTGCAGATACGACCATTTCCATTTTCAATGCTGCAGCATCTGCGGAAGGCGCGGAGATAGTTCCCTTGTCTTCACGATCTTCAACCATCGATGCAGCGGCGTCACTTCTCGTACGGCCAACTCGCCTGAGGGCTTCGCGAAAGTCTGATGCATTTGGATAGCGATCCTCCGGTTTTTGAGCCATCGCCTTGTTCAGAATTGCTGCTATCTGTGGACCTACCGCTGCGTGAATTTTATTAGCAGGGACCAATGGATCCGGCGATCCGTTGACTATCGCGGTCGCGCGCATAAGCGCATCGGGGGGCTTGATGGCTGTCAGCAGGTGATAGAGAGTTGCGCCCAGGGCGTAAATATCACTTCGCGGATCCGTTCGCTGATCCTGAATTTGCTCCAGCGGCGCGTAATGCCGCGTGTAGCCGAAAAAAGCTCGCGAAGAAGTCACAGATGGATCCGATGGTTGAGCTTTCGCCAATCCGAAGTCGAGCAAAGCAATCTGGCCCGTTGCTGTGAGCTTCAAATTGTGTGGCTTAATGTCGCGATGGATTACCTGACGGTCGCGCGAGTGGAGATAAATCAGCGCATCGAGTAATTGATCGGCCCATGCGATCACCTGGTCACGCGGAAACGGTCCCGGTTGCTGCGAAATGATTCGAGCGAGATCAACACCTCCAATAAATTGCATCACCAGAAATGCCCGATCGCCCTCTACAAAGTGATCGCTGACTCTCGGGAGCGCCGGATGCTGCATGCCAGCCAGCATCTGAGCTTCACGTTCGAACTGTTTACGCATGGACGGTTCGGACGAAAGCGTCTGTTTGAGCGCCACGGTTATGCCAAGGCGCTGGTCCAACGCTTCGTAAACGGCGCCCATTCCCCCACACCCTAATTGCCGGACGATTCGGTAACGATCCTGCAGTACTGTATCTGCGGTCAGGGGAGAATGAGCCGCTTCATGGCCGCCAAATTCTTGAGATCGCATTAATAGGTTGCTCCATTCCATACATTGTTAAATTGATTGATCGAATATTGCCGAATTGAAGCGCAGCAGGTTGTTGTTGCGTGACGATGTAGCTAGTAGCGTCGGGGAGACTTTAAGACGTTGGGTCGTGAGGATTTTGAGGGGCTGCGGGTGATTCGAAAACCGCCCGGCTGATCGTGGTCAGTCGAATCTATGACCGACTTTAACCTCAGCAAGTATATGATAATCAGCAACATACGCACAAGCAGATTGTCGGCGCGGGTTCGAACTCGCTTAACGCTGAGTATTAGCGCAGAATGCAGACATGAACAAATTACTTTTATCGATTTTGCTGGTGTCCGTCGGCTCAACCTCTGTCCAGGCCAGTAGCATTCAAAGACCCGAGGCGCCACAAAAGCCGCTCGTCACACTGCGTGGGCGTGTGGTCGATGCGCGTACAAGCGAGCCAATGGGAAAAGTCAGAGTAATCGCAAGCGGCACCGAACAGAGCACAACGACCGATGACAACGGCGCATTTACGCTTGAAAACCTGCCTCTCGGGAACGTTGATCTTTACATAACTACGGTCAATTACGGGCTCGTGAAGAAAACAATCACCATCAAAGACAGTGAAAACCCTGAGGCGTTAATTGCATTGAACGAGGATGCTGCCGCTCTTACGGAACACGTTGTAGTTACAGATGATCCCTTTGCAAGTACCGAAGCCAACGCCGCTTCGGAACAAACACTTAACAAGCGTGAGCTACAAGCACTTTCAAGCGTTCTACTCGGCGATCCCGTGCGCGCGGCGCAAGCGCTCCCGGGCGCGACTGCCAATGACGACTTTCGCAGTGAATTCTCGATACGCGGTGCGGGCTTTGATCGAGTCGGTTTGTATCTGGATGGCATTCTCACCGAAAACTTTGTTCACACCGTGGCCGGCGGGTTTCCAGACACAGGCTCGCTGTCGGTGATTAATGCAGACACGGTCAGTGCCGTTTCATTATTGAGCGGGGGATTTCCATCTAAGTATGGTTACCGCAGCGCGGGTATATTGGATGTAGTAACCCGCGACGGGAACCGCGTAAAGCCTGCTGGTCGAATCGCCGCGAGCCTAAGCGGTTTGTCGGGACTGGTAGATGGTCCTTTCGCGAAGAGCCGCGGCTCTTATCTATTCGCAGGTCGCAAAAGCTACGTGGGTTATCTGGTACGAAGCATCAACGACGAGAATAACTTTACCAACAACCCGCCCATTCTTAATTTCGCGGATGCGCAAGGCAAAGCACTCTACGATCTCAATTCACGAAACCAAATCGGTTTTTCACTGATTTTTGGAGCGTTCGACTTCGACCGCAACCGTGATCGCGCCTTACTGGGAATCAACCAGGTATCGCGCGCGGACACAAACAATCTTCTCGTGAATGGACACTGGACCTTTACACCTAACCCTCAGGTGTTTTGGCAAACGCGCCTTTTTGGCCTTCGGACCAACTTCGAGAATACCAATCGCAACGATGCCTCGTTGCAGAACGGACACCGCTCGCAGTATGGCTTGCGCAGTGACGTCGCCTTCCAACTGAGACCTCGTCATAGAATTGAGGCGGGACTGTACATTCGCTCACTAAATGTCGACAGCACCAGTCAGTTTTTCGATTTCGCGGACGAAGTTGCAATCACCTTCGGAAACTTCAACCGTCACGGTACGGAAGAGGCTTTCTACGCCCAGGATACCTGGACCAACGAAAGATTGCGGCTTTCTTTAACCGGCGGAGGAAGAGTCGAACATAGCAGCACCACGCGCGAAACTGTCTTCTCGCCGCGAGCTTCATTAGGGTGGTCTCCAGC
>JBHENH010000064.1:16802-17195 GCA_046262135.1 Pyrinomonadaceae bacterium
GATAAAGGCCTGTTCTTTAGTCTTTCGGAACCACGACTATTGAACAACGAACTAACTTTCGCGCAGTTCAGCTTTGAGAATTCCTTGCGTGGCCATGCGAGGGGAATCGAGTTGACCTTGCAACGGCGGAGCGCGAACAAGTTTTCCGGGTGGGTATCTTATGCCTACTCGCGCACCGAGTTGACTGATGACCTTGATGGACTTCGGTTTGTAAGCGACAGTGACCAGGCCCACACATTAAATGTGTATAGTAGTTATCGCTTTACCGAAACATGGAACGCGAGCGGCGCCTGGCGGTATGGCAGCGGTCAACCTATACCTGGCTTCTATCGTGAGGTCGGATCGGGGTATTTCCTATCGAATGAGCGCAACACGGCCAGAGTTCCCCCTTAC
>JBHENH010000065.1:0-345 GCA_046262135.1 Pyrinomonadaceae bacterium
TTGTTACCCCACGCGAGATCGCCCGGGGCCACCGTACCCGGTCCTATACCGGAACCCGTCCAAACTTGTCGGTAGCGTCGACCAGGGCATCAATAATTCCTGACTCGCTTATTGAATGGCCGGCGTCCCGAATGATTCGGAGCTCGGCTTCGGGCCACGCACGATGAAGGTCCCAGGCGCTCATCATAGGACAAACAATATCGTACCGGCCCTGAACGATGACACCCGGTATGGCGCGAATTTTGTCAACGTGTTCAATCAAATAGTTGTTGCTGTCAAAAAATACATTGTTAGCGAAGTAGTGACACTCAATCCGGGCCAGAGCCAACGCCATTTGCGGCTCGG
>JBHENH010000065.1:355-7369 GCA_046262135.1 Pyrinomonadaceae bacterium
GCCTCATCGTCACTCATTAAACGGCGGTGGTAAGCGTGCAGCAGATCTCCACGTTCTTCTTCTGGAATCGCTTCAAGAAATTGTTCCCATGTGTCCGGAAATATCGCGTTTGCGCCCTCTTGATAAAACCAGCTAATCTCCCGGGGCGTGCATAAGAAGATGCCCCGCAGTACCAGCGCATTAACTCGCTCCGGATGCGTCTCTGCATAAGCTAGAGACAGAGTGCTTCCCCACGAACCACCGAAGACCAACCACCGGTCAATCCCAAAGTGCCGTCGCAGGCGTTCGATGTCTTCAACCAGATCCCAGGTCGTGTTCTCTTCCAAACTGGCGTGCGGCGTGCTCTTCCCCGCGCCGCGTTGATCGAACAGGACGAGCCGGTAGATTGCAGGGTCAAAGTAGCGTCGATATTCAGGCACTAATCCGCCCCCCGGTCCACCGTGGAGAAATACCGCCGGCTTGCCATCGGGATTGCCACTCTGCTCGTAATAAAGCTCGTGGATAGGCGAGACTCTAAATCTTCCCGTGTCAAACGGTTCAATCTCAGGATATAGGGTTTTCATGCGTGCATAATACGAACACAAGGCGGTGGTTTGCCAATGTGTTGGTAGGGCTTGGTTAGTCCTCATCAGGTTTGCTTGAGCGAAATGTGAATGCAGTCGATCAGTAACGAACAGGCCTGGCGATTGTTAGGACAAACACCTCCTCAGCCCCTGCTCGTAGCAACGCTTTCGCACAAGACGACACGGTCGCGCCGGTGGTGAAAACATCGTCAACCAGCAGCACACGTTCACCCGAAATTAAAGCTGGATAAGAAACCCGAAAAGCGTCATCTACGGTTTCTTGCCGGCCCTTCGCGTCCATGCCTGCCCGGTGACGATGAGTGTGGCGAGTGCGAACCAGGCTCACGTCATCTAAAGGTAGACAAACGACGCGGGACAGTTCCCTCCCTATTACGCGCGCTTGGTTGAAGCCCCGGATCTTTTCGCGTTCGGAATGGAGCGGGACCGGAATGATTCGAGTCGCGTTGCCCAAGGGCTCTTGACGTTGCGCCTCACATAGCAGCTCGCTCAATTTGCGGCACAAGTGAGGTTGCTGCTTAAGAATAAGGACAGAGGCGCGCAACGCCCCTTCATATACGCCGCAGGCACGCGCTGCGGAGAACCCATCATCGTCACAACGCCGGCAGCGTACATCCTGTCTCATATGTGACGCCACGGTGCCTATCGAAGGTAGTCCGCACTTCCAACACAAAGTTTCCTGTTTGTTGAAGATGTGAGTGTGGTCCCAACACGCCGCACACGCTACGCCGAGTGCACGCGATTCAACACTTGCTCCGCAAAGCTCACAAGCTTGAGGGTACATGACCGCCAGCATCGAGTCATAGAGCAGGTTTGCCGTGCGCGCGAAGACCGTCACCTTACGATAGTAACAATAAACCTGACACTGCCCACCGCGTGTTGTCAGGCGTTTCTCGGAACAGCCTTAGCAAAAAGTCTTTTATGCGCAGCCCGCAAAGAATAACGGCCTCCCGGTATCAACCGATGGAGGCCGTAAATCCCATTAGCAGTCATTAATAGATCAGCGCGCTATTCATCATCCTCAGTTAGCAAGCCACGCTCCAGCAAGTCCTGGCATTTCACGCAATGCCGGGCCCAGGGCACCGCTTCGAGCCGCTTGTCCGGCAGCGCCTGGCCGCAACGAATACACTTGCCGTAACCACTGTCCTCCATCCGTTCGAGCGCTTCATCGATGAGGTTAAGCATTTGTCGATCGTTATCAGACATGGAAACCAACAACTCTTTCGTGTAAGCATTAGCGGCCATGTCTGCGGGGTCTTGTGTCGCCTCAGAGTCGCGCTCACGGCTGTAAAGTTCTGCTTGTTGAACCTGGCCCACCAGGCTCTCCCGACGATCCAACAATTTATCGCGAAACACCCTTACTCTTCTCTTATCCATTATCGATTAAGTTCCTCCCACCCTACTTGATACTTCTCGTTTAGGTTTTCACGCAGCAAGCGACTAAGCGTTAACCCGAATGCGTCGCTGCTGCTTATCTCATCATTTTTGGTATGGCAGTCCGTGAATAATCGTATACGCCCGATATAATTGTTCGAGCAAAACAACGCGTGACATTTCATGCGTAAGCGTCAACCTTGAAAGACTCCAGCGCTTGTTCGCTTTTGCTGATAGATCTTTTGATACCCCGTTTGGACCACCCACGATAAACGTAACTTCTTTGGTTCCCTTCTCCTGCCAATCCTGTAACTCTCTGGCCAATTGTTGCGACGTCCACTCGATACCTCCCGGATCCAGCAACACACTCATTCCCCCAACAGGCAGCCCGTCTGAGATGCGCTTCGAATCCTTATCGATGCCCACCGTCTTGTGCGAGCCCGGGCTTTCACGCAGTTCAGAGACCTGGCACTTGGTAAAGTGCGATAGCCTCTTCAGATAATCCTCTGCCAACGCCCTCAGATGAGCATCCCGCGTTTTGCCTGTCCAGACCAGTCGCAGTTTCATAAGCCAGAGATGAGGGGCGGCACGATGAAGCATGAACACGCCGGGAGGTAGGTTGAGTGTTTCATCCTCATCCTTCATGCTTGCGCTCTTCTTCCTGCTTCATGCTTCCGTGTTCCGTCTTTGCGCGTCGAGCGAGTTTTTCATAGATGTTCTTTCTGCTGATCCCGAGGATCCGTGCAGCTTCAGTCTTGTTGCCCCTGGTTGATGCCAAAACTTCCGCGACATATTCAGACTCCACCTCCGCAAGCGACTGGGGCCTGTTCTTTCGCCTTTGCACGCGCACCGCGGCGCGAATTGATTCGGGTAGATCGTCCGGATCGATCCGCTTACCTGTCGAGACTATCACCGCCCGCTCGATAGTGTTCGCCAGTTCTCGAACGTTTCCGGGAAAATCATACTCGCTCAACACAGACAAAGCGTCCGCCGAAACAACTTCGACCTGACGACCGTGTTTAGCTGCGTACGACTTTACAAAGAACTGGGCCAACTCGGGCAAATCTTCAGTGCGCTCGCGTAGCGAGGGGACCTTTATATGAACAACGTTGAGGCGGTAATAAAGGTCCTCGCGGAAGTGGTGCCGCTTCACTGCATCGCTGAGATCGACATTGGTCAACGCGATCAAGCGCGCATCTACCTTGATCGTGCGCCGTCCGCCCAGTCGTTCAAACTCCCTCGTTTCAATCACACGTAACAGTTTGGCCTGTGCCTCTACCGACAGGTAGGCGATTTCGTCCAGAACGAGAGTACCTCGGTCCGAAGCCTCCAACCTGCCGGGCTTCTCTTCGCTTGCACCCGTGAAAGCACCTCGCTCATAGCCGAAGAGCTCTGCTTCCAGAAAACCTGCCGGCAGCGTCGCGCAATCGATCTTGACGAAAGACTCAGAAGCGCGCGCGGATTGTGAGTGAATAAACAACGCAACCGCGTCTTTTCCCACACCCGACTCGCCGGTCACCAGCACATTTGCATCTGTTCCGGCGACTCGCCCAACCAGACGAATTACTTCGCGCATCGCTTCAGAATGCGCCACAATTTCGATCACGACTGGCTTCTCAAAGAACTGTTACCGTCACGAGCGTCGGCGTAGCCTGAAACTTCCGGCGGCAGATCCACTCTCCTCGCTTCTCGCCACAATCTTTCCAGGTCGTAAAACCTGCGCGCCTTTTCCTCAAAGACGTGCACTACGAAGTCACCGTAGTCGAGCAGAATCCACTCGGCCTTCTTGTAACCTTCGATGCGGGCCACCGGCGTACCGGCCTTTTTTAGAATCTCGACTACGCCATCGGAAATTGCCTGCACCTGCCGTTCGTTGTTTCCGCTGGTGATGATGAAATAATCAGTGAAGCTTGCGATCTCCCGTAAGTCCAGTACGGCGATATCAACCGCTTTTTTCTCACTGGCTCCGTGAAGTGCCAGCAACATTCTTTCGTCGAGCTCTACCTTAGCCGGCTCTTTGGGTGTGGGTTTGAGTTGTAAACTCCCGCTTGTTGTGGGGCGGAGCGATTGTTCCTTGGCAGTTGAGTTATGCTTCATTCGTATTTCTATATAGCCTGTACTTTCCTATGTAGTCAGCCACAGCCGGCGGCACCAGTTTAGTTAAATTCTCCCTGCGATTCTCCCGTACAGCCTGCCTGACTTTCGTTGCCGACACATCAAGCATGACAGCATCCGTTAGGAATATTTTTTGTTTACCTGCTTGAACCAGCGCCGAGATCCTCTCCCTATTCATGCCCCGCACATCTACAACGCTTGCACCTGGAGGAGCAACTGCTTGCGTCGAGATTTCAAAACCAGGTCTGGTCACGACAATCAGATTGCACAAGCTTATTAGCCTCTCCCACTGTCGCCAGGTGGTTATCTCCGACCAGGAATCTCCGCCCATGACGAAGAACAGATCCGCCAGTTGTTCCTGCTCGGAACTAAAGTGGAGAAGCGTATCGACCGTATACTGCCGTTTTTCTCCTTCCAACTCAAAAGTGGAAATACGAAGCCGAGGCTCTTCCTCAGTTGCCAGCGCCAGCATTGCGTAACGATGTAACGCAGAAGAAACTTCACGATCCAGCTTGTGCGGCGCCAGCCGCGCAGGGACAAACAGAAATTCGTCTATTACAAATACTTCCGAAACTTTCCGGGCAATCTCCAAATGCGCAGAATGAACTGGATCAAAGGTGCCGCCGTAAATAGCAATCCGCTTTCGCTGCAATGATCTTCCTATATAGCTATCTCAATCGTGTCAGTCTGTTTGGTAAAATCCCTCAACTCATCGAGCCTAACGGCAACCGCGGCAACGAGCTCTCGTACGCCCCGGTTCGTTGCGGAAGAGATTGCGTAAAATTCAAGCTTGTCTTCGACAGCTTGCTGTTTTAACGACTCCAATCTTTCCGGCTCGTCCAGCGCGTCGATCTTGGTAGCCACGACAATCTGCGGCCGGCTTGCCAATTCCGGGTTGTAGGCCCGTAGCTCGCGGTTCACCGTCTGGTAGTCGCTGACAGGTTCTCGTCCTGAAAACGACGAGACATCCACCAGATGCAGAAGCAGTTTCGTTCGTTCAACATGCCGCAGGAAGCGATCGCCCAGTCCCGCGCCCTGGTGTGCTCCCTCGATCAATCCCGGGATATCGGCCACTACGAAGGTGCGGAAATCGCCGAGATCTACAACGCCGAGGTGGGGCTCCAGCGTGGTAAACGGATAATCCGCGATCTTGGGTTTTGCCGCCGATATGGTTGATATAAAAGTTGATTTTCCGGCGTTGGGAAAACCTACCAGCCCAACATCGGCCAGTAGTTTCAGCTCGAGCTGCAGCTCAAGTTCTTCGCCTGCGCTCCCGCTCTGGTGGTAACGCGGAGCACGATTGGTCGATGTAGCAAAGTGAGAATTGCCAAAACCGCCTCGCCCGCCCGTGGCCGCCAGCCAGCGCGCGCCGCCGGTGGCCAGATCCTGCAGGAACTCTCCTGATGCGCTATCAAAGACCTGTGTTCCAACCGGCACCCTGACAATCAGGTCTTCGCCCTCTCGTCCTGAGCAATTTGACCCTTCACCGTGTCTGCCACGGTCTGCGATGTGCAACGGGTTGTAGCGCAGGTGAAGTAAAGTGTTCAGCGAAGCGTCAGCTACCAACCACACGTCGCCTCCCCGCCCGCCGTCACCACCTGAAGGCCCGCCGCGAGGCACAAATTTTTCTCGACGAAACGCCGTTACACCATTGCCGCCATGGCCGCCTTCAACGCGAATCTTAGCTCGATCAATAAACATCTAAAATCGAAAGCGACGCTGTGCTAAGTCTAAGACTTGGCCTCAGGCGTCGCGACTAGCATCTGCTTTGGCAGGTCTAAGCTGTAGACG
The DNA here is from genome assembly GCA_046262135.1 of Pyrinomonadaceae bacterium. GTDB lineage: Bacteria > Acidobacteriota > Blastocatellia > Pyrinomonadales > Pyrinomonadaceae > PSRF01. Next base: position 6,217 of record JBHENH010000065.1, read on the forward strand.
CCTGCTCCAGCGGATAAACGCTGATAAATTTTCCTGTGCGACCCTTGTCTTCAAACTTCACAATTCCATCTACCAATGCGAAGAGTGTATCGTCTTTGCCCAGCCCGACGTTCTTGCCAGGTTTCCATTTCGTTCCTCGCTGACGCGCGATGATATTGCCGCCCAATACGCTCTCTCCGCCAAACTTCTTTAGCCCCAGGCGTTGAGACTGAGAATCGCGACCGTTACGAGATGAACCAACTCCCTTTTTATGTGCCATTACTTGACTCCCGAAGAAGATGCTAGATGCTAGATGTTAGATATCAGTCTTAATTTTTCACATCTAGCATCTAGCATCCAGCATCTGCTTTTAGCCTATCGAATCAATTGTGATCGTCGTATAGCCTTGCCGATGACCCTGTTTGCGTTTGTATTGTTTGCGCCGCTTTTTCTTGAAGACGACGATCTTGGTCCCTCGACCGTGATCCACCACGGTCGCCGAAACTTTGGCGCCGCCCACGACGGGAGCCTTTTTCGCTCCGTCTCCTGCGGTCAACAAAGCGTCAATCTCAATAGACTTGCCGGCCTCGGCTGCGACAGAAGGAATTCTTATCGTGGCGCCCTTGGCCACCACAAACTGTTTGCCGCCGGTTTTTATGACTGCGTATGACATTTCCTTATCCTCTCAGAGGAGCCCAATGGCCATAGAAAAGTCGAATATTATAGGCATCCCGGCCTGAAACAGCAACCGCGCTCTCTCACGCCGCCGGCGCCGCGACGCCGCTAGTGTTCCGCGATGTTTTTGCGCCATTTTGTGCCAGGAAGTGCTCCATGAAGCTTGTTGAGATATCGCCTGCTCTGAACGTTGGATCCTCCATGATTTTCAAGTGGAGTGGAATCGTAGTTTTGATTCCTTCAATAACCATTGCTTCCAGAGCTCGCTTCATGCGGGCAATCGCCAGATCGCGTGTGCGCGCGTGCACGATTACCTTCGCAATCATGGAATCATAAAACGGTGGAACGGAGTAACCCGAATAAACATACGTGTCGACGCGAACTCCTGGTCCGCCTGGCAGGTTGAAAGCCGTAATCTTGCCAGGCGATGGCGCAAATGTTTCCGGGTTTTCAGCGTTGATTCTGCATTCAATTGCGTGTCCGACAATCATCACATCGT
>JBHENH010000065.1:7379-16695 GCA_046262135.1 Pyrinomonadaceae bacterium
TGCGTATAGCCCAGCCGTTCTCCTTCTGCGATCCTGATCTGATTGCGCACAATGTCGGCAAGCGTGACCATTTCAGTCACAGCGTGTTCAACTTGAATGCGCGTATTCATCTCCATGAAGTAGAACTTATTGTCTTTATCAAGGAGGAATTCGACAGTACCCGCGCTCGCATAGCCCAGCTTCTTACATGCTGCGACGGCTGCGTCACCCATCTGGTTGCGCAACTCTGACGACAGCACCGGCGAAGGGGCCTCCTCAAGTAACTTTTGATGGCGGCGTTGGATTGAACATTCCCGTTCACCGAGGTGGATGCAATCGCCATATTCATCAGCCAGCACCTGGATTTCGATGTGTCGTGGGTCCTGCACATACCGCTCGATGTAGACGCTGCCATCCTTAAATGCCGCGGCGGCCTCCGTCGAAGCTGTCTCCAGCGCCTTACCCAGCTCTTCTTCTGATTGCACGATGCGCATCCCGCGACCGCCGCCGCCTGCCGACGCCTTGACGATAACCGGGAATCCAATCTCTCGCGCCAAACTGAGGCCTTCCGCTTCTGAGGTGATTGGTTCGGGACTCCCGGGAAGAACGGGCAATCCGGCTTCCGTCATCGCACGACGCGCCTGAACCTTGTCGCCCATTAATTTAATGATGTCAGCGGGTGGTCCAATAAACTTGATGTTGCAGGCCGCGCAGATCTCAGCGAAGTACGACGATTCAGCAAGGAACCCGTAACCGGGATGAATTGCATCCACATTGAAGATTTCTGCGGTACTGATGATGGCGGGAATGTTCAAGTAGCTTTGAGCGGAGGGGGCTGGGCCAATGCATGCGGCTTCGTCAGCGAAGCGCACATGAAGCGAATCGCGATCGACGTCGCTGTGGACCGCCACGGTACGGATCCCCATCTCTTTGCAGGTCCAGATGATACGACATGCAATCTCGCCGCGATTTGCAATAAGTATCTTCTTGAACTTTCGAATTTCCGTCGTCATCTTTGTCCAAAATCCAACGTCCAATGTCGAACGTCCGTTTGCGTCTCCAGACGCTGGACTTTTGGACATTGGACGTGTGGCTGTTACTTCTTGATTCCGAAGAGCGGCTGGCCGTATTCCACAGGTTGGCCGTTCTCAACGTAAATCTTTGCAACCTCACCGCTGGTCTCGGCCTGGATCTCATTCATTAACTTCATTGCCTCAATTATGCAAACAATCGTATCGGGCTCGACCGGACTACCGATTTTCACAAACGACTCAGCATTGGGAGAGGCGGCGCGATAAAACGTTCCTACTATAGGCGAGGGGATGATGTGGAGGTCCTGATCTTCGGATGCTGCTGTCTGCGCTTTTGCCCCGGGGTGAGCGGGCGCGGAACTCGTAGTGACTGTGGTATCTGTCGAAGGTGAACCGCTGGCAGTAGCGCCGGTAGACGCCATAACACCTGCTGCCGCGCGAACGTCTCGAGTTTCCGCGGTATCGCTCTCGACGCCTCGTCGGAATTTAACCCGGAACCCCTCACGTTCAAGTTCAAATTCGGTAAATTCGTTTTCACGAATCAAATGGATTAGCTCACGCAACTCATCCATGTTTACCGAGACTCCCGGTGGGCCGGAAGTGTTCCGCTGACGGCGGCGACGCCCGGGGGACGTCTCAGTTTGAGTCTGTTCTATTGTGGCGCCGATCGCAGCCTGGCCTTCCTGCTGTGGTTTCGGGCTTTCCTGCTCGTCCATCTTTTTTATTGCCGGTTCCATTTGTAAGAGCCCTGCACCCCACCAAAGTGTTTAGCCCCAAAAGACTCGGATTAACCTGGCCGATCGTCGATTGGGGCATTTCCGGACCGGGCGCATGCCAACGCTCGGTGTAAATCGAAGGGTGAATCTATTTCTCGTCGTCTGGTCCAGGCCCCTGGTCGAGAACTGCGGTTTCATCCGGTGACTCACCTACAGTCTCGTCGGACAGTTTTTCTGGCTCACTAACTTTGTCAGAAGCCCTCGCTGCGTCTGACGCTATTTTTTTTGGGGCGACCGCGCGGGCGGTTGCACCTCTCGGGTCGGCTCCCTTTTTATTTTTCGACGTTGCGGACTTTCGCTTCTTCGCCGCTTCCAGTGCCTGTATCTCGCTCTGATTGCCGACTAACTCAATAATCGCGAGCTCGGCATTATCTCCAACGCGGTGGCCAAGTTTAAATATCCTGGTGTACCCGCCCGGCCGATCTTTGTAGCGCTCGCCCAGCTCATCAAACAATCGTCGCAGCGCTGCAATTCCAGCTGTCCGAGCCGGCCGAGGCTGTCCGCGCTTTCCCGTCAGAGGTGCCTGCTGCATATTTCCGGCGTGAAAAAAGCCAGCGGCCTGCCGGCGAAGATGCAGCGCGCGTGCACCAGTATCTTCACCTTCAAGATTGTTCGCCCGGCGAGAAAGCGTAATCGCACGCTCGACGAATGGTCGCAGCTCTTTGGCTTTGGGCAACGTGGTAACAATTCGCTCCTCTCGCGAATTGATAAGCGAGACTGCCAGGTTGCGAAGCATTGACATGCGGTGCTCGCTGGTTCGACCAAGCTTTCGATGTGCTTTTTGGTGTCGCATGACTCTAACCCGTATCGATGTACTCCTGAACAGAATCGAAGCGCGTAATTAGTTGCTACTGCTCGTCGTTATCGAAGTCGCTGAGATCGGCGCCGTCGCGTCCGCCTGTACCCGGAATTGGATTTCCCTGCTCGTCAAATTCCATCCCAAAATCAAGGCCCATTCCGTTCAGGATTTCCTTGATCTCGTTCAACGATTTCTTCCCGAAGTTTTTCGTGGCCAGCATCTCGCGTTCGCTCCGCTGGACCAGGTCTCGAATGGTTCTGATATCGGCATTCTTCAAACAGTTGTAAGAACGAACTGACAATTCGAGTTCATCCACTGACCGGTCAAGTTGATCATTACGAGGAAGCGGTGGTCGCTCAATCTTCGAGTAAGCAAAATCGTCGGTGTCTTCTTCGAAGTTAATGAAGATTGACATGTGGTCTTTAATCAATTTTGCCGCCAGACCAATTGAATCTTCGGGCTTTACCGAACCGTCGGTCCAAACTTCAATTGTAAGTTTGTCGAACTCAGTGTTCTGGCCCAGGCGCGCCGCCTCCACCGTATAATTAACCTTCTTAACAGGTGTGTGCACCGAGTCGATCGGAATGTAACCGAGCGAGAGATCTTCGTCGAAATTTCGATCGGCAGAGACGTAACCACGCCCGCGCTTTAATCGCATCTCGACTTTTAACGATCCGCCTTCGCTGACCGTAGCAATGTGCACCGCGTCGTCCAAAACTTCCACGTCCGCATCGGCCTCGATATCCGCAGCCGTAACTTCGCCGGCCGACTCTCTTGAAATTCGCAGAGTTTTTGACTCGTTGCCGTGGAGTTTAAACGGCACCTGTTTCAGATTAAGAATAACGTCCGTGGCGTCTTCGACCACGCCTTTAATAGAAGAGAACTCGTGTTCGACACCCTCTATCTTTACGGCCGTGACGGCGGCGCCTTCAATCGAAGAAAGCAATGCCCGCCGCAATGAATTGCCGACGGTAGTGCCGAAGCCCCTCTCAAAAGGTTGGGCTGAAAACCGGCCGTAGCGTTCCGTCAGCGTTTCGACGTCTGCCGCTAAACGGCGAGGCATCTGAAAGCCGGTCCATAAATTATTTTGGTCCATAGCCATAACTTTTAGTCCCAGTTTTAAAAATGCAGTTATCCACACAGGCAACCGGGTTGCCAATGCGGGGATCGCGAACTATTTACTATAAAGCTCAACGATAAGCTGCTCATTGATTGAGCGATCGATATCTTCCCGAGACGGCAGATTCGTAACTCGAGCTGCCATATCCCCGCCGTCCTGAGCTATCCACGACGGGCGTCCGCGTCCGGAAGCCGTTTGCCACGCACTCTCTATGTGCGGATTCTTTCGGCTTCCTTCCTTGATGCTGATTGCCTCGCCTGCTCTAACTTGATAAGACGGGATATCAACCTTTTTTCCGTTGACAAGGATGTGGCCGTGGTTTACCAACTGGCGCGCCTGCCGGCGGGAAGTTGAAAATCCGGCGCGGTAAACCGCGTTATCAAGGCGACGCTCAAGCAGAAACAACAGGTTCTCACCCGTAATTCCCTTCATGCGAGCAGCGCGTTCGAAATAATTGCGGAATTGTCCTTCGAGGATGAAGTAGATGCGTTTGACCTTCTGCTTTTCGCGCAGCTGCTGGCCGTACCCGACCAAAGCCTTACCACGACGCATGGAATTGCCATGTTGTCCGGGCGGCTGCGTGCCGCGCTTTTCAATCGGACAAGAAGGTTTGTAACACCTGTCACCTTTGAGAAAAAGCTTTGCACCTTCGCGGCGGCACAACCGGCACACCGCATCTCTATACCTAGCCAACTGTTCTGCCTCCAGTCTTTACGACGGAAAAGTTTACAGGCTACGTTGGTGAAGACTTCCGACCTCACGCTCACAACGGCCCTTCGTCCTTTAGGTTAAATAGTTCCTTACTTTCAACGCTTGATCGCCGATGAAAATCCGCATCGATCCCCGGATATCGATCGGCGAAAAAATCGGCAATCTTAAACTCTGCGACGCTTCGGGGGGCGACATCCATTATGTGGAATTGGAGTCGTGTCGCGTATCGTCACCACTCTGATACCGGCATTGGCAATCGCCCGAATCGCCGACTCGCGGCCTCCGCCTGGGCCCTTGACACGCACTTCACATTGTTGCATGCCCGCCTCGTGTGCCTTCTTCGCGGCCTCGTACGCTGCTTGTTGCGCGGCAAACGGGGTGCCCTTGCGTGACCCGCGAAATCCGCGCGCCCCAGCCGAAGATTGCGCGATCAGATTACCTTCGAGGTCGGTAATCGAGATCATTGTATTATTAAAAGAAGCAGCAATATGGGCGATGCCGACCGGCACATGCTTCTTCTCTTTCTTACGAAAAACTTTCTTTTTTCCAGCAGCTTTTGCCATACGTTTGTCAGTAGTCAGTAGTCAGCAGTTGTACCCCTTCGGCCCCAATGGACCATGGACAACGGACCACTAACGCTCCGTTATTTCTTTCCTGGGGCTTTCTTCTTCGCGATGGTTGCACGCCGGGGGCCTTTCCGTGTACGCGCATTCGTGTGCGTACGCTGCCCACGAACCGGCAGCGACCGCCGGTGTCGCAACCCGCGATAGCATCCAATGTCCATCAATCGTTTAATATCCATCTGAATGCGCTTGCGTAAGTCGCCTTCGATCTCACCTTGCGCCTCCAGGATCGCCCTGATCCGGCCCAGCTCGTCTTCGTTCAAATCTCTGATACGCGTATCGAGATTTACGGCAGCTTGCGTCAGGATCGAACTCGCGCGCGAACGGCCAATACCATAAATATATGTGAGTCCAACCTCAGCCCTTTTATGCGGGGGCAGATCGACGCCAGCTACACGTGCCATTTTTAGTGAATACTCTCCAGTATGTGTTCGCCTTTATATATTGCGTTGCAAGATCTTTGAAGCAATCGCTATCCGCGACTGCAATCGATTATCCCTGGCGCTGTTTGTGTTTGGGGTTGACGCAGATCACGCGCACCACACCCTTTCGATGGATGACCTTGCATTTGTCGCACATCTTTTTTACTGAGGCTCGTACCTTCATTTGCAACACCCCCAGCTGCTCACCTGTATCGCCATCATTTATAACGGTATGTAATTCGTCCGCGGTTCAAATCGTAGGGAGACAGCTCGACTAAGACCCGATCGCCCGGCAAAATCCGAATAAAGTGCTTGCGCATTTTTCCGGAAATGTGCGCCAGCACCTGATGCTGATTGTCTTCCAACTCGACGCGGAACATGGCGTTAGGCAAAGTCTCAAGGACTTTAGCCATAACTTCTATAGCTTCTTCCTTCGCCATATCCTGTCAGAATAAATTTGGCTATACCGACAAACTGCAAATAGTAACATGGTGCCGTGCCTTTGCCAAGCCGCGCTGGCCGTTGGACTTAGGTTAAGCCGGCTGTTGAAATACTGCCTGCCACGACGGCTTCCGGCGCGGCATGCGAACCGACTCTGGTGAGCACCTCCGGCCCGTCCTCAGTTATGGCTATCGTGTGCTCGGCGTGGGCGCTGGGTTTTCCATCCATAGTGACCACCGTCCAACCGTCGGCCAACACCTTGGTAAAGTGGGTCCCTAAATTAATCATCGGTTCGACTGCAAAAACGTATCCTGCCCTAATCTTCGGACCTTGTCCGGGTTTCCCATAGTTTGGTATCTGCGGATCTTCATGCATGCGGCGGCCAATTCCGTGGCCGACGTAATCGCGCACGACGGAATAGCCGCTCGCTTCGGCATGCTGTTGTACAGCAGCGCCAATATCACCAAGATGCTTTCCTGGCCGGCACTCTTCGATCGCCAGGTCAAGACACTCTTCCGTAACCCGAATAAGCGCTAAACTTTCATCACTGGCATTTCCTACCGGCACCGTTGTGGCAGTATCTCCCACAAACCCGTCGAGCGTGACACCGCAATCAATGGAAAATATGTCGCCATCCTTCAGTTTGTAGTCAGACGGGAAGCCGTGGACCACCTGTTCATTGACTGAGGCGCAAATTGAAAAGGGGAAGCCGTGATAGCCCTTGAAGGTCGGCAATGCGCCCGCGTCGCGAATCATCTTCTCGGCTGACCGATCGATTTCGATCGTAGTCACACCGGGTGTCACCATATTCCTCAGCTCATTGAGAACCAAACCTGCGAGCTGTCCGGCTGCTCGCATTTTCTCAATCTCTCTTTTGGACTTGCCTATGATCATAAAATACCGGGACGCGATCGAGCCCGGGCTAACTAACCGCATCCGCTAACTTGTCGGTGGCGACCATTGCCTCAATGTCCTTGTAGATTTCCTCAGGTTCCCTGGTTCCGTCAACGACATGCAAAAGATTGGCGGCCTTGTAATAGTTGAGGAGCGGCCGGGTCTGCTCTTCGTAAGTAGTCAACCGTGCCTGTACGGTATCGAGGTTATCGTCAGTGCGGTGGTTCAACTGGATATCGGGATGAAGGTCGCAAACATTATCGACTTTCGCGGGTCTAAAATAAACGTTATAGATCTCGCCGCAGACAGGACAATTTCGCCTGCCGACCATGCGGTTTGCGAGCAGTTCACGCGGTACCTCGATTTCAATAGCCTGAATCTTCTTGTTCTGTTCGGCTGCAAGCTTGTCCAGCATCGCCGCTTGCGCGGGCGTGCGGGGAAAACCATCGAGAATATAGCCATTCCTGCAATCCTCGCGTCCAGTGCGTTCGCGAACAACGCGGATTGTTACATCATCTGGAACCAACTGCCCGGCTTCCATCAACGACCGCACTTCATCGGCGAGTGGCGTTCGTGCTTCCTTAAGTGCACGAAACATATCGCCGGTTGAAACTTGTGGCAATTTCAGACGTTCTTGAAGCAATCGCGCCTGCGTGCCTTTACCTGCACCAGGCGCGCCCATCAAGACGATTATCTTAGACATAAAGTGAACGATGAATGCTGAACGGCGAGTCGAAGACAGCTTCATTCAGCGTTCATCGTTCGCGTTCATCAATGCTGGAACTAGACCCTACGTCCGCGTAAGCGGCCGCCACTCCCCAGGAATCCTTCGTAATTCCGCATTACGAGTTGGGCCTCTATCTGCGCCACTGTATCCATCGCCACCCCGACCAGAATCAACAGCGATGTGCCGCCAAAATAGAACTGATAACCCATACCAGTAGGGATCCATGATAGCCCGGGTGTGCTGCTTACGAAGGCGTCAAGCGACGTACCAATTAAAGGCAAGCGTGCGACCTTAAAGCCGCTCAACATAAACTGTGGGAAAAAGGCAACCAGTGCGAGGTAAATCGCTCCCACCACAGTCAACCGCGTAAGGATGCCGTTGAGATATTCAGCGGTCGCCCTGCCCGGCCGGATACCCGGCATAAAGCCACCGTGCTTTCTGAGATTGTCGGCCACCTCTTCCACGTTGAAGACAATCGAGACGTAAAAGAACGTAAAGAAAATTATTAAGGAGAGAAAAATCAATTCGTAATAAGGATCACTCGCATGGAACGTTTGGAAGAAGGTCCAGACCTTTGCCCACGTCGAACCCGCCTGATTTGGATCCGGAGGAAACGCAGCGAAAAGGCTCTGCGGCATCGAGAGTACCGACGATGCAAAGATGACGGGAATCACCCCGCCCATGTTGATCTTCAGAGGCATCGTTGTTTGCTGACCGCCCACAAGCTGACGGCCTACGTGGCGTTTCGCGTAGCTCACCGGAACCTTGCGCCTCGCAGCTTCAACGAAAACGATGAACGCAATTATCGCCACGATCGCCACCAGCAATCCGATAACTCCGATCGTCTCGAAAGTGTCGCCGCCGCGCACCCGTTCAAATACCTGTTGCACGCCGTTCGGCAATCCGATCACGATACCAGCGAAAATCAAGAGCGAGATCCCATTTCCCACTCCTCTCTCGGTGATCTGTTCACCCAACCACATGACGAAGATCGTCCCCGTGGTTAACGTAAGGACAGTGGTTAAGAGAAAGCCCCAGGTGGGCGCGCCCACACCGTTTACCTGCAACCAGTGGGCAACGAAGGATGTCTGAATACCAGCCAGTCCCACTGTCAAGTATCTGGTCCATTGATTGATCTTCTGCCGGCCCATCTCGCCTTCTTCCTGAAGCTTCTTTAACTGTGGGGAAACGACAGTCATCAACTGAAGAATAATTGAAGCGGTGATATAAGGCGTGACTCCCAGCGCGAAGATCGAAATGGTGCGAAAATTTCCACCCGAGAAGAGATCCAGCACTCCCAGAAGCGTACCGGCAACATCGTGCCAGACCTGATCCAACCGGTCCTTGTTTATTCCCGGAGCTCCGATGTGTGCGCCAAGGCGATAGATTGCCAATAGGCCCAGGGTAAACAAAATGCGCCGGCGCAGATCCGGCACATTAAACATGTTGCGAACAGCCGCGAAAAACTTTTCCATAGCGTTTTCTGAATATCCGGACGTTGCCTTTAACGTTTACGCAGGCACCTGCTACTTCGATTCCACGAGTGTGACGGCCCCACCGGCTTTCTCGATTTTTTCGCGTGCGCTCTTCGTAAAGCGGTGCGCCGAAATACGAAGAGGCTTAGACAGTTCACCATTGCCAAGCACAACCACATCATGCTTCGCCTTTTTAATAATTCCGCGGTTATGCAGCAACTCCGGTGTTACTTCTTCATCGGTACTGAAGCCTTTATCAAGCGCTGCCAAACTCACTTCGAGCCAACGCTTCTTAAAGATGTTAGTGAATCCACGTTT
>JBHENH010000066.1:0-16544 GCA_046262135.1 Pyrinomonadaceae bacterium
AGCTGTATCCCCGTGGATCCGGATAGTTCTACGGATGAAATCGTAAATTTCGCACGTGCCGGCGAAGCGGCCGGAATAATTCTGAGCGAAAAACTGAATGCAGAACATTCGCAGTTACTCGCGCAGCTATCTGAGAACGGACTATCACTGCAGATCTGGACCTTCGACCAGGTGTTCGCTCTTCCCGACGAACAAACAGAAGAAGAGCGCATCGCATTGTTGCCTGCTCGCGTGACCGCTCAATCTCTGGCTTCATTGATCTTCACGTCAGGGACAACCGGCCGGCCTAAAGGCGTGATGCTGTCTCATCGTAATCTCACCACGGTGTGCTTTCGGTGTTGCCCCTCCATCACACATTCGAATTCTCCACCGGCTTTCTGACGCCACTCAGCCGTGGCGCTCAGATAACGTATCTACCTGAACTAACGGGCGACGCGTTGGCGCGCGCAATCAAAAACGGCCATGTGACCGGAATGGTCGGTGTGCCGGCCCTTTGGGAGCTTCTCCACCGGCGGATTAAAAACAAACTTTATGAGCGCAGTGACTGGATCGGCAAAACTGCCGACCTGGTGATTCAGGCCAATGCCTGGTTGCGGGACAGGACACCCCTCAACCTTGGGCCAATTGCTTTCTATCCCATCCATGGCGGGCTGGGAGGCCGCATACGTTACTTCATTAGCGGCGGCTCAGCTTTGAGCGAGAAGATCCAAAAGGATTTTCAGGGCCTCGGCTTCACCATCCTCGAAGGCTATGGCCTAACCGAGGCCTCTCCGGTGCTGACCGTAACGCGCCCGGAGAATCGTATGTTGACTGGCAGTGTAGGGAGGCCTTTGCCCGGCGTCGAAGTGAAAATTGCCGAACCAGATTCAACCGGCGTTGGCGAGGTCATCGCCCGTGGTCCAAATGTAATGCTCGGATACTATTCGGATGAAAGCGCCACTCGAGATGCGCTGGTCGAACGTTGGCTCTACACGGGAGACCTCGGAAAGCTCGATGACGAAGGCAATCTTTTCCTGGTTGGACGCTCAAAGGAAATCATCGTCGATACCAACGGAAAGAATGTTTATCCGGACGAGCTGGAAGAAATTTACTCAAACTCTCCTTACGTCAAGGAATTGAGTATTGTCGGCCTTCCTGATGGGCTCGGTGAAAAAGTCGCTTGCCTTGTGGTTGCTGACGACGAGTATGACATTGCGCTCTCCCGCGAGCAGTTGCGAATGCGAGTTGACGAACACTTCAGGGAGGTATCAGCTTCCCTTCCCTATTACAAACGCGTGAAGGTGCTACATTTCACCGACATCGAGTTGCCGAGGACCGCAACTCGTAAGGTTAAGCGCGGCGAGGTTCTATCGATTCTGCAAACCTTCGAGGCCAGCGAGAAATCAAATGGAAAGACTGTCGGAAGTCGCGCCGCTGACGCTGAAAGCCGTTGGCTCATCGGTATTGTTTCCAACGTCACCAACCGGCCTCGTGATGAGATCTCATTGAATTCCCGCTTAGCTGATCTCGGTTTTGACAGCCTCATGTTTGTGGAGCTCGCGGCCGCAATTGAGAATGCGGGCGGCTCAATTTCTGCTCCTGAGCGTTTGAATGAGGCCCAGGATTTGAAAGAGCTTGCAACGATGGTCAGCCGGCGGCCGGGTGCGGCATCAACCGAGAGTGTCGCGGGAAGTTCGGAGTCTCGTGGCGGAGACGATGATGAGATTTCCGTACCTTCTTTCATTAGCATGGCGGGTAACAAAGCCGGAGATTTTTTGCAGCGAGTCTTTTACGACAGAGTCCTCGATACCCATTACGAAGGCCGCTCCAACATCCCCGTACACACGAATTTCATTGTAGCGGCCAACCACTCCTCCCACCTGGACATGGGCTTGACCAAGATGGCGCTCGGCGACTCCGGCAAAGACATGGTCGTACTGGCGGCAGCCGACTATTTCTTCGACACAAAATACAAGCGAGCGGTGATGGAAAACTTCACCAATCTGGTACCGATGGAACGCACCGGTTCGCTTCGACAATCGCTTCGCCACGCTCGTTCGTTTCTCGATCGCGGTTACAACGCGCTCATCTTTCCGGAGGGGACGCGTTCAGTGACAGGTGAAATGGCTGACTTCAAACCTGTCGTTGGTTACCTCGCATTGCACGCGGGAGTGGGCATTCTTCCCGTCTACCTTCACGGCACGCACGAGGCAATGCCCAAAGGCTCCAACGTTCTCAAGAGTAGAAAAGTAGGGGCGCGCATTGGACGTTACCTGGAGGTTGAAGAACTCGAGAAAATGACCCAGCGAATGCCGCGAGCGGAGGCCTACCGGGTGATTGCGGCGCGTGTGAAACATGAGGTGGAGAATCTGCGTGATCGCACGCGCCACGCGTTCAATGCAGAAGAATTACGAAAACGGTGGAAGGCGGAGCGGCGCGCACAGCTTTCGGAAAGAAGCACTGCGGAAGAACTCATTGGCTGACGGTTTGCCCCCGCTCCGTGGTTCGCAAGCGGTACGTTTGAGTTTTGATAGCCACCAACCCTCCCAAATATTAAATGGCGACCAACTCTACAAAACGCACGGCACGCATGACGCCGGTAAAGGCAGGCACCAAACGCCGCGCGGCGATTGAAAAGCGACCGCGGCCGGCAATTCTGGTGACCGGAGGCACAGGATTTCTTGGTTCACACCTGGTCCGACAATTAGTCGCCGAAGGGACGCGCGATATACGCGTCATGGCGACGTCGATTCCCGATTGGCTGGTTGACCTGGGTGTTGAGACGTTTAAGGGTTCGATCACGAACGAGAATGACTCGAAGCGCGCCGTAGAGGGGATCAAAGAAATCTATCATCTGGCGGGCAAGGTTTCACGCGAACGCCAGGATGCCCCGGAGATGTATAAGATTCATGTAGAGGGAACGCGGTTATTGTGCGATGCCGCCAGGGCCGCGGACGTAAAAACAATGGTGCTTGCATCCACCAGCGGCACGATTGCCGTTACCGAAGATGGCGAATTGGTTCCCGACGAATCCTATCCCCAGCCGCTCGAGATTATTTCCCGCTGGCCCTATTACACGAGCAAAGCCTATCAGGAGATGACGGCGCTGGAACGTTTCAACGGCAAAGGTGCGCGGCTCGTGATCATGAACCCCAGCCTGCTAGTGGGACCTGGTGACGATCGGCTGAGCTCTACAAAAGTGATACTTGATTTTATGGCGCGCAAGATCAGCGCCGTGCCGACCGGCGGCGTGAGTTTTGTCGACGTGCGCGACGCCGCGGAAGCTTTTCGAGTAGCAATGAAGAAGGGCCGGCATGGCGAACGTTATTTGATGGGGGCTGCAAACTGGACCTTCGACAGGTTCTTTGGTCGACTTGCACGACTGACAAAAGTGGCGGCGCCCCGAATTGCATTGCCTTCAAAGATGATGGTAACGGGCTCGCAAATCGTTGATTCTCTCTTCAAACAATGGAAATTCGCCTCCCCGGTCGAGCCGGGCGCGATTGAGATGGCGCAGTATTTCTGGTACCTCAACTGCGGAAAGGCTGCGCGCGAACTGGGCTTCCGACCGCGCGACCCGGGTGAGACACTTCACGATACAGTCACGTACGTGCGGGAGAACTTTCTGGGTGGTGCCGGTTTCGAAAATAGTAGGCAATAGGCAGGGTCTGAATGTGCAGGAGGACAAATGGAAAATGAGGAAGGAAAATTTTCCATTTGTCATTTTCCATCTTGATTTTGACTTCGCGAATTCAACTTGGAAGTGCAACAGCATACGCGCTATTGCTTCGCCCCAGCGGGGCGAGATGTTTATAGCTACGAGGACCATGCCCAAGACTTCGCTCCGTTAGAAGCGAGACCCAGCAGCTGAGCTGCGCTGTAGCAGAAAGCAGTTACGCTCCTACGGAGCTCTGAGTAAGAAAACACTGCAAGGCTATAAACATCTCGCCCCGCTGGGGCGAAACAAATAGTCAATACCTTTGTGGCACTTCAAACTTGAATACACTCTTTGTCTCTAACGGAACCAGGCGCGCCACTCGGGAAGTTGATGGCCAACTCCGGCTTGTCGCCGTGCAATGCGGCGGAGCCGCATCGTTTTCCCTGCTCGTTAAACCGTTTCCATCTTATTAGCTTTACTCTAATCAATCGGTTTCACTAACTCTTATTCCGGCTCTTTCAGCGTCTTCTTTATTGCTCTGGCGAAGATATAAACGCGTTTCGTGGGATATTCGAAATCGTAAGGTGGCCGCTCCATCACACTAACATCGTCAAAGCCTGCGGCGTCAACGTAACGGGCCATCTCCCTCTTATCAAACAATCGAAAATCTATTGAAACAGGCTGCCCATACCATTCGTCGCGGTGCAATTCGCCTTCACCGGCATGAAACGATATAAACATCCTGCCGCCTCTTTTCAAAACCCTATTGATTTCCTGTAACGCGCGTGTCACCTCTTCTCGTTTGATGTGAATGATCGAGTAGAAGAGAACAACCCCCGTAAATGATTCGTCCGGCAGACGAAGCGCTAACATATCGCCTTGTTCAAAACGGATGTCGGGATTCAGGCGCCTTGCAATGCCGACCATCTCCGAAGAGAGATCCAGCCCGCGGATATTGATGCCTCGATCCTTCAGGTAGCGCGCAACCTGTCCGGGGCCGCACCCGATCTCCAAAACCTCACCCTGGCCCATGGCTTTGACGCTTCTTGCAAAGCCGTCGAGCAAATCACGATCAAACGGCTTGCGCTTGAGTTCCTCGAAGTAGTCCGAAGCATAATCTTCGGCAACGCGGTCGTATCCTACCTCGATATCTGATTTGTGCTGGGCCATCGCTAAAAGAAGAGAACCGGGGAACAGGGGGAACGGGGAATAGGGTTAACGGGAAAGGGGGAAGGGGGAAGGGGAAGGGGAAGGGGTAAGACCAAACGCATAACCTCGTGACTAACTCCGGGCTCCTTGAAACCTTTCCAGGCGATCCCTTTACCGCTTCCCCCTTCCCCCTTCCCCCTTGCCCTTTACCCTTCTCCCTGCTTCCCCAGTTCCCCTCTTTCCCTTTTACCCCTTCCCTATTTACCCCTTCCCTACTCCACTGTTTCCGGTTTTCATTCGCCTAATGCGGCATATTTAAAAACGCGGAAACGATACCGTTGACGGTCGCGAACGTTTTTGGCTATCACACCATGAAGGTTCTCATCCCACGCCGTGTACTGATCGATAAACCGGTCGGCTGCGGTTCTATCGCCCTGGTATTGAACATCCAGGGTTCGGGCGAGCATCTTGTCTATAACATCAGGATACTTCTCGTAGTCGATGCGAAAGGTCTTGCTGGAGGGATCAAATGTTAATAGACCATTCTCCAAAAAGAAATTCCATTGCATTAACTGCATTGTGTTATACGGTTGGTCCCGGCGAGGTTTATTGTTTTGCAGCACGCGCAGAATTCCGCCCGCGTAAACACTTCGAAGCTGTGCGTCGTTGTAATAACCCTGCTTATGAAGCGCCTCCGCCACGAATAACGAGACCAGGTCGGCCTTCATCTCCTCCATGACGCTGGAGTCTTCCTGCAATGCCTCGTCAAGATCACGGCCATCCTTTGTGCGATCGACGCCCAGGTAGTGCCCGACCTCGTGCCACAGCGTGCGATAAAAATTTCCATCTGACGTCAAAGCCCTGGCCTGTTCCGCGCCCACAGCCGCTTCAAGTGTGCCGGATGACGATTGAAAAATGTTCTGGTCGCGCATGATGTTGGCGCGCAAAAGGATTGTGCGGCCGTAACGTCTGGCCAGGTAGCTTTCATTAGGAAGGATTGTGGCTGTGTTACCCCCGCGTGTCTGACCAAAATCGGCGACCACGTCATAAACTCCGACCGGAATATCTTCTCGCACTCTCTTGTGGTGATCGTAAGGCAGCGAATCTTCAAGGGCCTGCAGTCCTCGCATAGCCTGGCGAAGCGCGGTCGTCTCCTGCTGGCGCGTGGAGAGCAAACTGAAACCAAAGAACGTCTTTACCCCATAAAGCTCGTCATCGTAAGTTTCGTAGGAACCAATCTGCGCATTAAGATTCTTAAAATGGCCCGTCACCCAGGCCGCGTCTCCTGACTCGTAATCGTTGGACAGCAAGTCGCGGGCGCGATTACGGAGGTAACGCGCAAA
This sequence comes from Pyrinomonadaceae bacterium, assembly GCA_046262135.1. Taxonomy (GTDB): domain Bacteria; phylum Acidobacteriota; class Blastocatellia; order Pyrinomonadales; family Pyrinomonadaceae; genus PSRF01. Next base: position 6,130 of record JBHENH010000066.1, read on the forward strand.
CTCTTCGTCGTCTTTCTGAACATCATCTGCAGCTGCGTATAACAATTCATAAGCGCGATTGAGTTTTTCGGCATAAGCCACCGCATATGGGATCGCATAAAACTCCCATTGGGATGCGGGCAGGTCCGCGCGGAAGGGATGACGTCGTTTCTGCACCGCGAGACTGGCCAAAGATTTACGTAGTCCGGGATGCAAAGTATTCAGCGCTGGAAACATTCTGAGTCTGGATTCGTCCTGATGCAGAAACTTAAGAATAGCGGGGCGCACTACCGAACGGAGATCCATAAACTCCTCACGCTGGTCAGGATGTTGCGTAAGGAAAGCTTCAATCTCCTCCTTCTTCACGGCCCATGGATAAACGTTCTTTCCTGGCTGTATTGGTTCGACTGGCAGGAAGGCCTCGCGCTTGTTTTCGAGCGTGGTGGCTATTGGTCCCTGATTCAAGCGATATAGTGTTAGAAGGTATTGTGTAGCCGGGGTCGAGCCCAGGCGCTTATCAATCTGGAAAAGATCTGTAAAAGAGGAAAGTGCCTGCGGGTGTCGTTGTTCTTCGTAGAGGCTTTGAAAAATCTTTCCGACTTCGAGGAGTTTCTGAATTGCCTTCCGCTCTCCCGCACTCAAATGTTCCAGGCTCGGGGCTAACCGTATCGTTTGCGTCTTGTCGATAATTGGCTGGCTTTTCTCAAGTGGCCAGTACCCCGCAGGAAGTTATTAGAAGCATTCATAGGACGCGCGGTCTGACCCAGTGTCGACATGCACAAACTCACAAGCAGGAATCCAATTAACAGTCTTATCATAGATTACCTCGGCAGTACGGTTTCAAATCCTGTTTACACAATCTTACCTAATCAATTACACATCGATCCACTGAATCTGCTTCGCCGGATCGTACGTATGTCTTCGCCTTTCTTTGGTTGCAGCAGGCGCGGCGGCAATCCCACCGTCTGCCCCGAGGGACGCTTGAATTAAGGGTGGACTCCAGATCGAAGGCTCTTAAGATTATTTTCAGTGTCTAATTCGTGCAGCTCGAGGGTGGGAAGGCGGGTTTGCCTCCAGCTTCGACCCGCGAAACAAAAAACGCAAAACGACGGACAGGTCAAACTATCAATTGGATTAGTTACTGTTTAGCTCCCGACGCCGGTCACCGGTGTCGGCTAATGCAGACATTCGTCGCCAAAATCTCGCGGACCTTTAGGTGCGCTATTGATGTATTTCCAGCATATTCTCGCCGGGACGATCCGGCACCGGGATTGCAGTTCTCGTGGATATGTTTGAACCAACGGTTTCAATCCCACAACCGTCCGCGACGTACGCACCCTTCGACGCCCGCCTTGTGGAGCAAGCAGGAACCTCGCATCCGAATTCCCGGATGCAAACGTCAACCGGTGTATTTGCAGGTCTGAGTCGCCGCATTCGTCGCGAACGAAGACGCCGAAAGGTCGGTCGTGCCTATGATATGGCGCTTGAGATCGCGCGCGTGATCCCGCGCCATTCGCAAGTACTGGACGTCGGCTCCGGCAACGGTTTTGTGGCCCACCATCTTTCAGCGTTGTTGGGTACCAACGTCATTGGTATCGATCTTAATCAGGTTAGCGAAGCACCGATTAATTATCGCCAATTCGATGGTACGAGTTTTCCGGTCGAGGATGAATCGTCGAACGCTTTACTTCTTTGTTACGTGTTGCACCATGTGCAGAACTTAAACGCGGTTGTAGGTGAGATACGCCGCGTCTTGCGCGGCGATGGACTTGTGATCGTCTATGAAGATATTCCGGCATGCGCCTGGGATCGCTTTGTCTGTTGGACTCACAACCTAAAATGGCGACGCCGCACCGGGGTCTGCTCCTTTCGCCTCGAAAGCGAATGGCGAAGCATATTCGATGAGGCAGGCTTTGAACTGATCCAAGATCGTCAACTTTCGCGCTGGCGAAACATGGCGCATCCGGTTAGACGAGCGTTCTTCCTGCTCAGACGCACTGCCGCGTCCTAAAAACTATCCCACCTCAACGGACGGGGCCACGTGGGCTACCCGTCCTTCGGATCTAACCGTTGAAGCTGAACGAGTGCTACAGATTACGCCGAGCACGCTGTTTGATGCGATTCTCTAACTGCTTCCGGTGGATTGTGTGTGATCTCCGGATAGTTCATGAGGCGTGGGCCATTCTAGATTATGCCGATTTGCTTGTTCATTTTCATGAAGTCGAAGTTGTTCCAGGCTTCAACGATCTTCCCGTCCGTGACTCGTATGATGGCAATGCCGGTAAAGTCCACGAGGGCGTGGGAAGCGGCGATCCCTAAACTATCGCCCGTGTGACTCGCACGTACAGAACAACGCGCCGCGACTTTATCGCCCTCCGCTACAGTATCTTCTACGGTCACTGTTATGTCCGGGAACGCTTCGCGAAACTTCGCGTGAAACTCTTTGAAATGTTCCGGTCCACGCACTGGATTTTTGTCGTCATCCGAAAGTCCATGAGCAATCCCATCGGTGGCAAACATCTCAACTACGCCGTCAGCGCGGCCCTTATTCCAGACCTCTTCAAACCAGCGAATCATCAACGCTCTGTTTTGTTCCATGGGGCTTTCGCCACCCATTTCTTTCAAGCCACTTTGCGACATAATTCTGATCTCCGTCCTTTACTCTTCAACCAAGTCAGCAGACATAGGCGGATCATCAGGGCCCGCCGCCTTTGCGATCCTTAACAGCCAACGAAGCTTTTCCGTTTGTTCATCATTCAGATCTACAAACTGCACACCGAATCCCGAACCGGGACTGTAGTGTCTCACTTCGCCTTCCAGATACAACCAGTCATCGTCGGGCAGCAGCACGCGGAAGCCTACAATTTCTCCTGCCCTAACTTCCCCCACAGAATCCAAAAAGCAACCGCCTTCGGAGAGATTTGTGATTCGGGCATGGTGGGCTTCGGTTGAGCTGTCCCACATTGCATCCAGGCTGACGCTCAACCTTGGTCTGCTTCGGCGATCATCCATTACGCTATGAAGACTCCTTGTGAGGTTAGTTGCACTGTTAAGGTAATTCTTATTCGCGCTGCAGCATCAACTATCCGAACACTGTGAGCAGGCTCGATGACTTGTTTAGTTTGTAGGAAACTGCGTTATCTCTCCGGGTTTACGCAGCATCTTGTTCACTTCACCCAGATGTTGTTCCTCTTCCGCAATCATTTTCCGCGCGTAGTCTTCCAATAGCACCGAACGGTCGCGAACCAGTTCGAGCAATCTTTTGTATAGCTCTAATCCGGCTTTTTCGGCTTCCAACGACTCCAGCAGAATGTCGTTGATACCGTGCTTGTGCGTTTCGAGTAGTGAGCCGATCTTCAAAGAGGGATGCTCGCCAAAGTGTGTGACAAGCTCACCAGCTTCGTTGGCGTGCATGAGGCAGGTAGTTGCTTCGCTACGAAGCCAGCCGACAATTGGAATGCGGCTGTGACCAAACACCATGAGGGCATAGTGGGTGTATCGAACTACTCCGGCGAGTTCCGTCTCGAGGATTTCATTCAACAGCGCAACGGCCGCCCGCTTTTCAAACTTTTCGTCTACCATGCCGGCTCCCTGCAATCAAGCGCAACTTTTATTTCATCTTAGAGCGAAAGGTCTATCCTGTGTTTTAATAAAATGCTCCTGGAAACCGAAACCTAATCTGTTGCGGGAAATCGTGACAAGTAACTTATCAAAACCCGTAGTAACCATTTACACGCGCCCACGCTGCCACCTTTGCGAAGAAGCCAAGCAATCGATGTGTGACGCGCAGTGCGCTGATGAATATACGCTTAATGAAGTAAACATTGAAGGTGACCCGGATTTACTAAAGCGCTACCGTTATGACGTGCCGGTGATCTCAATCAATGGTGTCGAAACATTCAAGCATCGCGTCACCCCTGAAGACTTCCGGACGGCGATACTCCATCACTCCCCATAAGTCACTCGCGTCGGGCCTGATCTGGCGCGTGTAAGCAAACTGTTACTTTGCGTTTACGTTTGAATGCCATCGGAGCCTACACAATTAACAGTTTGCTTTAACAAATAAGGACACTACCAGTTACTCCCGCATTCAGTGGGAAAATTCAATTCCCGGCTACACTCATCGATCGCGGAGAATAAGTTTTCGCGTTCTGCTTCACTATTCGCCTGCCGGTAAGACATAACCAGGTCCTTTAAGGTTGAAAGCTCCCGGTAGAGCCCTGCGTTCTCAATTGGCGGTGTGAGATACGAGATCAGTTCGGCATAAGAACGTCGTTTTGCGATCGAGCCCTCAGACGGATTGTTTACGCTGTAAATGTACATATGCGGCAGCTCGCCAATCAACCTATCGGGCCAGCAGTCTCCGGATAGGCCAATCTGCTTGCCGGGCATAAATTCCGTCGCGCCATGTGTGCCCACGTGTATCACCGCATCCACGCCCAACACTTTCGATAGATAAGTATAGAACGCCATAAAGCCGTGATGCGGTGCGCCACTTCGCGCCATCATCAACCTCATCGGATCCCCTTCGTAACCAAATGTCGGTTGGACACCTAAAAAGACATTCCCAAGCTGAACACCCTGTATTAAGAGGGAACCGACGAAGGAATTCACGCGACCGGGCGCAGTCCCCCACTCTTCCTCGATCTCACGGACATAAGGACAGAAACGACGATATTCGTCCACTGTCATTCGATACGCTACGTTGGCAGTGGCCGCGAACGTTTCCGAATTGCCTCCGATAAGTTTTTCTCGAAGGTGATCAGCCGAGTCGGGGACTTCAACCTCGTATCCCTCATCGCGGAGCCTTGCGAGCGTGTCGTAAACGCTCGGGAACACATCCATGTCAGCGGCTGTTCCGATGTTGCCTTTGTTGGGCGGAAAGCAGAACAGAATTAACCCCAGCTTTAGTTCGCAGCGAGGCGCGGTTCGCAAACGGTTCCAACGCTTTAAACGGCGTGCGAATCTGGCGCAACGATCGTCGAGCGCTACCGGTTCAACGCCGTTCGCAGGAATGCCCCCGTATATGAACGGTTCGGTTGCGCCATCGATCTCCGGAATCGCAATCTGCATTCCCGCCTGAACGGGATTGAGGCCGGTAAGTGAATCGCGCCATGCGTCGATCGTCTGCGTGTCTAAACTGACTGCGGATCGGTAGGGCCGATTCAGATCGCGAAGGAACTCTGCAGCTGCTTCACTGTCGTTCATCGCCGGGCCACCGACAAAACTAAATCCGGTTAAGGATACGATCTGGCTCACATGCGATTTGTTGGTAGTCATTCGTCGGTAGTTGGTTGGTTCGTCGTGGGCCTTTGGCCTTCGGGCTTTGCCCTTGATATTGGACGTTAGACTTTGGACTTTGGACTTACCGTCGTCGGTGAAGAATTTCCTGCACGCTTCGCGGTTATCCATGAATGTTGACAGTGCGGGAATAACGCTTAAACCTTCAGCCTCAATTGCGCGAATAAGGGCATCGTAGTGTTTGGTTGTTTTGCTCACAACCTGGGGTCGCATCAGGAGCAACCCCACTGTCGCTTCCGGATCAAGCAGCAAGCGTTGAGACGTTGGACTCTGGACTTGGGATTTTGGACTACGCCGCCGGTACCAAATTTTGTACGCTTCAAAAGATTCAAAAAGTTTCGGTGAATCAGGATGGTAGATTGCCAGTGAGGGCATTTGTTCCGGAGCCGGAAGGTTGATCTTGCTCGTCGCTAACCGCTCGTCAGGTACGTACTCCTTAAGAGCGTAGAGAATCATTGAGCGGATATTCCTCGGAGTCGGCTGCAGGAAGTAGCAGAAAATGTTTAAGTAGTTCTTAACGTCGCGCAATCCGCCTGCTGTGGGAACGAATTTAAGAAGACCGGGCAGCTTGTCCATTAATTTCAGATACTGCCCATGCCCGTGGTTGCGTCGCTTCCCTGTTTTGCTCCGATCGACCTGTCGACCGATCCAGGAACCCACCGCCGACATAAGTCCTATTGGCTGTGGCGATGTACCTGTTTCCGACTCTCGTTTTTCGCTCTTCCCGTTTACCCTGTTTCCCTTTACCTCCAGGAGCCTGGATATGTTCAGGCGACCCATGCGAGTTCGCCGCATGAGTTCAGGCATGCAGTTGATGACGATAACTGCGCGATGGCGTCGTTTGTAGCCGTCAAGTGCGGAAATCAAACGGGAAGCGTTTTCGCCATCCATGACATGGATTACGAAAACCACGTCTGCTTCGCGAAGCTGTTGATCGACCTGCTCCCATTGAAGATTATCAAGCGGGGATCCGAAGTTGAACGCGGTGAGTCGCAATTCGAACTTGTATTCGCAATTAAGGTCACGCTCCGCATTTTTCAGCGGTGAAAGCAGACTGGAGCCGATGTAGCAAACAACAACTCTCATGAGGTTTGATAGTGTGAATGATTAGCCACTATTTCAATTCATCGGTGCTACGCCACGCCTTCCAGCTGATCTTCCAAACTATCGATGATCTCACGTAGCTGATTGAGGACGTCTGGATCGGCTTCCCAATAACCCCGTCCCTGCGCTTCCAGAAGTCTTCCGACTAAAGCACGGGCCGAATGAGGATTGAGTTTGCTGAGGCGTTCCAACATGGCGTCGTCGAGAACAAAAGTCTTCGCAACTTCCGTGTAAATCCAATCATCAACTGCATCCGCTGTTGCGCTCCAGCCAAATGTGTTAGAGACGTGCCCTTCGATTTCTGCCACGCCGCGGAAACCATGCTTCAACATTCCTTCATACCATTTCGGGTTCAGCGTCTTGGCGCGCGTCTCGAGACGAACCGTTTCCTCCAGCGTTCGTATTTTTGCGTCGCGGGACAGACTGTCCGACAAATAGATCGCAGGACGAGTGCCGGCGTTCAGCTCCACTGCTTTCGAAACGCCACCAAGGTATTCAAAGTAATGATCGACATCGGTTATGCCGATTTCAAATGTATCAATATTTTGGTAGGTGGCCTCCACGCGAGAAAGCGCGGAATTCATCGCTCGACGCGCTTCAACGCCTTCGATCGCGCGGCCTTTTGAGTCGCGTCCATAAGCAAAACACTTTCGCGTTGCAAAAAGATCGCCAAGTGTTTTTTCCCGCTCCCACTGGGAATCCATCACCATGAAGTTCACGTTGGTCCCGTAGTTACCCGGCGCATTGGAAAACACACGCGTCACGGCCTCGTCGAAGGCGCAGACTTCGTCCCGCATTTGTTCCTGGACATGGCGCCGCACGTAATTCAGATCCTCAGGTTCGTCTAGACCCGCTACGAGTCGCACCGCCCTATCGAGCAACTCCACAGTCGGACTAAACAGATCCCGGAAGATTCCCGAAACTGTCATAACTACGTCGATGCGTGGTCGTCCTAATTTCTCAAGTCGGATGGGCTCCACCGCTGTTACGCGGTTAAGGGGATCGCGAACAGGATGAACGCCGAGAAGCCATAATGCCTGAGCAACACCTTCACCCTGAGTTTTGATGTTATCCAGTCCCCACAAGACGAGGGCCATAGAGCGCGGATAACGATTATGCTCGGCGCGGTATCGCGTCAACAATTGCTCCGCTACGGTCTTTGCGCGCGCAATAGCGACGGCGGAAGGAATAGCGTAGGGATTGATCGCGTGCGTGTTGCGTCCCGTCGGTAAGACCCCGGGGTTCTGAACGATGTCGGCCCCAGGCCCAGGCTCGATATACTCGCCACGCAAGGCGCCGGTGAGTCTATCGAGTTCGGCATTGGTCTTGAGTTGCGCAGAAATCTTCTCCAGCAGTGTGAAGACAGGCGTGGATTCGGAGGGCGTTACATTTGCCGTTTTCTCCAACCATGCTGCGGTGATTTCACTTCCCTCCTTCTCAAACTTGGCAATCGCTTCGGACACGATTCTGTCCAGCTGTTCCCATTCTCTAAGCTCGTCCTCGTTTACAGCTTTGAACCGATCGCGTTTTTGATGAACAGACAATCCCAAACCCTCAGCAACCAGGCCAGGTAATGATCGGGCGCCGAATTCCGGGCGGTCGAAAGATGCGATCATCTTAAGCATGTCTGCCCGCTCACAATTTTGCGCCGGCCTTCCAAAGACATGCAGACCCGTGGGTATCAAGCGCTGTTCAATTTCGATCAGCTGCTCGTAAAGCTTGAGCACTCGAAGGTCGCGCTCTTCGGGGTGTGTCATCCTTGCCTCCTTCGGATTGAGGCAGCTGGTATTTGCCCGGGAGAAGGCTTGAACAACTCATGCAAGCGGCGGCATTCTGTACCCAGCGTGTCGGCCAATATTTGCGCTTTACCGGTAGATCTAAACCCGCTTTGCGTGTCTACAACAGTCACATTCACGCTTGCCTTTCGCAGTTGGCTACCCAGGTGCGCTATCTCATTGTTTACAGCTTGCCGGCGTGCGTTTCGATCCGCCACTTGATTGGAAGCGAAGGCCACATTTGCCTGCCCATCTGTAAATAGCAGAAGTGCAATCTCGCCGGATTTGCGTCCTACTCGCTTTATCAATTGCAATGAATAGTGGAGACCGGCGGCAACGGGCGTACCGCCACCGACGCTCATTGAATCTAAAACGCGCCGGGCACGGAGGATGCTTTTGGAAGGTGGCAACAACAGCTCCGCCGATCTGCCGCGAAAGCCGATAATAGCCACGCTGTCGCGCTCGATGTAAGACCGTCGCAGCAACGCAACCATAAAAGTTCTCGCCATCTCGATACGATTCATTGCCATGCTGCCGGAGAGATCGACTGCAAAGATAAACAAACGTCCGGGCTTTCGCTTAAACAACTTATAACGAACCACCTCGCCGGCAACCGGCGCCAGTGTGCGACGTCGCCGTGACTGACGAACATCGCCGGCTCGCCCGGTCAGCTCCGTCGTAGAACGCAAAGCGGCACGTATGGTCGCGTCCAGAGCGACGGCCTTACCACCGCGGCTGGAGTCAACGGCCCTCACATAGCGTCCGCGCTCATTGTGGTAGATAGTTCGCGTAGCGCCGGCAGGCCTACCACTTTGACGCAATTGATTTCCCGGTCGATGATGCAACTTCAGATCATTACGTAAGGAGAGTTTTGAGATGCGCGCTTCAAAGCTTGGCGTAGCCAGCGATCGTAAACCGTTGTGTGCCTCGGCAGTCCCGTCTCGGCCCGCGTCGCCATTACCTTCCGCACCGCTGAAGGAGTGCGCGCCGTCTGACGCACCGGCGTGCATCCGCTTTTCTCGCCGCGTTTCATTCGAAGACGATCCGCCTTCGGGATCGTCATCTCGGAACTCGCTGTCGTCGGTCGCGAAAACCCTGTCTAAAGCCTCTTCAATTCGAGAGAGCCCGCTCGTTTCATCCATTGGCTCGCGAGGCAATCGATGCCGTAAGCACATTACTGCGACTCGCTTGACGTCATCGCTCGTTATCTTCTGGCGTCCCTCGAATGCGGCCAGAGCTCGTGCGGCGCGCGATATAGTTAGCTCACCGCGGTGACCATCTATCTTTAATTCGGAGCACAGCTGAGCAATGTCTCGTAAAACTGAGCGTTGCAATTTAACCTGCGCCGAGTTCTTGCGTGCACCGGTAATGTTCTTGCGAAGTCGCTCCTGTGCGACGCCGAATTTGCGACGGAAGCCTTCCGGATCGGACTCGAATGCTTCGCGTCGCTCGATAATCTCTATCCGGTGATTCAGGGAATTCTCCGTCTTTACCTCAACGTAGAGTCCGAAACGATCAAGCAGCTGAGGGCGCAGCTCGCCTTCCTCCGGATTGCCGGATCCGATCAGAACAAAGCGCGCGGGATGTTCGACCGAAACGCTTTCTCGCTCAACCTTGTTGACTCCCGTTGCGGCAACGTCAAGCAGAAGATCGACCAGGTGATCCTCAAGTAGATTAACTTCGTCTATATAGAGGAACCCGCGATTGGCGCGGGCGAGTAGTCCGGGAGCAAAGCGTTTCACTCCGCTGCGGAGAGCTTGCTCTATGTCGATGGTTCCCACTACGCGGTCCTCAGTGGCGCCGAGCGGAAGCTCCACAACCGGCACCGCTGATTTAGCCTTCCGGAGCGGTTTTTTTGTTTTGGTTTTTATACGGCATTCCGCGCAAATATTTTTGCTGTCGGCGGGCTCACACGAATATGCGCAACCGGCAATCACCGCACGCGCCGGCAACAAATCCGCGACTGCTCTCACGACGGTTGACTTACCGGTGCCGCGATGGCCCATGATGAGCACGCCACCAATCGAAGGATCAATAGCGTTCAGCACCAACGCAAGTTTCATCTCCTCCTGAGCAACGATAGCTGAAAAAGGATAGACAGATGGATCGCTTGATGCTGCGGCAACAGTCTTTCTCGTTTTGGACATGCAGTTCGTGTTGAGAAAATCTCGCTAATAAATCGATGGAATTCTTTTAGCTGAAAAGGTTGATAGGAGCAAGCCAGCGCCACGAGTTGCGCGCGCAGGGATTGGCGGG
>JBHENH010000067.1:0-457 GCA_046262135.1 Pyrinomonadaceae bacterium
GGTAATACGTTGCTCGTTGGACAGTTCAGAAATCTTCCGCGCTGCTGTGAACGAGCTTGGGGCCTATTTGGATGCCGACCGGTGTTCGCTTTTCATCAGAGATGAACAGGGAATTCGATTAGTAAACGTTGCGGAGTACCATGCCGAGGGCGTTCTGCCGGCTGGTGACAACTTTCAACTTGAGGACGTGAAGGCCCTGATAGTCCCATTGAATAAGAACGGAGTGCTCTGTTTCGACGATGCAGCTCACGATGTGCGCATTGCGGATGTTTACAAACGCATTCTCTCGCGGGCAAACGTGCGGTCCATTATGTATGTGGCAATCCGAGTCGGCGACGAAGCGATCGCGGCGTTTGCGTTGTCGACTACACGGAAACTCCGGCACTGGAATGAGTCAGATATTGCGCTTGCTAAAGCGGTCGCGGATCAGACTGGAATCGCCATACGTCAGGCAGAG
>JBHENH010000067.1:467-9558 GCA_046262135.1 Pyrinomonadaceae bacterium
CTATCAGCGGGCCGAAGCTACGTCGAAGCGCGAGGTACTCGTCAATCGTGTGACAACGGCCATTCGGGCATCTCTTAGCCTGCCCGAGGTTTTAAGCACCACGACGCGTGAACTCGGGCTGGCCCTCGGCGCCTCGCGGGTTCACATGCATCTATTTGATCACGAGAATCCTATTTCACCGGTGGAGCACGAATATGTAGCGCCCGATTCTGAGAGCATCGCTACTCTTAGCGTTAGCTACACCGACCCGATAGGCCAGCAGTTGCTGGGGATGTCCAAGCCGCTGGTGATTGACGATTCCATAAACTGTCAGGATGGGCCAGAACGATTCAGCGCCGCGATTAGAGAACACGCTCAGGCACTCAGCGTCCGATCCCAAATCAATTATCCGCTGATAGTCAAAGGGCTTTTTCGCGGAGTGTTGTGCATTCACCAAACAGATCGCGTGCGTTCGTGGAGTGAAGATGAGTTGTCACTGGTTCACTCGGTGGCCGAGCGGCTGGCTGTGGGTATGTCACAGGCTGAACTCTTCGAGATGGTGACCAAGGCCAAATCGGAATGGGAGACAACGTTTGATGCCATGTCTGACGGCATCTTCATCTTTGATCGGGCCGGACAACTCAAACGGGTAAACCGCGCAGGCGCGACGATGGAGGCAACGAACCCGCGTGCACTCCTGGGACGCAAGTGCTGCGATATTCTGCAAACGACCTCCGAAGATTCGAGTTGCCTGGTGGAAAAAGCGTTGGAAGAAGGCCGCAGTGTCACTGTCGAGGTCACGCCTGATCGGCTAAACCGTCCGATTTTGGTATCTATTGAGCCGGTGCTTGACAAGGCTGGTGCGGTAACCGCCGCTGTTTGTACAGCTCGCGACCTCTCGGAGTTACGCAAGGTCCAGGCTGTCGCCCGCGAACATCAATCACTGCTCACAAACATACTCGAGAGTGCCCGTGAATCCATTTATGCGGTTGACATGGACGGTCGATTCAAGTGGTGTAACAGCGCTACCCTTCTCGCCTGGGGATTGAAGCGTGAAGATTTCATTGGGCTTGATCTTGTAGATATAGTTCATGAAGGCGATCGCGAAACGGCTCACGACAAGCTACAAGCAGCGTTACGGGGACAGCCGCAAACCTACGAAATGCGTTACCTTGCGGCTGATGGCCGTCTGCGTTACATGCGAGTGGATAATTCACCCCTTGTAGTCGACGGCAGGACTACGGGTGTGCTGGGTATCGCGCGAGACATCACGGAACAGAAGCAAGAACGCGAGCGCGCGGCGCGAGCTGACAAATTGCGTGCATTGGGCCAGCTGGCGTCTGGTGTGGCGCATGACTTCAATAACTCGCTGGCAGCGATTCTCGGGCGTGCGCAACTCCTTCGCCGACAAACGCAGGATGAAGCGCTGGTGCGGAATCTTGAAATACTCCAAACAGCTGCCGAAGACGCGGCGGCGACCGTTCGTCGAATCCAAACCTTTGCTCGCAAATCTCCCGTCAAGGAATTTGAGATCCTCGACGTGTCGAGTCTCTTGAATGATGCCGTAGAGATCACTCGCACTCGTTGGCAGAACGAAGCCAGACTTCGTGGTCTCCATTATGAAGTTACGTTAACTGCGGAACGCGGGCAATACACATATGGCAGCGCCTCAGAATTGCGTGAAGTGTTCGTCAATTTGATTGTGAATGCGATCGACGCCATGCCCGCGGGGGGTACGCTCACCGTGTGCTGTGTCTGCGAGGCAGGCCGTTTGCGTTTGCAGTTCACTGACACTGGCACCGGGATGCCGGAGGACGTTAGACAAAAAATCTTCGATCCTTTCTACACGACCAAGGGCACACAAGGGACCGGGCTCGGCCTGTCCGTGAGCTACAGCATAATAGAGCGACATGAAGGCTCGATCAGTGTGGTATCCGAGGTTGATGGGGGCACTGTCTTTACCATAGATCTTCCTGCGACCGGTGCGAGTCTAATGGCTGATACAGCGCCGGCAGAAAAGATCGAAGTTCCGTCCCTCTCCGTCCTCGTAATTGATGATGAGCAGATCGTAAGGGAAACGCTTGCAGAGATGCTCGAAGTGATGGGCCACCGCGTGATGACCGCTGAAAGTGGACAGAATGCCCTGCAGCAGTTGGCGGCAACCGATTTTGACCTCGTGTTTACCGATCTAGCGATGCCCGAAATGGATGGGTGGGAAACATCAAGAGCGATACGCAAGCACTGGCCGGACATGAATGTGGTGCTGGTGACGGGTTATGGAACTGGTACTATCGCGCCGCCGGGAGAGGATCACCTGGTCAACGGCATCATCGGTAAGCCCTTCGACTTCTCTCAAATAACCCAGACAATTGCCAGTCTCCTGGCTCAGCAGCCGGCGCTGGAAAATGCTGGGGTATAAGGAGAGGCTGACTCTGTTTGAATTTAGGGGAAACTCATGATTCCGGCGCTAGCCGTGAATCCGACTCCAAATCCGACGACTACCGCAGGCCCTTTCCAATCGTGTTTCTTGGCGAGCATGAATCCAGTTGAAGCGCTCGACAGGTTGCCATAATTCTTCAAAACTTCGTAGGAACCTTGTACCTTCGTGGAGTCGGTTTCCAGATGTAGTTGAGAACAAACACCGTCAAGGATTTTCTTGCTGCCCGTATGGATTAGGCAGTCTTCCACCTGGCCAAGGTTGGAAACGGGTGAGTCCGGGTGTTCAAGGACTTTGTTGACCGTCGTGACAGCATAATGTGCCCCGCGAGCCGGCACTGTCGGTCGCATGAAGTATTGGGGCTTCCCTTGTAGAAAAGGATGTGAACTGTTGCTGGTCATGGTCAGAAGATTTTCATCATCAGGTCTATCATTTGTTAAGTGAGAGATCGGTCCAAAAGCTGGTTTTCCTTCCTCGTTCCCGACGAGCAGGGCCACTGCACCGTCGCCAAACAGCATTGATTGAACGACGAAGGTGGTATCCAGCCTTTTTTGTTCGAACTGGGCTTCATCTAATTTCTGCTCCCTTCTAAGTCTCAAGAGTTCACGAAAACCGTAATATTCGTCACGCAACAGCGGGGCGGCATATCGAGTGTGGGCCTCGGCCATCAAAACCATTGCCAGCTGGCCGGGATTTGCGGCAAGGTACCATTGAGCGACCTCAATGGATTTTAATAATACCGAACAGCCTTGAGCTTGCATGCTCACTGTTCGGATGTTTCGCGATAGTAATCCGTGAGTCTGGCCCATTACTTCGGAGGCTAAGCATGGCAGCATTTGGTCCGGAGTGTTCGTGGCTGCAATCAGCAATCCGATCCGCGAAGGATCACCCCGCCACTCCTCTATACATCGCTTTGTGGCGCCGACGCCCAGCTCAGTAGTCGAACTTCTGGACTTCATCGGCTTGCCTGACAGAAAGTCAGGATAGTTATCTACCACTGAATACCTTTCATCGACGCCCAAAGCGTTAAGAGTGTTGATAAGCTCGGGCGAAAGTTTGTGCATCAGTGAGCTGGTGAGATCGGTAGTCTTGAACGCGTGCGTGGGGGTAGTCGTAGCTGCAGAGAGTAGGTTAAGCATAATCCTTAATTCCCTAGGGGTAACTGAGTTTAGAATTCGCCTGTCAGGTTGGCGTTATCGTTAATTCCTGCTATTCGGCATTCTTTTAATTCAACGGCCGTGCCACGTACTAATGGGATGTGCGGATCCACTTAACTGTGAGAAATAAACGCGTTAGGGAATCGGAGAATGTTCATCCGTCAACCCATAGAATGGATACACAGTATCCACTAAAGACCCATACGTCTTTGGCGCGCCAATTTCGTTGGCTGCCGGCAGAAAACGCGATTGGAAACCAGATATACACTGGATATCTGGTAACCAGTTTGTGGACTTTGCACAAAAGCTCCGACTTGCACAAGGGAGACGAAATCTGCACAAGAAAGGAAGAGGGGGGCTTTGCTGCAAAAGTGAAACTTGATGCAAAAGTAACGAGGCCTGATGCAAAAGGTCAAGTAGAATTACTTTTCTTACAATCGAGAATGGTTCCTGCAGCAATATCACAAGCGATCAAATGTCGAGTCTACTTTCAGTATGATCAAGGCGAAGTTTGGCGATAGCTTGAGAAGCAAAACTAAGACGGCGCAGATCAACGAAGCTCTCTGTAAAATTCTCTGCCATAACCTGTGCTGCTTGATCCAGTCGATGTTCGAGTTGAATATCAAGCCTGAGTTTTGGGCGCAGGAAGTGTTATGATTTAAGTCCTCCGGTAACAGCCTCAGGGCATGGCGAGGCAAGGCATGGAAGGGCGCACCTGCGCCCTTTATTATTTCATTGCACCAACGTCAATTTAGGTGATAACCTACCGCCTTAAGGAAAGGGGCAGAATCGCCCTTTTGTCGCTGCAAAACATCCAAAAATGCCCTTTTTTCTCATCTTTCCAACCTTAGGGATTACTGTCGGCAATCTGCAGAGATAAAACAAGCATCTGAAATAGGCTCGAAACGCAACGGCTTGAGAATTCGTATTATCGAAATAGGAGACGCGATGAGCACCCCAAAACCCGCCAAAATAGGTGTCCAAATCAGCAAGGAAACCGGTGGTGCGTTTGCTGACCTTAGAGAGGTTATCGAAAGCGAAATAGCCCGAATCCAGGACGAATACAAGCAAAAGACTCAGGCAAATATTGAAATTGGTCAAGCAAACACAACAACTGTCACTGTCAACGGCAATGGCAACCTAAGTACCCCACAGTAATACAAGGCGTGTAAGTTAAAGGGCAGCCTCCATGCCATTTAATCTGCTCCTGCTTCCTCTACTGGGCGGGTTTTATTTTTTCTCCTCCTGGTACAGGACTGCGTATTTTGCGAAGCGGCAAGATAAAGAGCGGCTCTTACTCTATTCCTCACTGTGGGGGCTTCTCTTTCTAGCAATCTCCTTCTTCTTATCCATCCTTATTCCCTACAGTAGTGAGTTGAGCGAAATGCGTCGGTGGTGGGCATTTCATACTCCGCCCGTCGAATATTCTGGTATCTCTAGTTTCGCGTTTGCTCTTGGTTTGTTTTCTACGCGACTGCTGAACGCGATTGGAAGACGGTATGGTTTCTGGCAGAAGGAAGGTGAGCGAGTGATTCTGACCTACGGTAGTCAGCTTGAAAAGCTGCTTTTCCGTTCTCTAAGTCAAGGCAAAAGGGTAATGGTCACATTAAAAAACGGGAAGGTGTATATCGGTCGGGTAGCAATCTCCCTAACACCGCAGGAAGACGATGATTTCCTCTTACTACCCAGCAAGAGTGGCTATAGAGACGACAAACATCGACTAACCCTCACAACCGATTACGACCTTACCTACAAAGCCATCGTAGATACCGAAGAGAATTACATCGACATTATTTCCGACTTCGGAGTTGTTGTGCCAATACCGGAAGTTGTGAGCGCGAGTCTTTATCGAGAAGATGTTCACATCAAGTATTTCCATCACGAAGACCCGCCCGACGCACCGATACAGCAACTAAATCCCGCCGCGTCTACTACGCCAACTGCCGAAGAACATCTAGTACCGTCGTCACCAGACAAGGTGTCGAAATAGCTTTCTGCACAAAAACTCACCCTTAAAAATAATTCTGCACAAAAAGGTACTCTGAAACTGGACTTTTTGTGCAAAGCCCAGTTTGCGGGCTTTGCCTCAAAAGTGATGGACCCCTGTCAGGCCCGGCTTTGCCGCGTGAGTTGGCTTCGCGGCGGTGGCTATGCCCCGCCGACAGTAGCCAGATTATTCCCGGCTATGCCGCTGGTCCGGGCTCAGCCCTTCGAATGTATTGGGTCAAAGACCCCGACCAAGGGCACAGCCCAAAAATTAAAAGGCACCTCTACGGCGGGGCATAGCCACCGCCTCACATCAGGCGGCAAAGCCGAGCCTAGCAACCGACGACTTTTAGGGCGAAGCCCATAAACTGAGATTTAGGGCAAAGCCCGCAAACTCGCAAACTCAGTTTGCGGTTTGCACAAAGTCGTTGTCGTGTACTGAGAAGCTAGTTTTAAGGTAAGTCAAGAGCGGGCACTTTACTTCAGCGTATTGGACTGCGTGGACAGGCGGTAACGTCCCACCGCGCTCTCGCCAATGCTGCCCAGGTACAGGGAACCTTCATGCTCAACAACGTTCGCGACGCGGGCATAGCAGTGATCTGAATTATCCTGAAGATTGTCCACCACGCCGCCATTCAGGTCGAGGCCGATCACGAAACTACTTCGCTCCGGAGCTGGCTGAATAAAGCGCGGAAGTCGAAAAATGACTTTTCTGAGAAAAGGATACGGCAACACCTTATCCAGAACCCTGTTGCGCGGATTGACCAGAGCCAACCAGAACTTATCCCGACCGTTTGAGGTAATGCCGTCGGGAAACCCAGGCAAGTTATCGATAAATATCTCGGAAGTCCCATACCTGGGAAGTCCAGACGACGTTTTAGTCTGCGTGTCAACGGCCTGCGCCGGTCCCTTATTAAGCCAAACACGACGCACACTGTATCTGCCGGTTTCAACGACGAGTAGAAACGACTGGTTCGGACTAACTGCAACTCCATTGGGAAAATAGAGTTGATTTAAAATTGTGCGTGTAATTTTGGTCTTGGGATCATATGCCAGCAGTCGGCCGTTGGGTTGGTGTTCAAGCAAGTCTGCAGTGAGATTTGAGAAGGGAAGCTTGGAGGCGTCTGTGAAGTAGATCGTTCCGTCCGCGGCCACGTCAAGATCGTTGGCCCAGCCGAAGGACACTCCGTCAGATTCCGTGCTTAAGACGGTCACTAAACCATCACGATTGATTGATAACAAACCTCTGTTTGCATCCGCCACGATCAAATTACCCGACGAGTCGAATACCAATCCCAGTGGTCGGCCCTGCGTATTGGCGAAAACCTCGGGACGTATACCATCAGCCTGTAAGCGTATGATGCGACCATCGTCAATTCCCGCATAGATGCGCTTCTGACTGTCCAGCGCGATGTCTTCCGGGCCGAAGCCGGTCCCCCCCTCAACGATTGAAAGGCGCTCGACTGTTGAAAGCCGGGAGTTCTGCTGAAAACTACCCGTTAAACTGGGCGCGGTTTGGGGGGTCCAGGCCTGAGGTGAGATTGAAACAGGCCAGAGAAGAAGATAGAGAACGAGAACACCCGTCAATGCTGCGAGGACAAAGAGAAACGGCCGTCTAACTTTCATGGACTACGGATGGATTACCTTTTGCGCTTACCTTTCGCCCCGCGCCGCTTCTACGCTGCTCTCTAACTGAACAACTAATTTCCGGATTGCCGGTTGGTCCATAGGCTCTATCAGACGCAACGCTTCATCCAGGACACGGCGCTGATGTTCGGGCCAATTCGGCAATCCGGCGACGCTGCCCAACTCGCCCTCATATAGGGCGGCGCGAGGAGGTCGCACGCTCTCAACCACTTCCTGAACGACCGCCAACGTCATAGTGGGTATGCCAGCTTGCTCAAGCCCGCGCGCAATAAGCGAAACGGACTGATGACATAATGCTGAAGCCGGAATCAACAGCGCCGCTTGCGCTTTGTATCGTTCGACGCGTTCGACCAGCCGCGGAATCATCTCTTCAACTAGCGTGCCCGCGTCAGGAATGAAACCTGCAAAACTCCAGAACACGGAATTAAGTTGACCGATAATTCCGTTGCCTTCAAATTCAAAAAGACGAGCAAGCGGCACCAGCGCGTTGCGATCAGCTTCCACAGCGGCCGGATCATAACCTCGCACGGCGAAGCGCAAGTCTCCTGGTTCAATCTCGGATGGAATTTCGCGGAAACCAAAATCGCCCGCAGGGGTTCTCGTATCAAAAGGTTCTGTGCCGTCAATGTATGCGCCGGCCGAAGAAATAAGAGCCAGGTTTAGCATTGGTAAGGCGCGACGCGCCGGCGAAAAGGGCGCGCGTCGATTTTTCACAAAAGGGTAGGAATCTCCGATATCGTTAATTCCTTCGGCCGTGCCTCGTTCGCCGTGCCAGTTGGCGTAACGTCTTTTCCAATCTCCTATTTGTTCGATTATTTCCAAGTCGACACTCTCCTTTTTAATTTGACTTGGCGGGATTCGCGATTACAAAAAAAGCAATCAAACCGGCAACAATAGCAACACCCAGTGCTGCCACGGAGTAGCCGTGGAGAGCGGCGAATGCTATTCGATTTGGGTCATTGAGCGGTATTTGATCAATGGGCAAATGCATTAAATTTCTCAGGCCGCGCATCTTCGCGGAAATTACCCATTCTCCCAAGCCTGCTGTAATCGCAAGGATCGACAACAGAATGACCTGAACAACGAGGGCTCTACGCGTGAAAATTTGCTTCAATGCAAACGCGGTAATAAGCACCAACAGGCTGACGATGAACCCGCTTATATTAACGACTGCGAGTGTTTGAGTTACGATGGTCCCTGCGATTTCATTTGCGTTAGGCAAATCAAATGTTCTCAACACGCGAAAGACAGTTGGAGCGACCACCGCACTAAAGATTATTGCTGCGCCCAACCAGCTCGCCACAAGTAACATTCTTATTTGATTAAGGAAACGCACACAATTGATCTAATCGTATTCCATGATTTCAGGTAACAGTTTGATCGTGGGTATCCGGAAGTTTGGCTGTGCTATCTCGCGCGGATCGGCGACGCTCAATAACCACGAAAGGGCAGTGTCGAGTTGTGACTGATAGTCGCTAAGGTCCAGAGACATGAACACATCTGTTCCTAACCTCGCGAACTTCTCTTTTGCCCTCTGATACATCTGACGAGCTGCGCCAGGCCGACCAATTTCCAAGTGATGGAAAGCGACCGCAGATTGGATCATTGCTTGCAGAAAAAGTTTCTCCTTCGCACCCACTTCGCCCATCCAACGTTCCTCCCAGACGTCGTGCGCGGCATGGAATTCTCCGGCGTTGTATAGATCAATTCCGGCAATGTATTCGATCGGATAAGCAGCGATGTGAGCATCAGTGTAAGAATCTTGTTTTCGATTGTCCGATGGTTCCATTTTGTATCGATCAAGGGGCCGGTGGTTACCGCGATCCTAATCGCGAGGCAATCACCTTTGCCGCCGTCGCGCCGGCTCCGATCGCACCGCTAATAG
>JBHENH010000067.1:9568-16139 GCA_046262135.1 Pyrinomonadaceae bacterium
TCGAAACATCGCCTATCGCAAACACATTGGGTACGTCGGTTTCCTGTTGATTCGTGACTGTAACATAACCCTCCGAATCTAACTGCAACTGCTCGGAGAACATTTCTGTATTGGGTTCTACGCCGGCGCGGATGGCTACGCCCTTCACAGCCATCTGGAAAGGTTTGATCGCATCTTTTCGAAGAATCTCTACCGCTTCTACGTTTTCACTTCCCAGGATCCTTGTGACTACCGATTCATGAAAGACGGTAATGCAATGCTGACCCTGTAATTGGTTGATGAAAGACGGTCTTGCTTTAAGGGTCTTGCTCCTGTGCACGAGTGTAACTGTGGGACACACCTCAGCCAAAAGTAGAGCGTTTTCGGCTGCTGCGTCTCCACCGCCGATAACGCAAACATCGCGACCCGCAAACTTTTCGCGATCCCGGGCAGGTGATTCAATGATGCCATGTCCCACAAATTCCTTTTCACCAGGAACGCCGAGCTGCCTCCGTCTCACGCCCGTGGCAATAATGATCGCGATCGCGTTCAATTCTTCTTCGCTTCGCAGCGCCACTCGTTTAGCTTTCAAATCAATGCTGGCGATATTAACGCCGGTCCAGAGATCAAACTCTGCGTCGTTTAACTTCGGACGAAAGCATTCGAGAAATTCGCGTCCGTTGCTTGTGTTGACACCTGGGTAATTCTCGATCCGGTTGTAGACGGAAAGAAGCTGACCGCCAATCTCATCGTTTTGTTCAAGCACCAGCGTATCAAGGCCCAGCTCGTCACACCATAAAGCTGCCGACAGTCCCGCAGGGCCGGCCCCAATTATCAAAACGTCGTACATGATTCTGATGAATGGCTAAGCGCCGATAGCCGCTGGCACGTTCGATAACATTGCCGCGCGGACGACGCGCGAAACGTCATCCGGCTTCTGCTTGGAAGCAGCAAGGACGCCAGTGTTCTCAAGAAACTTGACCGCCGAAGTCATTTCGCTGCTGTCAGATTTCCAGATGCCCTCACCTTTCGGCTCGGTTTGATTGAGTTGAATCAAGAGGTCAGAAAAGTCCCGACGGGTTATGTGCGGACGTCTGATAGTCTCCGCCCAGCTGTAGTAAGGGTAATCAATGCGATATGACCAACCTTCCTTTAGAGGAGTCGTTATGAGGAAGAGCCGGCCTTTCGCATAATGCGAGATTGCTGTGTAGGGTGCGGAGTGACGTGTGGGATTAAAGCCAGCCGCACTGAATACATCGGGCGCCAAAGTAACCAGCGACAGACCAACGTCCGGAAATTCGTTGACCGTGCTGGTTCCTCGCTCGAAGCTTTCGATGGCTCCCGCAATTTTCTCCCATGCAGGTCGCCAGAGATGCTCATAATCGTCGATCCGGCTTACAACATGGGCGACTTCAGGGAGCACTAAATCATAAGCCTGCGCATCGTCGTCAACATTTTTGCCAGCAAGGTAATTTGCCAGGGGCGAGCCTGAATCCTCACCGGGTAGCGGTTGATCTGAGCCCTGGATGGTAATACTCGCCCTTACTGCGTTTTCGTTTGGAAACTCCGAAAAATCTCCTGCCTCCGCAGCCGCAATCAGTTTGTCACTTAACTCTAGCGCAGGTTCACCGGTGAGAACGGTCCAAACTGAAAGTACACCATCCGTATCAAAATGGTTGTTAGTTACCAGCTCGACACCGCGGGTAAGTGAATTGCGATTGGGGGAACCGACCAAATTCAAGGCAATCTCAGTCGACGTGTCGGCTCGAACTTCCGCGGGGGTTTTGTTTCCTTCCCAGTGTGAAAAATGAAGGCTATTAGACACGGTGCCATCCACCGAAAGTTTCGGAACGTCGTCCAGTCCGGAATGATAAAACTCAAACCGCATATTGCATTGCGACAAATCTAAATTGATGTGAACTGTAAAAGTGTAGCCTATGACGGTAGTGAAAAGAAGTGCTCTAGTATGTAAAGTCCTGCGTCCTGCGTCGGATGTCCACCTCTAATTCCAAGCTGATATGTTTGCAACGTGCTTGTTCGGCAGGGGCGCGCACGAATAGAATATTGATACCGATCGATCACGACTTTTGAGAAATTTCTGGAGGAATCAGATGAACGAAGCTACCCAACAAACAATGCCGGAGATTACACCGAGTGAACTCAAGCAGCGTCTGGACAATGGTGAAGACATTCAGATCGTTGACGTGCGTGAGGCGAATGAAGTAGCGGTGGCCAGGCTTCCGAATTCCATTCATATTCCGTTGGCCCAAGTGGTGGCGCGTGCATCGGAGATCGATCCATCGCGGGAAACGGTAGTGCACTGCAAGATGGGCGGGAGAAGCGCCAAGGCCATTGAAGCACTCAGACGTTCGGGTTTTAAGGGAAATCTTCTGAACCTCAAGGGCGGCATCACAGGATGGTCGAACGATGTGGATCCGACTGTCCCCAAGTATTGAGTTTGGATTTCCCTGGAAGACTTATGAGTTAGCGGCAGGCTCGCAAAAATTAATCCCGACAACGGTTAATGCAGATCATCTTTCCGCGGCGGCAGAGGCATTCGAGGAGACCTACAAATGCCTGTTTATTTTGTTATGCCGTTGAGCTTGATAAAGGGGCTCATCGAAGTAATCACCATACCGTCGATCACCTCCATACGACACGCCAGTGCCGGCTTATCCTGTTCCTGCTGTTGTCCCTCGACGTGGTACCAGATCTGACAGTTGGTGCACTCACCATTCCAGCAGAAATCGCCGTACGATATCGTGTTGATAGATAGAAACTGGAAACATCGGAGCACGCGATTCTTCTCAGGAACTTCTACTGGATTGCCGAGGACCTCAATCCTGATGAGCCGATTGTAAGGATCCAGCAAATCCTCATCGACGGGAGGTGGCGCGCTGGTTTCGAATTCCGAGCCGTTCATCCGCGGCAGTATAACTGCTGCTTCGCATAAAACAACATGACAATTCGGACGGGTACTGATTAACTGTCGCAAAAACGTGGCGAGGCGGTCCTTCCGTCCTAAGCAGTTCAAACTGATCCCGCACCAACTTTTGGACACTACGAAGTTTTGTCTCCACTTCTCATCTTTACGCATACGTTGGTACACTAGCGCTTCACGGAGGTAAAAGCTCTTGGAACTGGTTATATACACAAAGCCGGGATGTCCTTACTGCCAGCAAGCACGAGACTATTACAACTCGAAGAATATCCCGTTCACTGAGTACGATGCGCAAAACGATCTTGCGCGGCGCGCTGAAATGTTTGCGTTTTCGAATGGGGATCCTACTGTGCCGTCCATCGTTGAAAACGGTAAATTCAAGGGGTCAGGTTGGGGCGATCCGCCTCGCGGTTGAACGGTTCACGACGACTGACAGCCGTGCGCTGTTAACAATCATTTCCCCTTTTTTGCCACAAACAGATTGAGGGATGCCCTTGCCCAGGCATGGAATTTCCGTATCTGAGTTCATCAACCAAAGGCCTCAATATGAAAAGACTCATGGTCGCGCCCATCGCAACTCTCCTGGTTGTTTTCATCGCAATTCTGACCCCTGGCAGCCGCAGTTTTGCTCAATCCAACGTCGATAGGGACAAGCCTCAACCACCAATGACTGAAAAGAAAACGAAGACTATTAAGATTCATAACGAAACGCTGGTCGATGACTATTTCTGGTTGCGCGAGAAGTCGAACCCTGAGGTGACCTCTCACCTTGAGGCAGAAAATTCCTACGCTGACACATTGATGAAGCCGACTGCGGCGCTACAGGAAAAGCTTTATAACGAGATGGTGAGCCATATCAAAGAGACGGACACGAGCGTACCCTATCGTTGGGGAAATTATTTTTATTACACGCGTACACAGCAGGGTAAACAGTATCCAATTTATTGCCGGAGAAAGGGCAGTCTGGAGGCTTCGGAAGAGACTGTGCTGGATCAGAATGAACTAGCAAAGGGTCTGAAGTTCTTCAGTATCGGTGCGTTTGTACCGAGCGATGACGGGAACCTTCTCGCGTATTCCACTGACACCACCGGCTACCGTCAGTATAAACTTCAGATCAAAGACCTGCGCACCGGCCAGCTTTTGCAAGAGATATTCGAACGTGTGGGAGCGGTGGCCTGGGCCACCGACAATAAGACCATCTTTTTTACTACTGAAGACGCCGTGACCAAGCGCTCAGACAAGTTCTTTCGTCATATCCTGGGCAGTGACAGGACGGACTTGATCTTCGAAGAGAAGGACGAACTATTTGATATCAGCGCGGGACGGTCGCGAGACAAGGCGATTATTTTTTTAGGCTCAGAAAGCAAGACGTCGACCGAATATCGCTATCTTCCTGCCAGTATGCCTTTGGCCGAGTTGAAAATAATCAGCCCTCGTGAGCCTGACCACGAGTATGACGTCAATCATCGCGACGGCCTCTTCTATATTCGCACAAACAAGGGAGCGAAGAACTTTCGCGTAGTCACGGCGCCGGTCTTAAGTCCCGGGCAACGTAACTGGAAAGAACTGGTGGCCCATCGGCCGGCTGTCAAGGTGGAAGACGTCGACCTTTTTGCCGATCACATGGTTTTATCGGAGTGGGAGAAGGGCCTTCAAAGACTTGAGATCCACGATTTCAAAACTAATAAGAGTCATCGGGTTGAGTTTCCGGAGCCCGTTTATTCGGCTGCGCTTGCACAGAACCGCGAATTTGCAACGCCGATCGTTCGTTACAACTATCAATCGCTGGTTACTCCCAGTTCGGTCTTCGATTATGACATGAACACGCGCAAGGCCACGCTATTAAAGGAAACTGAAGTACCTGGCGGGTTTAACAAGAGCAACTACAAAACTGAACGACTCTTCGCCGTGGCGGCCGATGGGACGAAAATCCCCTTGTCGGTAGTCTATCGTAAAGCAACAAAGCTGGATGGCTCAGCGCCGCTGTTGCTTTACGGTTATGGATCATACGGCGCATCGATAGCTCCGAACTTCAACTCAAACCGGCTCAGCCTGCTCGACCGAGGCGTGGTCTACGTAATCGCACATATTCGCGGTGGAGGAGAGCTCGGGGAAGAATGGCGGCAGGAAGGCCGGATGATGAAGAAGATGAACACCTTCACCGACTTCATCGCTTCTGCTGAGTACGTAACAAAAAACAAGTACACATCGAGCGATCGTCTCGTTATCCAGGGAGGCAGTGCCGGAGGACTGTTGGTGGGCGCCGTCAGCAACATGCGGCCTGATCTTTTCAGGGCTGTTGTGGCCCAAGTTCCATTTGTTGATGTCCTTAATACGATGCTCGATGCTTCATTGCCGTTAACGACCAGTGAATACATTGAATGGGGCAATCCAAATGAGAAGGCGGCTTACGACTACATGAAACAGTACTCGCCTTACGACAATGTGGGTCGCAAAAACTATCCTTCAATGTTGGTGAAGGTTTCCGTTAATGACAGTCAGGTTCCTTACTGGGAAGGGGCGAAGTTCGTGGCCCGGCTTCGCACAATGAAGACCGACAATAACCCTATTCTATTAAAGGTAAATATGGGCGCCGGCCATGGCGGCTCGTCCGGCCGCTACGATTTTCTGCGTGAAGTTGCGTTTGATTACGCGTACATACTCTGGCAGATGGGAATTGCAGAATAGCAGCGGCTCAATTATCGATAAATAAAAGTAGAATTATTGGTTTTCTGATAATGCGGCAGCGGGTTGTCCCCCCATTTTCTTTCCAATTCGTTCGCTTTTGCCATCAGCCATACGGAATGATTACGCTTCGCTCGCGCCTCGCTTCGTAACTTGTCCGCTTCCGTTCGTCTACCTTCTTTTAGCAGAATAAACGCTTTTTCGAATATTTTTGTGGATTCCTCAAGCGCTCGCACCGCGCTCGCTCGGAGAGCCACCGGTGACCATCTCTTAAACACAAACTCCTCCCACGTTTCATTATCGAACATAACCCCACGGGGCAATCCTGTAACCAGCAAAATGCATACCAATTACGCACTTACAAGGATTTTTGCATACCGCCGGTGTTGCAAAGAAAGGGTTTAATCCTCGCGGGCCGCTGAATTGCATTTAATGAATATCGCGCTAAGTGAGAGCGACCGCCGTCGTGTCTATAGGCTATCTTTGCCCGTCGCCACAACTACTGTCTCAATGAAAGAATGGTCGACAAATCCCCCGACGTAGTCGCTATCGCTTCCGGTTGCCTTAGTGGACACCCGCATGCGCGACGCTTGAGTTCACAGTTGTTCTTTCTAATTTCACAACGCAAACCTGTTTCAACCCATTGCGGTTGCCAGCGGCTGCTGTTGGGGTTTAAATAAGTCGAAAGCAAACACTCCAGATGGTTGGAACAACTCTAGGGAATTACAAGATTCTCGAGAAGCTCGGTGCGGGCGGGCAGGGAACCGTCTATAAAGCCGTCGATTCAAAACTTGGGCGCACGGTTGTCATCAAAGTATTACCTGAAGAACTTGTTGCTAAGGCAGCAAACCTCAAGCGCTTTGAGCGTGAAGCCCGCCTGGCGTCCGCTCTTGACCATCCCAACATCTGCACAATTTTCGATCTGAATTTTATTGATGGAATACATTTTATTGCGATGCAATACAT
>JBHENH010000067.1:16149-16441 GCA_046262135.1 Pyrinomonadaceae bacterium
CGCAACGTTCGGCAGTTAGTTAAAGGCAAGCCTTTGCAACTCGAGAGCGCCGTTTCCATCGCCATCCAGGTTACCGACGCGCTTTCAGTGGCACATGCGCAAGGCATCATCCATCGAGACATTAAGGCCGGCAACGTAATGGTCAATAACAAAGGCCAGGCGAAGGTGCTTGATTTTGGTCTTGCCAAGCTCGTTGACGAGGACGCGGCGCGTACTGCCGGAATTCATCACACGGAACTGACCGAAGTTGGTATTCCTTACGGTACGGCAACCTACGCGGCGCCTGAACAGG
>JBHENH010000068.1:0-15962 GCA_046262135.1 Pyrinomonadaceae bacterium
GAGTTAGATAATCGTAACCCATAGACTCCGGCGTCGCGACAAGCGTTTCTCCAGACGGCGATTGGGAGGAGTTCGGTTTTATCAGCAAATCTCTCGCATCTCGCGCCATCCGTTTCACTCCTGAACGGTTAGTAATTTCGGTGGGGCGGTTGATTCACGAATGATCAGTTCTCCGTCCACTTTGATATTGGTTTTAGAGTCAACGTGGGAGAGGAGTTTTATCATCATCTCCATGGCAATGCGCCCCATCTGCTGTTTTGGTTGGCTCACCGTGGTCAGTAACGGAGAAGTGTAGGAAGCGATAGCAAGATCATCAAATCCGACGAGGG
This sequence comes from Pyrinomonadaceae bacterium, assembly GCA_046262135.1. Taxonomy (GTDB): domain Bacteria; phylum Acidobacteriota; class Blastocatellia; order Pyrinomonadales; family Pyrinomonadaceae; genus PSRF01. The sequence continues at coordinate 330 of JBHENH010000068.1, forward strand.
AGAGATCTTCCGGGACCTTGATGCCGCGCCCATTAAGAACACGTAAAGCACCTAGCGCTGACATATCGTTATAGCAAAACACCGCGGTTGGGGGATCGGTCAGCGCCAGAAGTTTCCCCATTGCCTGACCGCCTCCCTCCGGCTTGCCGTCCCCGTGAACGACGAGCTCCGGTAGGAACGGATACTTTGCGACGGCGAGACCTTGCCGGTAACCTGCAAGACGCTCGATATCAGACTGAAAACCACCGCGATCACCGATATAGGCGATTCGCCTGTGGCCCAGACCAATCAAGTGGCGCATGACCTCAATGCTCGCCTTGATGTTGTCAATTGTCACCGAATAGATGAACTCGTCCGTCTCATCCGGGTGTTGATTATTAATGAGGACTATCGGAACTTTGAGCTGGCTAAGCAGCGGGACGTATAGCGCTCCGACGCGCGACGCAGTTACCAGAATTCCGTCGACGCGACGCTCGTGAAACGAATGGACCACTTTAACTTCACGGTCGGGATTGGCATTGGAGTTTGCCAGGAAGACCGAATAGCCATGGTCATTCGCCGCCTCTTCCAGGCCGCTAATGACATCGGCGATGAAGGGATCGGCGATACTCGTGACGACCACGCCAATTGTTTTTGTCTTCTTAGTTGCCAGGCTGCGCGCAATCGCACTCGGACGATAGCCCAAGCTCGCAGCGATCTGACGAATCCGTTCTGCTGTCTCACCCTTCACCAACGGACTGTCGCTTAGAGCTCTCGAGACAGTCGGATGTGAGACCTGGGCCACCCGCGCGATGTCTTTGATTGATACGTGCTGCATTCAATTTTTGATCGCCTGCGATTAATTGAAACGGCTATTTAGCGGAGATTGCGTCGATGACTGATTCTTCCACATAACAAAATGATGCACACGTGTTCAGGAAGCTCAAATATAAAGCAGCTCTGATGGCTGCCTCGTGTAAAAATTTGTGAATGCACAAAAGGTAGGTTAACTACCTTGCTCTGTTAGGGGTGCCAAATCTACCTCTCAAAGGTGTTAGTGTCAAGAATCAGAATTGAGTGCCCTTACTCGATGATGGACCTACGACGGATCAGTTTTGAAAGCCAGTCTGGCGTAATCATTGCCCTTTAAAGTTCGCGCTTCCTTACGTCTGCCGTGGTGTTTCGCAGTCAGTGCCCGCGCCGAACGGGTGAGTTTGGTTCGCGTCTCCTCGAGAGTATTCCCAAGGCTTACTCCAAGGAATTGAATTGATTATTCGAGTTGCCCGAAGAGGAGCCAAAGCTTTTGGGAGTTCTAAAGGTTAGGCTAAAGCACTTGAAGCAACTGGTGCTTGTTGCTATCGGCACGGGACTGCGAAAACAGGAACTGTTGATGCTGCGGCGCGACCAGCTAGACCTTTCGCGCAACTTGCTTGTTACCACTAACACAAAGGGCAAGAGAAATCGGGAAATCCCCCATGAACGAAGAAGTACGAAAAATCTTGCTGCCTCTCTGTCGTGGGAAGGCTCCGAGCGATTGCCTCTTTGCTAATCCAATTACACGCCGGCCCTACACAGACATCAACCATGCTTTCAACACCGCGTGCCGCAATGCTGGTATCACTGGTCTATGGTGGCACGATCTTCGAGCCACATTCGGGACCAGGCTGGGTGAAGCTGGTCATGGGATCAGCACGATCATGGATCTGATGGGACACCGGGTCCGAAGACCTGTTTGCGTTATGTTCGTGCTACTGATCCGGCGAAGCGAGCGGTTGCGGCTGCATCTCTTCGGGTGGACACAAAATGGACACACGGCGCCTAATCGCCGTGTGAGCTGTTTTTTTTAGTCGTTGATTTTATTGGTAGCGGGGGGGAGACTCGAACTCCCGACCTTGGGGTTATGAATCCCACGCTCTAACCAGCTGAGCTACCCCGCCACGAAGTTTTGCATTATAAGGCGCAAGCCCAGGAGATCAAGAACGGGACACTCGAGATATTGCATTCAATAGGTGCGCTTGCAGCAAATCATTTTACACACCGCTTGAGCGGCAATACTCGCTAATCTCACTGCCAAAGTTAAGTACTCACGCGCAACCACATCACGCGCGCCCGCCTCACTGGATCCACCTCTAACTATCGCTACTGCCTTACTCAGCGTCCATTCCTGGCTGTCAATGCCGACTGCGCCTCTGCTAATTACCCAACTAACTGCCGGCTAACTACTCCAGCACGGCCGGCTGTCCACCACCTGACTCGGCCTAACCACTCACCACTCATTGGTAACTGCTCACTGCTCGAACTTATTCGCTGTTACGTCTTTGAAGCGAGTTTGCACTACTATTGAGCGCTGTGAAAATTGAAGTGTTAATAAATGCCGTCTCCGGCGACGGCAATAAAGAACAGGTTCACCCACGTCTGGCTGAGGCTTTCAGAGCAAAGGGTGTGGATGCGCGAATCTCAATGTGTCATTCGGCTTCTGAGTTAATTACGCTGGCCCAACAAGCCGCGCGCAGTGACGCCGAAACCATCGTAGCCGGTGGCGGTGACGGAACGATCAATTCGGTCGCCTCCGCAATCATCGGCTTCAACAAGACTCTAGGCGTACTTCCATTTGGAACCATGAATCATTTCGCGAAGGACCTGCACATCCCACTTGACCTGGAAGGTGCGGTCCAAACAATCGTTTCCGGCAACATAACAAAAGTTGACATCGGTGAAGTGAACGGCCGGATCTTTCTGAATAATTCCAGCCTGGGCCTTTACCCGAGTATCGTTCGCGAACGCGAAAAGCAACAGCAACGGCTGGGCGTGGGAAAATGGCCTGCTTACGTTTTGGCTGCGATCTCGGTACTGCGCAGATATCCCTTCCTCGACATCCGATTGAGCGTTGATGGTGACCAAATGCAAAGTCGCACGCCGTTTGTGTTTATCGGCAACAACGAGTATGAGATGGAGACCCTCAACATTGGCCGTAGGTCGTGCCTGGACGCCGGCGAACTCAGTCTTTATATGACTCACCGCACCGGACGCTTGGGTTTGATTAGGCTTGCACTGCGAGCATTGTTGGGTGGTTTGCGTCAGGAGAAGGATTTCCTGGCCATGTGCACCGAGGAAATCTGGATTGGAACTAAGCATAGGCGCGTCCGCGTGGCGCTCGACGGCGAAGTTACGATCATGGAACCGCCGCTCCATTATCGTGTGCGTCCCCGGGAACTTCGCGTCGTCGCCCCAACGAACCACGATTCGGTCCAACGAGGCACATAATGCGGTCGATAGTGCATCTTTCTGATATTCATTTCGGGCGAGTAAATCCCTTAGTGATTTCTCCGTTGATCGATACGATCCTGAAGATCAATCCAGATCTTGTCGCGGTGTCCGGGGACTTAACGCAGCGTGCGCGCTCTTACCAGTTTAAGGAAGCACGCGCGTTTCTGGATGCGTTGCCCAAACCGCAAATTGTCGTGCCGGGAAATCACGACGTGCCACTTCATAATGTCTTTGCGCGCTTCCTTGAACCACTAAGCAAATATCAGCGATATGTAACGAACGATTTGCGGCCGGCGTATTACGACGACGAGATTGCTGTACTCGGCGTTAACACGGCCCGCTCGTTGACAATTAAAGGTGGACGAATCAACGAGGAGCAGGTTGCGTGGATGCGCGATAAGCTGTGTGCAACTGAACCCGCCGTAGTCAAGGTCGTGGTTACGCATCACCCATTTGATCTGCCGGAGGGCCATGACGAGCGCGCACTGCTTGGCAGAGCGCGCATGGCGATGGAGGCGTTGGCAAGCTGCGGCGCAGATCTATTTCTGGCGGGCCATCTTCATATCAGCCACACCACTCACAGTGCGACGCGTTACAAGATCAAGGGACATTCGGCGCTAGTGGTGCAGGCGGGAACCGCTGCTTCAACGCGCGGTCGGGGGGAAGAAAACTCGTTCAACGTTCTGCGCATCAATAGACCATACATCGCTGTTGAACGTTTTGAGTGGCAGCACCGGCTCGAGCAGTTTGGCCTCATGACGACCGAACGCTTTCGCCACACGCCTGACGGCTGGATCCGCGTTTGATACGTGCGTAGCCATCATCGTACGGGCAAAGAGGAACAGATCCATTTGTCATTCGAAATTTTTCATTTTTCATTGCCGGATTCGACTTGGAAGTGCAACCTTCGCTTGACGGTAGTAGCAACGAAACCGGGTACCGTCGCGAGGCGCCTCAATCCCCCTTGATTAATACCTTTGCGGTAGATGACAAATGCGAAATTGCAAATGACGAAGGGAAAATCCTACCGCCGTCTACTGAGTCTACTATTTATTGCCGGCATCCTTATCTTTGCAGCCGCGACCTTAACGCTTGGCATTATCTCCGAAGACATCATCGATCACAGGCCCTTGAACGCGGCCGACGTGCAATTCAGTAACTGGCTTTACGCACACCACTCCCCGTCTTTAAGGCGCGCAATGTTTGTTGCCACATCTTTGGGCTCCACAGCTACAGTCACCTGCGTTGCGGTGGGCCTGGGACTCTACTTGCTTTGGCGACGCCGGCTGGCATGGCTTTCAGTGTTGGGAGCATCCCTCGGTGGCGGAATGTTGCTCAACCGTCTTTTGAAATATGCATTCCATCGTCCGCGACCTCACTTCGACGATCCGATCCTGACACTCACAAGCTACAGTTTTCCCAGCGGCCATACGATGGCGGCCACAGCGCTTTATGGCGTCATCGCTGCGTACCTCTTATCAAGGACGTCCAACTGGAGCTGGCGCCTGATTATTATTTTTGTGGCAGCAACTCTGATCGCCTTAGTTGCTTTTAGTCGAATATACCTCGGGGCGCATTACCTGACTGATGTGCTGGCTGCGATGGCGGAAGGGTTTGCCTGGCTTTCGCTTTCCTTGACGATGGTGTATTCCATCCGCAGTAAAGCGACGTTATGTTGAACTCACCGCTGAAGATTCTGAAGTGAGTACCTGGCGCACTTAAGCGGATTAATGAGCCTCAATGCGCTTTTTTTTGTTAGCCGAAATATATTGCTCCAGCTTCTTACGCTCGGAATAGTCAGGCTGCTTTTTTAGAAACTCCTCATACTCAATCGCGGCGCGGTCTTTCAGACCAGCGGCGTTATAGAGAGCCGCCAATCTAAGGTGCGCCTCAGCCTTTCCTAATTTTGCCGCCTCGTTGAGGTAACCAACTGCCTTTGAACCTTTCTTACTTTGCAAGTAGGCGTCGCCAAGCAAAAAGTTAGTTTCCGCAGATGTGGGCTGTAGTTCGACTGCGCGCAACAGCGGTTCGGCAGCCGCCTCAAATTTCTTCTGTAATACAAGCAGCCGGCCGAGGTTCACCAGTGCGAGAATAAAAGTCGGCCTAATGTCGATGGCTCGCGAGTATGCTTTTTCTGCTTCTTCATGTTTCCCCTGAAGCAGATAAGTGGTTCCCAATTCTGTCCAAGCCTGAAAGTCTCCAACGTCGCTATCAAGCAGCTGACGAAAGTGGCGCACCGCCTCACTGTATTTCTTTTTGTCGACGGCGCCCTGGGCTTTCCGGAAAATCGACTCGTTAGCGGAAGAGCGCTTGTATAGATCCTTTGCCGAAACGGTAGTTGGCTTATTCTTTACGCCCGAAGTAGTAGGTTTCCACTCAAACTCAAGGTCTTGTCGAAAGTCAGAGCCTGGGGTGCCTGACACCAAAATTCGCAGACGGGCAATTTCGCTGGTTTCAATCTCAACGGCTATATCGTATTCGCCGGTGCGCAGATTATTAAAGCGATACCGTCCGCCACTCGGAACTGACTGTCGTCCAATAACGTTTCCGGCAAGGTTATAAATGATGATAGTCATGCTTAACGGAGCTTTGGTATCGGCTTTACTTTCATCCACTTTAATATCTCCAAACAGTGTGACACCGCTCCCTTGGGCCATTGCTCCGAAAGCATTCATTGCAAGCAGCGACGCCAGCGCGATACTGACCAATCGATTATATTGGAGGATGTTATTCGTTAAGAGACCAACGATTTGTGGCTTTGTCCTTTTATTAGGACTTGAACCATTAAGTTTCGCTTCCATTATGGCTCCCCCCTGAAAGCAAGGTTTGCGACTCCCTCGTTCTCACAAAAAGCGCCGCAGCAAGGGCTGCGGCGCTTGAATCTTCAGATTACTTCCATCCACATTGCCAAAACCCGATCAGGCTGAGACCGAGCGCAGCCCGGCACGGGTCCTAGAATGAATAGCGCAAGCCAAACTGCATCACTCGCGGCGGGCCTTGAATCGCAGTAAAGTTACCAAAACTTCCCGTCGGAGTGGCACTGGGAACAAATGGGTCAACAGCTTGGACAAACCCATCAACACTAGTCAGAGGCTGGGTATTTGTAACGTTAAAGACTTCCCAGCGCAATTGTAGTTTGTGATTTTCACTCCACGGCATACCCCAGGACTTGAACAGGCCCATATCCAACGACACAAATCCCGGGTAGCGGAAGATATTTCGATCGCCGCGCTCACCTGGAAGTCCGCTACGGAAGCTGTGGTAAGCGGCAGCCGGATCTGCGAACAGGTTCGCCGGAGTGGCGCCACCGCGATTGGGGTCCCCCTGTATCGGAGCAATGCGAGTGGTGTAGTTGCGGCGGTTCCAATTGGTAGGCCAGCCGCCGAAGTCAAGCGGTGCTTCGACCGGCAATCCGGAGTTCCACCGGAAGATCCCGGTCAACTGCCAACCACCGAGCACGCTGTTCACGATACTATTAGCATCACTCAGGAAAGTGCGGCCGCGACCGATAGGGAGCTGCCAAATTGCATTCGCGTTCACAAGGTGGCGAATGTCGAAGTCTGATACGCCCCGCTGCTGTTGGAGACTGAGCGCATTCAGGATGAAGGGTGTAAACGGCGCGTCAGTCTGGAGTCCCGAGACATCGTCCATTGATTTCGAGAACGTGTAGTTTATGTCGTAGGTAAGAGTATTCTTGTAGCGCTGGCGAAGGCTAAAAGTTGCGCCGTGATAGTCGGACGACGCGATTGTGCTGTAAACCGCGAGCGCTCCGTATTGCGGCTGATAGAAATAGCGTCGACCGGAAAAATCATCCAGGATGTCTTGAGCTGTGGTCCAATCATTCTGTAACTCATAACAGCCCCCGATGGTTGCGCAGCTCGCATTGCGTGAACCCAACGGCATCATGGCGTACACGGCCTGCGTATTAGTCAACGTTGAAAGGCCAAAGAGAATCGGCCCCAGCGATCCTGGCGCATACAGGTTCTCGAAGAATGGAAGCGGGCCAACGCTGAATATGGAAGCATTTGACGCTCGCAAGCGCTCCAATATCGTAGCCGCCTCTGTCCATGTCTGACCTGAAATCGTATCCCGGAAGTTCAGATTAGGCTGAACCGCATCGCGGCCGGCCAGCAGGTTGCGAGCTGATCGACCTACATATGCCGTCTCCAAGACCATGCCGCCAGGCAGGTCCCTCTGATATGAGAGATTCCAACTGTAATTTATGGGTGAGACCTGGTGGCTATCCAGGGAGCTTTCAATGCGCCTGGCGAAATTCGGCGACCGCTGCTGAGGAAATGTCAGTGCTGCCGGAACAACTATCGTCGGCAGAGGGCGAATAGCCATCCCAAACCCAGTGAACAACGGCGCCGGTCTCGTAGTGACATTGAAAGTATTTGCGGGAGTGGTCTGAGATGATGCAAACCCCAGGGAGTTCTGGGAATTGAATGTTACCGCCAACTGGTTACCGAAGTAATCATTAGTGATCGCGAATCCGCCACGAATCACACTACTACCTTTATTTCCCAATAGCCGCCCAGCGAAACCGTGGCCAAAATTAGGCGACCACGCCGCGGCAATACGAGGCTGGAAGTTGTTCTTGTCCCAGTTATACAACTGGTCAACCTTGTTGACAGTAATCAGCTCAGTGTAATTCACGCCCTTATCCGCAGCCTCAATTCTGCGACGAAGGTATTCTCCGAGGGGGATATTGGGCGCCGCCATAAAGCCCTGTGTCTCGTACACGGGTTTGCTCAGGCCATAGCGAAGGCCGTAGGTAAGTGTCAGGTTCTGCCTCATCTTCCACACATCCTGACCATAAAGGTCATACTCCTCAGTGGCAAATTCGCGGAAGTTCGGCGCGCCCGCCGGCAGCGGCTGGCCATCAATTCCGAAGTTGAAGCGTGCGGTGTACTGAGACAATCGCCCGATAACCGCTGTTAGAGCTGCTTTCAGATCGTCGGCATTGCTGGTGATGGTATATCCGGCGGCCGTGATCGGAGTGATAAGTACGTTGCCGGACGATTGATAGAAGAATGGATTGGTAACGCCGGTGTCGAAGGCCGTGCCAAATTCGGTGCGGCGGTTGCGAACGATCCGGATGTTGGTACCGAATTGCGTTGAGTGGTTACCTTTGACCCAGTTGAGATCGTCCGTGATGTTGTGAACGGGATTCACGCGGGTAAAGCTAAAGGTAGCGAGGTTTGGGTCGAAGATAAAACGGAAGTTAACGAAATTCTCACCCGCGTCCCCTAAATCACTCAAGGCCAGCCGGGTCAGGCCATAGCGGAAGTTGTTGGTCGTGGCACCGTTAACTATCCAAGTGTGACCAGCGGCAAAACCGTAAGGATGGTACCAGCGTATGCGCTGAGACGTATCGGGAAACGCCTGCGGATTAGTAAAGCTCACCGGTTCCTTATCGCGCTGATAGCTACCCCGAAAGAAAAGCTGCTGCGTCCCACTCTTGGTCAAATTGTAGTCAAGCCGAAGTTGGTGAGCCTCCCGACTCACAGGCGTTGGGGCGCTGAACCGAAAGCCGGCGGTATTAAACCTGTCGCCGGTGGTGAAGTCGTTGGCAGGATATCTCTGCGCGGCACCGGCCAACGCGGCAAGCGCAATCGGGTTTAGGCCCACCGCCGGATAGAAAGCATTAAGCTGAGCGGCCGTAAGCGTGAGTGTCTGAGAGTTGCTGGCGGTGCACGGAGAGACACCCGGAGGACAACCCTGGAACCTTACCTCGCCGCGTCCCAGATGCGGCAGAGGTACTATACGTGGCCCGATGGCCGTGCTACTCGCGTCGCGCCGTCCTTCGAAGCTATAGAAGAAGAACGCCCGATCCTTCTTAATGGGCCCGCCCACCGCAGCGCCAAAGGTGTTGCGGAGCAGCACTGGCCGCGGAATGCCGGAGCGGTTAAAAAAGAAGTTGTTTGCGGTGAAAATTGTGTTGCGGTGGGCCCAAAATGCAGCAGCGTGCCAATCGTTTGTCCCGCTCTTGGTGATCAAGGAGATTTGCGCTCCGGCTGATCTTCCCTGCGTCGCATTGGCGTTGGCGGTCACGACTCGAAACTCCTCGACTGCCTCGACATTCAAGCGAAGTACCGGATCGTTGATCGAATTGGTCTGCGCTTCGTTGATGTCAATGCCGTCGAGTGTAATGTTCGACTGGTCACTACGTGCGCCGGTTACGTTGCCGGCTCGCGTTACGCCGGGCTGTAAGGTAAGCAGCGAAATGGGATTGCGAGCTTCCAGCGGAAGTTGCGTGATCTGCTGATTTACGAAGTTGTTTCCCAGAGTTGCATCTTGTGTGTTCATCAGCACTTCACCGGGATTGGCCGCCACGGTCACAGTCTCACTAACACTCCCCAGCTCAAGCGAGGCTTCCACGTTCGTGGGCTTATCGATTAACGCAATTACGTCGGTGATTACCGCTTTCTTGAATCCTGCTGCCTCTACTTCAAGCCGATATTGTCCAGGCTGAATCAGATTGAAGTTGAATCCCCCGCTGTCGTTTGCGACCTGCGTCCTGCTGAAATTGGTCTCTGGGTTGGTGAGCGTTACAGTCGCGCCAGCAACCAGATTTCCTTGCTGGTCTTTGACCGCACCATTGATCGACGAAGTGCCAGCTTGGCCAGCCGCTATCACGGCAGACACGAAGAGTACGAGCAGTGCATTTAACCCCAAACCAATGCTGCTTCTAAGAACGCTCTGTTTTTTCATGGGCTCCTCCGATGCAAGATGTTTTGAAGTCACGGTGTGTTTGTGGCTTACCGAACTAAGCTGTTTCTACCAACCAGCGAGTTGATCCTGAATCAACATCTCGGCTTACAAGCTGAAGAATATTCTGATGGATGAAAGATTCACGCATATACCGTTCCATCAAGCTAACCGCTTTTGTCGGTTCAGAAGTCGGAGCGATTTTGTTATGGCGCTTTTTTTTTGGGGCAGGAGGGCGAGTCTTTTGTCCAAAATTCTGCTCTTAATTCCAGATTTTTGGATCAGCGGGCGCTCTACGGTCCTTCCCATTACGCGGGGATCACTGCTCCCTGAGCACTTCGGGATACCATTCTGCGGTGACCCGATTCCGCACGACAGCCTCTTGCAGAAACTCGGCGGCGGCGGGTTCTGATGCAGTTTGGATGTCATGGAAAAACCACGTTGGGCGAGGCAAAGCTAAGCAAACAAAGACGTTTCTCGAATTGTTCCGCAACGGTACGTCCCTTGCTGCTAGCTCCGTCGATAACCAGAAAAGCCTCATCGGTACGAGGGATGGCGGCCCGCGAACTTAGTACGGTTTTAGGAGGTAAGGCCATGAAGAGTGTTAGCTCTGTTTCCGGAGATGACTTGCGCGCAGATAATGTGCGACGCTTTCCTACGACTCTACCTCGTCGTCAAAAAGCGTCACTATTCCGAGGAGGAGTTGGTCGAGGCAAGCGCAACCGGAATACCGGGGATTTACCATCTATCCTCGCCGGGCGGTTTATGCATATGCTGCGCGCGCACGATCGCGTTCGAATAAAGGTCCTGGCAGCGCATCCCACTCAGTCTCGGTAGTGCGTGAACTAAACATAGCGGGGCTTGCCGCCGCCGCAACTGTAACCGCCCTTCAGTCTTACTCAAACTTCAGCACGCTTAATTCTTCCAGCGCGGCGACACGTAACGCATGGCCTTCAGCTCCGCTAACGCGGCAAGTTTTTCAATAGGTAACCGGCCGATAACCAGCTTTGAAGTCTTGGATCTGCAACCACTTCAAAGCCCAACTCTTTAAGTTTTGACAAGACCTCTGGTGATTTATCGGTTAGCCAAATTTGCAGCTCTGCTTTCCCGTTTTTGAATAAACTTCGCTTTTTCTGGCGCCGCGACAGTACTCTTATTCTTCAACCGATCAATTACCGCGAGCACTGACGGATGGAGCCTGGCACGTAGCTGGTCTTCAGGTGAAACACTTTCACTGCCTCCACGACGTCCGCCATTACTATCGGTGACGGCTTCGCGGGTGCGCCAGGCATCACTCTACCGCCACCACCGCCCGCACCACCGGCGACGCCGCTGCCTCTCCCTCCAGCACCAATGCCACCTCCTCCTCCCGCTGCGCGTCGCGTCTTTGCCCTGGATACGTTTGTGCCTGATTTCGAAACCGAGGCTGTACCTGACACCATGAAAGAATATTGGGTGGGCGCATTCACTATTCCAACGTTGTTTGAGAGTCGTTCTTGATAAGCGGTGTCTCGATTAACACCTTCGGGCACTTCAAGCGGCACGTCAATGCATCGTGGCACACCACCATCAGTCACAATCATCTCCTCAACGGCAACGAAGGAGGTAAACTGCGTCATCCGGCGATATTCGAGGCCAAGGTTGACTATGGCCTCCTCAATTCCGGTTTCATCTCGCGTTGCTCTATGCCGTGAAAATCCCGGCTCATCAAATCGTCAATCCGCGAATGGGCCCAAAGCGAGGAGAGCACGTGGTGCCGCGATTCTGCTTCGGGAAGGTCTACCGCTATCTCGCGAACAAACTCACGACCGGACATTTTTCCGCGCAAGCGAATCATACCCCGACTGGCGCCCGTGTAGCGGCCGGTCAAGATCACAGGCTTAGCGCCAAATAAATCCGGGATGCGTTGCGGGTAGACATCCTCGACTGGGGACCCCGTTCCAATCCACCGAGATGTCCATGAGCAACGGGTTGCGCACACGTTCATGGAAACGGCGCGCGGCTGCGGACCCATCATCGTTGAGCCCGACATATTCAACTGCCCCCGCGACCATACTCGGCCATCTTGTCGAGCAGGAACCTGTTTACGGAACTACCTATCCCGAATGCAAACACGCGCGCGCTGGGATGTTTCTGCACTTCAGAAATTATTGCCATGTCGTTACCGACATACGCGTCTGTCATGAAACAGACGATCCTAACGTCCGGGGAGTTGGAGGCATCGAGTGAAGCTTTGATCGCTTTCATCATCTCCGTGCCGCCGTAGCTCGAGGCTCGCCGCTAAAAACTCCTGGCTTTCTTCAGGTTCGCCGGAGTGGCCGGCACTGGAGCAGCAAACAATATCCGCGTATCGCCGGCGAAAGTGATTAGATTGAAAGTGTCGGAAGGATAGAGGCCATCGAGAGCGAGCTTCATAATTTCCTTAGCCTTCTCGATTGGAAAAACGCTCATCGAACCTGAGGTGTCCAGCACGAAAACAAGCTCCTTGCGGGTTACGTCTGCAACCGTAATGCGCTCGGGTGGCTGGAGAATCAAAGTGAAATAACCACCCTTAGCCGATCGGTGGGCCAGTAAAGCATCCTGGATGGTTTTCCCCGCGACGTAGTAAAGTAAGCAAAAATCCTTGTGTGGAATCATGGACTTGCTTTTCAAACGCACGTGCGCGCTGTGTGCAGTAAGGCGATCAAGGTCCACTTCGTGAGACTTGCCCTTGATGGCATCGATTGGCACACCCGCATCCAACATTATCTCCAACGAAACATCATGACCGGTGCGCAATCCTTCTGGTACTGGAGCTGGTGATATGCGTGAAGCATCGGGAACCCGAGAAGTGTTAGGAGACCCGCTGGTCCGGGAACTAGTCGCGACGCCGGGCATGTAGCGCGGTCCAACAACCATGGAAAGGAAAACTCATACGACCCATTCTCATACTTCAATGTCTCTACATAGCTGATGGCGATCTGGATCTTTTCTCCCGGGAGAATGTTCGCCACTGACTGCGTGAAGATGTTGGGCCGTTCCTGATTCAGCAAGCTGGCCACTTGCCCGCCGGATTTCGCCGTGTCATAGACTGCCTGCGCTTCTTCGCGGCGCTGGATCTTACCGCGAACTGTGCGCTCGCCGACTACCATGGTCATGCCGTCTACCGCCGCGTTGGCAGGCAGCGGAAATACATAGACAGCTTCAATCTTTTCCTTGAATGGGTTTTCAAATTCCTGCGTAACGTGCCACTCACGCTCACGGTTCAGGCCTTCATCCTTTCGTAACTACTATGCCTTCTGCTGACTTCTGTTACGCGATCAACTGCTTCGCAGCAGTCTCAGTCGTGATCCGCAACACGCAACAGATCTCCCGAGGTAAGCCCGATCACCTTCAGTGCACTACCGCCGAATCTACGCTTCGTGCCCTTGATGGATATGGACTTCGCGACCAGCGCTCACTCGTCCGGCAGTCACGCCTCTTATCCGGTTCTTGTTCATCGGCTCGCACTTTTGCTCCACGCTCCTTCAGACCTTGCCTCACGACAACGCCCTTGCGCTTTGCTATCCTTCACCTCCATCAGGTTGTAAAAGGACTTTCACCCTCTAGTAATCGGGCGTGCTCGGCACACGCTATTAATATCTCGCTCCGCTGGAGCGAAGACGAAGTCGGGCCCGAGCGGCCGGCAGAAATCGAAGCACCTCCGGCGCTTAAATAAGTAACCACTCTTTCACCCCGCCCTTTAACGGACCGGGCTATTGAGCGCCTGGTCCTTCGGACGTCAGAGTCGGCGGGCGAACCTTGCTTTTACTTATTACCGGCTGAGTGTGGAAATTTACGCAGGAACAAACGCACGATCGAACGCCCTCCTTTACGGTCGGGCTACTGCCCCGTTTTTAACACAACAGATTTACTTCAGTACTCGGCGGGAGGTGCGTTTGACACCATTGAAAGGCGTACGTTAAGTTAAGCCGCTTTCAGCAACCTCCAGCAGTGCCACCATATGGTCCCGTTCGTCTAGTGGCCTAGGACACCGCCCTTTCACGGCGGCGACACGGGTTCGACTCCCGTACGGGACGCCACCTTCCTCAGCATTTTCAACATCCACGCCAACACATCACAGCCAATTGCTTTTCTTAATGGACTCTTCTGGACTTGCGGCTAAGCTTTGAGAAGCGCTTTCAACGTCTTAACCTGCGCATTCCGCTTCTCGTCGGTCCACCTTCAATGCACTGTCCCTCGTGGTGCTAATATCAGAATAGAGAAGCGTTACAGAGTGATCTGAAATTCCACCCGATCTTAACCTTCGGTCTAAATCCAAGGGCGCGATTCGATTTCCACCATTCGCAGGCTCTTGACTGATATCGCAATCCTGCGACGATGACACCTAAAGACATCTCCAATAGTCGTTTGGCGTGCCAGTACGATTACGAACCGTACCGGTGCACGAGGCGAGACCGAAACCTCCCGCCCGCATCGGACGGTGACAAAGCCAACCAGGCTGGTACTGGATATCGACCGCAGCGCAATCTTCCCAAAAAGCGGCCAGGTGCCAAACAAGACCTGCACAGCAATTAAGGCCAGGTGGGGAGCGATCGCGCGACCAGTACTCGGACAGTTTGAACTCATTTGGGTGGGTCCAGGGTGATCACTAAGATGATAACGAAGTTCGAGGGAGGATTGTGCTCACGCTGCTCGTTGATGTCGAGCGTGGGAAAGCTTATGCTTTGAGAAACGTTGCCGAATTGTGATGTCTGTTTGGAAAAATAGATGGGTGAGCTTTCTCTGCCTGGAGTACAGCAAAAGAAAGATTGGACGCTTACCCCGCGTGCGCTTGATCAACTTCTCAGCTGGCTGGACGAAGGCAGTGATTCTCAGGGACAAAAATATCTGGAGATGCGACGACGTCTGGTCTCCTACTTTGACCGCAAGAACTGCGCGACACCCGATGAGCTGGCGGATGAAACACTCAACCGCGTCGCCCGCAGGCTGGAAGAAAAAGGATTTATCGATAGCGAGCCCCCCGCAAGATACTGCTACATTGTCGCCCGTTTCGTCTTCATGGAGCATCTGCGCGAGGCGCGGAAGGTTGACGCACTGCGGGATAATCTGCAGCGACAATCCCGAGGCAACAGCTTTGCTGCAGTTGACGCTAACGATGAAAAAGACAGTAAAGAAAAGATTCTTAACTGCCTCGAACGATGCACCGGTAAATTGGAGGTGCTGAACCGCGAGATTATTACTCGCTACTACACCGGAAAGGAGCGGGTCAAGATCGAAAACCGGCGCGCTCTGGCAGAGGAGTTAGGGATCACGATGAACGCTTTAAGCATACGCGCCTGCCGCATACGCGACAAACTCGAAGACTGCGTCCGGGAGTGTACACGCGCGGGATGAAATACTTTTCACATGTTGTCTAATAGGTTTAGGAAGCTTTCGGCTTGCCACTATACGAATGAGTAAACAGGCGTACGACGATCAAACCGTTACCCAGTATCTGCTGGGCTCTCTGCCCGAGGCGGAGGCCGAGCGCTTTGATGAATTGAGCTTCACGGACGACGAATTCGCGGACGCCTTAATGGCCGCCGAAAAAGATTTAGTTGACGCTTACGTCCAAGGCGAGCTTACGGGCGCGGAGTTAGAACAGTTCAAATCTCATTACCTGGCTTCGCCGCTCCGGCGCGAGCAGGTGATATT
>JBHENH010000069.1:0-15672 GCA_046262135.1 Pyrinomonadaceae bacterium
GTACGGCTCAGGAATGCTATCCAGTGAGAGCAGAGTTTTCACCATTTGCTGAACCTGAAACTTCTCTGCATTGCCGTGACCAACAACGGTTTGCTTCACGAGTCTGGGTGAGTACTCGTGAATGTCAAGGTCGGCCCGTTCCGCAACGAGCATCGCAACGCCCCGAACCTGGCCTAGTTTCAGCGTCACTCTAACGTTAGTGGCAAGGAACCCATCCTCGAGCGCGCAACTCTGCGGTTTTAACCGTCGGATGATTTCGTCAAGCGCGTTGGCGATTTTCAAGAGTCGAGCAGAAAATTTCTGACCCGCGCCGGCCCGGACGGTCCCGCATTCAACGAGTACATAACGGCGGCCATCGCCTTCAATGACGCCCCAGCCGGTTGTCTCGCTGCCCGGATCTATTCCTAAGATGCGCATAACAAGGTGCAGTATACTACACCGCAACCCGCGGCCACGTTTCTTATTCTTGAGTCTTTACTCGACTCGCTTACTAAGTTTTTTGCATTAGCCGATCGGTTTGAATAACTCGCGATGAATTTCTGCTACTCGTTCCGGCGAAACCTTGGGCTGTCGATCGTAGGTGAGGAGGCCATTGCTCTCTTGTTCAATGTCCGTCAACTGCGTGTAGCAAAAACCCGCAAGAAACTTTAGTGAGGCGATGCCGCTCAGGAGGTCACGATATTTTTCCAACAGCTCGTCCGGTTTTTCGAACGAGCCGTAAAACTGATACAGCATGTCCCGCTTCTCCGGCGGGAGTTCGGTTGGGATTGCCAGGAACCCTCCAATCTCTGAAAGCACGACAGGCTGACCACGATATCTCGATCCCCTGGCAAACAAAGGTTTGCCATTGATCCAAACCTTTAACGGTAGCCTGCCATCGGCAACAGTTTCCTGGTAACGTGCTTCAAGTTCTTTCCCGGTAGGCGTGTAATCGTGAATGGCGCAGATGTCGGTAATATCAGTGTGTTCCCATCCGTCGTTATCAACAATGGGTCGGGAGGCATCAAGCCGGCGGGTGACTCGCACCATGCGCTCGATGAAAGCGTACTGGCCTGCATGTTCCTGGCTGAGTTCCGGAAACCCCATACTTTCATTTACGGGAACCCAGACCACGATGCAGGGGTGGTTGTAATCACGCATAACCGCTGTCCGCCATTCCGCCGACAATAAATCCTCTGCCTGGGACGACCACTCGCGCGCGTTCGGCATCTCCTCCCACACCAGCAACCCCAGGCGATCGCACCAATAAAGCCACCGGGGATCTTCTATCTTCTGATGTTTCCGCACTCCATTGAATCCAAACATCTTGATCCAGCCAATGTCAGTTTGAAAGGCCTCATCGGAGGGCGCAGTTAGATACCCCTCCGGCCAGTACCCCTGGTCCAGAACCATTTTCAAATATGTAGGAACGCCGTTAACCAGGAATTGTCCGTTGTGCAGTCTAATTCCGCGCAACCCGATATAGGAGCTGACTTCGTCGAGCAAGTCCTGACGATCATACAAACGAATACGCAAATCATAGAGGTTCGGAGATTCCGGCGACCAAAGCTTTGCATAAGGAATACTAAAGATGAGCCGGCCCGTCGCGACTGCGGTGAAATCCTCTGCGTGGGCCACCCTTTTTCCCTGTTCAAACACCTCAACTTCGATTCGCCAGGTAGCAGACGGCGCGTGAAGAAAAACATTTAACTCAACAATGTTTCGTTGCGCATGGGTAATGGTTCGAATTTCTTCGATGCGAATGGAAGGTACCGGTTCCAGCCAGACGGTTTGCCAGATCCCGGTCGTGCAGTAGTAGTCGATCGCATGAGGCAGGCCGGTATGTGACTGTTTACCGCGCGGCTGCTGGGGATCCTGAGAGTCCTCCACGCGGACAGTCAGACGATTCAAACCCGGCTTTACGTAAGGCGCTATATCGAACTGGAAAGGGACGTGGCCTCCGCGATTATGGCCCACCTCCTGACCGTTGACCCACACAGTTGATGAATAATCGACCGCACCAAAATTCAGTAGCAGATCCTGACCGCGCCATTCCTCCGCCACTTCGAAGGATCGAGCATACCAAACGCATTCATGTATACTTTTATCGTTAATTCCCGACAGCTTGGTTTGATATCCAAAAGGAACAATAATCCGGCGCGGCAACTCTCGACCATCATGCCAACCGAGGCGAAGCCCCTCATCTCCGTCGTCAAACTCAAACTCCCATTCACCGTTAAGGTTTGCCCATTTTTCTCGGACGAATTGCGGACGTGGATACTCAGGCCGTGGCAATTCTTTTTGTTCGTCTGCCATCTTAAGAAGTCTTCACTCCGCGAAATTGTCTCTAATACCCGGGCCTTATTTTACATTCACGAATCTTCACGCACACCGTCGCTCGCCTCGACGACCTGTATTGCCGGATCGATTCCAGTTTTGCGCTCGTAAGCATAGGCGACGGACTGCTTAAAACTGTCGATGGCGTCTTCCTGTACGAGGTTTACAGTACAGCCACCGAACCCACCGCCAGTCATTCTCGCACCTGCAACTCGATCGTGTGACATTGCTATCTCGACCATCATATCCAGTTCAGCACAGCTCACCTCGTAATCATCTCGCAATGATCTGTGAGAACTCAGCATGAGCTCTCCAAGATCTCTTGTGTTTCCCTGTTGCAACGCTTCAACGGCAAGCAAAGTACGCTCATTCTCCGTCACCACATGACGGCAGCGACGAAAGATAGTATCAGGTAACAGGCTCTTGTATTTGTCGAGATCAGCGACGCTGATATCCCGCAGGGCGCGTATTGCCGGAAGCCCTTTACGCAATAGCTCCACACCCTGTTCGCATTCGTGACGTCTTTCATTATATGCAGAGCTCGCGAGCTCGTGCTTCACTTTAGTATTGCAAATAACAATAGCGTGATCGGAAATCTTGAGTCGAACTGGAGTAATCTGAAGGGAGCGGCAGTCGATCAATAAAGCGTGGCCCGTTTGACCAAAGGCCACTGCCAGTTGATCCATTATGCCTGATTTTGTGCGGACATAGACGTGCTCAGCTTTTTGTCCGGCCAGCGCAAGTTGGACCAGGTCAACAGGGCGCCCTGATAAGCTAAGCAGCGCCACCCCTACCGACATTTCCAGCGCGGCCGATGACGACAGTCCGGCGCCAATGGGGACCTGCGAAGATATCGCCAGATCAGCGCCTTTTAGTTCGGATGACTCAAGCAGAATCCTGTAGACGCCTTCCACGTACGCGGGCCAACCTTGCGAACTGCCACTCCGTTCGTCATCTAATCGAAATAAGGCCTCCTCATTAAAATTCAGCGATCTTACGCGCACTCGAGGCTCATCAACCGCGGCAGCTGCAACAAATGTCCGCCGGTCAATTGACATGGGAAAAACAAAGCCGTCGTTGTAATCGGTATGTTCGCCAATTAAGTTCACGCGACCTGGAGCGGAAAAAACTCGCGCTGGCTTTCCGTACAATTTCTCAAAGTGGCTTCGCAATGCACCAATGTCAAACGGGGCTCCTGCCATCATCCAACGTCCCCGTCTGAAGACCAAACGACCGGTTCGACGTGTGCACGAAGTTCAGCAGCTTTCATCTCGGGTAGGCTATCGTTGATAAACATGCCGGCTCCCGTTTCGCTGCCTGCGAGATACTTCAACTTGTTTGCTGTTCTTAAAGGCGGGTAAAACTCGATGTGAAAGTGATAGTAGTCGTAACTCGAGGCGTCCACCGGTCGTTGGTGCATTACCATCATGTAAGGGAAGGAAATATCGAAAAGCTTATCAAACGCTACCAGAGTCGATTTGAGAATAGATGCCAGGTCCCTTTGTTCTCCGGCTGACATATCATCGAGCGCTTGATAATGTCTCTTTGCATAGATGTGTGTTTCATATGGCCAGCGCGCAAAAAACGGGATAAGAGCAACGAAAGAATCGTTCTCGCCAACGATGCGCCGCCCGTCTCTTTTCTCTTCTGTTATGACATCGCAGAGCAAGCATCTCGCCGTACGCTGCTTATGCTGTAAAGCTTGCTTGAGCTCGTCACGGATTCGTGGCGGCACAAATGGGTATGCATAAATTTGCCCGTGCGGATGATGCAACGTCACTCCAATTGCCTCACCCTTGTTTTCAAAGATAAAAACGTAATCAACAAAACTCAATGCGCCCAATTCCTGGAAGCGATGAGTCCATACGCGCACCAGTTCGTAAATCTGTTCGACGGATTCACGCGCCAGGGCTGTATTGTGATTCGGACTGTAGAGAACGACTTCACATACTCCCTGGGCAGGGCGAACCGGGTAAAAGTCGGAACCTTCTACGGCCGGTTCTTCAGGCTTCGGCCTCAAGCTGGGAAAACGATTTTCGAAGACAACGATATCGTAATTGCTTTCGGGAACTTCAGTCGGAAATCCGCCCTCCTTCGTGGGACACAACGGGCAAAAATCGTCGGGTGGCAGAAACGTGCGATCCTGCCGGTGGGTGGCCGTCGCGACCCATTCGCCCAAGAGGGGATTCCAGCGCAACTCAGACACTCATTTTTCCTTTGGCTGGGTTTTCGACCGCGCCCTTTTGTCGCTGACTTTGGGTCGGGATCCAGGCGAGTTCTGCGGGATAAACGTATAAAAGATTAGGTAACGTCCGTCAGGTAGCTTGATACGACGATGTTTCAAAACGCTTTCAGCAGGTTGTTTCATTTCGAGTGTCGCTCACACTGTCCGCGGGCCGCACAGGCACCAAGTCGTTTGACATCGTTCGCCCTGTATCCAACAGGTCGTCGACACCCCAGGCGGTCAATCGTCCCTGAAATAAAAGCCGTCCAGATTCGTTGAGTTCGTATTCAATCCGAGTTTCGGCATCCAGATTATATAAGACAGGTGTTTTGTCCGGATACACCACTACTACAAGTTCGCGGCCATTGGGTAAGCGATACACCCCACGGTCTCTGAGATTCGTTGTCAACCCTGCTTGTTCCCCTTTTCTAATGTGTCGTGCAATGCGCCGATCAAAGATCAGCGGCTCGTCATGCTCAATCGTTGAGCCTCCCTACGGACGGTTGGCTCCTGGCTCTCCTCTTGCACATAGCTTCGTACGGCATCTTCGAGTGATGGAAGTAGAATGCCACGCTCGCTTCTGAGCGGGGTGTTAGCCGGCCGCCTCGCAGGCAAACCAAAAGACTGGTTTGCCTGATCGTCAACCAGAGTCGTATCGCATCCTGCTTCGCTCGCCAACAATCGCGCAAAGTCTGCCCAGCTCAAGGCGCCTGCATTTGCAAGATGCCACAGGCCGTGCTCCCCATCTATCAAAAGATCCAGACTCGCATGAACAAGATCCGGCACATAAGTTGGAGAGACGATTACATCACTGGCCGCAGGAAAACGTGCGGCTTTGCGCAACGCATCCAGGACCGCGGAAGCAAAGTTGAAATGATCCCATGGACCAAAAAATGCGCTGGAGCGGACGATGAGCGCGTTTGGACAGGCTCCGAGAACTTTTTGTTCAGCCTCAGCCTTGCTCAATCCGTAAACGTTCAAGGGTGAAGTGCTATCACTCTCCACGTATGCAAATCCTTTTGAACCATCGAAAACCAGATCCGATGAGAAGGTAAGCAAAGAAATCCGGTTCGCCTGACATGCCTTCGCTAGAAGCTCGGGGCCAATTACATTCTCACGACGGCACTTCTCCTGCTCGAACTCTGCATCATCTACGCGAACATAGCCTGCGGCGTTTATGACGGCCCAGGGTTCATATGAATCCAGCGCCGCTGCCACAGAACGTGCATCGGCGATGTCCAGCTCCTGTCTTGAGAGAAGGTTATAAGCCAATCCGCGTGTTTCACAGATCCGGGCGAACGCCTTGCCCAACGTCCCTGTCGCACCGGTTATGAGCAACGGACGACTGCGCTGACCCTGCGTGTTGATACTTCGGACGCCGGCAGCTGCGACTGGACGGCGGCGAGAAACTGGCGGGTAACACAAGCGATCAAATCGATGCCACCACCCCGGTGAGTCAAGGGTCGGATGATCGTATTCGTTTCCACGGGCGAGCTTCCTAATCATTCTCGCCAACGCGGTGGGTCGCGGTTCAGATGACCGCAGATCGAAGACCCCGGGTTCATAATGCCCGTCACCACGCGTAAGCAAACTATTCCAGTCGTACGCGCCCAGGGCCGACCAGACGGTCACGGCACGAATGTCAATCATTTCCCTTCGAGATTCCTTCGCGGCATCCCAAACCGTTTTAAACCATCGCAATTGCTCCTCGCGCGTGCAGCCCAGATGGACCTCTGTGATCGCGATGGGACTCCTGTATCGCTCCCAAACTTCTTTTATCAAAGTTCGCGGTCCGGCGATTCCCTCCGCACAGACGCGTACTGCTTCTACGTCAGCGTAGGCGTGGCGCCCGTTGCCGCCATGAGCCGAAGCGGGATATCGCGACATGCGCTCATCAAGAAAACGCTCGCTGGTAATATAGTGGTTGATGCCGAGGGTATCAGGCACACACGGGTTATCGACGAACCATTCAAGCTCGTCCTCCCGGATTCCCAGCCATTGCAGGTAGTCCCACATAGCATGGCCGGGTGTGACGAGGCCCGACAATAGATCAAAAGTCAGCCAGCGTCTTTCGTTTTCGAACTCAGCCTGGTATGAGAGCTTCGGGGTACTGAATGTCTTTCCCAGGTCTTCAGTTTGCAGCAACCTCGCGTCCGGGTTCTCTTTGCGTATGGCCCGCATGGCCAGCACGATGCCCCGGCACTGATGAAGGAATGCCCGTGCGAAAACCAGAGGATCCCGCGCATGCGGATACCAGTGGCCGTAGAGTCCACAGAATATCGCCGTGGTTAGCGGCTCATTAACAGGTGTGTATTCATCGATTGACGGATGACGCCGGGCAACAGCGCCGGCAAATTCCGCAAGCTTAGCCGGGAACTCGGCGTCCGTTAGGTTCGTGTACCGCGGGCCGCTGCCATGATGGATGAGTCCAACAATAGGTCTGACGCCGAGGCGTGATAGGTATTCAAGGCGCTCATCCACCCATGACCATTCGATGGAGTCAACGCCATGAGGTGCGGTGCGCTCCCATAGCACCGGATAGCGCAAAGCCTTTACACCCAGTTCAGCAAACAAATCAAGATCGGTTAGACGGGTGGCATGACCATTGCGCTCGAGTTGGTCGAAGTATTTATCGCCGACGCGATTTACGGTGCACTCAACTCCTGCCCACACCTCAAGAGGTTGAATGGCTGTTAGTCGACCAGTCATGTCTTCCCCTCGATCTATCGAGTTGTCAAAGCTAACGAGGTCACTTGAGCCGCACCGGCGTTATGCCCATTGCCGTTGCCGTTTGCACTGGCGTGACCGTTACCATTGCCATGGCTTTGCAGCACAGCTTCAAATCTCTTCATGCCGGCTAACTTGCCATACTGTGTTAACGCCTGGGCCACAATCTGGTCCATGTTGTAATACTTATAAGTCGCCAGCCTACCCACAAAGTGAACATCCGGCGTGGCGTCGGCCAGCGCCTTGTATTTGCTGTACAACTCGGCGTTTTCTTTCCGCGGTACCGGATAGTAGGCGTCTCCTTCGGCTTTCGGGAATTCGTAAACAACGCTCGTCTTGGCGTGTTCCTGTCCCGTAAGGTACTTAAACTCGGTGATGCGGGTATAAAGCTGATCGTTTGGATAATTCACTACCGGCGCCGGCTGGAACATAGCCGTGTCGTGCGTTTCATGTTTGAATTCAAGTGAACGATACGGCAATTTTCCGTAGCAGTAGTCAAAATAAGTATCAACTGGTCCCGTATAGATCATCTTGCGAAACGGTATGTCTTTTTCAATTTCACGGTAGTCGCAATTCAGCAGGACCTTGATATTCGGGTGATCCAGCATCTTTTCGAACATCCGTGTGTAACCATGCAGAGGCATCGCCTGGTAGGTGTCAGTGAAATATCTATCGTCCCGGTTCGTTCGCGTAGGCACACGCGAAGTTACACTCGCGTCCAGCTCCGAGGGATCGAGACCCCATTGTTTGCGGGTGTAGTTGCGGAAAAACTTTTCGTAAAGCTCGCGGCCCACTTTACTGACTACAACGTCCTCGGACGTGCGGATCTCTGCGCACGGTTCAGCCACTGACTTGAAGAATTCTTCAACTTCGAACGAGGTCAGGCTGAGACCGTAAAGTGAATTGATTGTGTCCAGATTGATGGGGATGGGAACTACCTGTCCGTCAACGCTGGCCCGAACCCGATGTTGATACGGCCGCCATTCGGTAAACCTGGAAAGGTATTCAAATACTTCACGCGAGTTGGTGTGAAATATATGAGGTCCGTACTTGTGGACCAGAATGCCCGCGTCGTTGTAATGGTCGTAGGCATTGCCGCCGATATGAGGACGCTTGTCACAAATCAGGACTTTCTTGTCGGAGCCCGCCGCCAAACGTTCGGCAAGCACGCTCCCGGCGAAACCTGCGCCAACAATTAAATAATCAAACATATATTAAACCCCCCGGCCCGGTTATGATCAGGTTATCTCATTCAGTTAAGAAGCGGTTGCGCCGCCTGCGGCTCGTGCTTTCATGCTCGCCGGCTGAATCGCCGCAGACAACAAGCGCGTTTGCGTTGACGCAACGTCCTCGATTAGCCGGGACATGCGAGACCACGTCTCGTCCCATGACATATCGGAAAGAAACTCATCAACCTTTTGCAGCCACTGCGCTTTGTCGTCTGCCGCAGCCAGAATTTCCTCAACAGCCGCGATGAACTCAGGTCCTGTATCGGCGATCTTTACCAGACCCTGTTCCCCGTAAGGCCTGACGACGTCCCGGATAGAAGTTGAAACTACTGGTTTGCCTGCGGCCAGATATTCAGGTGTTTTCGTCGGGCTTATAAACCTCGTGGCCTCATTGCGCGCAAACAAGAGCAGCGCCACATCCCATCCTGCGAGATATGAAGGCAACTCCTTGTAACTCTTGCCCCCGAGGTAATGAATGTTCTTACGCCGGGGTAAGGTCAACGGATCGATCTTTACTACGGGCCCGATCATGACAAACTGCCACTCAGGTTTCATCCGGGCCATGCAATCCAGTAGATCAATATCGAAGCGCTCGTCAATGACGCCAAAGAAACCCAGGCGCGGATGCGGAATATCTCGCTGATCATCCGGTTCGGATGTAAGCGTACGAGCCTTACCAAAGTGTGCGCAGTCGATACTGCTCGGGAAGGCGTAGACCGACGAGTGCTGATTCCGTTTCGCTTCGTAGAGACTCTGTCCGCCCGTGAACACCAGGTCTGCACGACTAAAAAGTAATTCTTCACTTTTCTTCAGAGATGGAGGAGCACCCTTGAAAGCCGACAGTTCGTCCATGCAATCATAGATGGTAGCGAGTGGCTTTAGATGCTGAGTGAACGACAGGGCCATGGGCGTGTAATACCAGAGCACGAAGTCTGTGATCTCATGTTGGCCGAATACACGATCAACCATCTTTCTCAACACAGCGTTAGTTGCGACCTCACTCGAAAGTCCTTCGGGCAAATACGGCACTACGACGTACACCCCATCATCGTGTTCGCTTACGTCGAGACGCATCGAGCCATTGTCAAAAATCGGCTCTTCAAAAACGAAGACACGCCTCTCGCGCGCCGCTCTACTCAACAAATGTTGCGGTCGCTGGTAGACGAAATCCCATCGCAGATGCGAGAAGCAGATCAGATCTGGATTCGGTTGATTAGCCGGTCGAAGTAAGATGTTATTTTCCAGAGAATCTAGTTCATGCGGATTGATTAACTGAATCTCTTTGCCGGCTGCTGCGGAGGTCGTTTGTGTTTTCATCGGGTTCCCTTTCCTTGTTCGTCACTACACAGTGCACAGCTTTACAGCATGCACTTAGAAATTTATTCGACTAATTTGGCAGCAGGGTCGAACTGGCTTTAGGCGGTCACTCTAGAGTAACTAACAGAGGATGTCGACTAACTCCTAATACGCTCAGAACGTATTGTTCATTGCAAACCGCCTTGATTTAATACGACAGAAACGCTTTGCGTTTTCTTCTCGTTCGTCCCAGGTCGCTTTCGTATAGACTACGCCCGCACTGAGCAAGCGCAGTGCCAGTCGTTTCGCTATGACGAATTCTCCGTGCGAGGAAAAGGAGGCGAAAAAACGAGTGTATCGAACACTCGCTGTTCGCATGTGGTCTGCGCGATTCGGATTAGCTTTTACTAACAAACAATCTCGACAACTTTGCAGGACGGTGACGATTGTGTTCGCATTTAAGAATGGTATCAACAGTGTTTTGCGGACGCCTAGTTATCTAACTTAGAACGTTAAGGATTACCGCGATTCCCCATTGCCCATCCGGCCGATCT
Organism: Pyrinomonadaceae bacterium; assembly: GCA_046262135.1. GTDB lineage: Bacteria > Acidobacteriota > Blastocatellia > Pyrinomonadales > Pyrinomonadaceae > PSRF01. The sequence goes on from JBHENH010000069.1 coordinate 10,347, forward strand.
GTCTCTGGGATAACTTAGTGCGACCCAAATTGTTTTTTTATCTGGCCCAACCTGAATACCGCGAGGCCGCGCCCCGACCAGAATTGTGGAAATCACACGGTCGGTAACGGTATCTATTACGGAAATTGTCCCATCGCGTTCATTGGTTACGTAGGCTAGTGGGCCTTTGGTTTCATACTGCAGGATGACGAAGCTACAAGTAAGCCAATTACAACAAAAGTCAGCGAGATTTGGCCACGAGTTGGAAGATGATTCTTCATCGTGCGGAATTGTGATGAAGCAGCGCCGCTGCAACCGAGAGACGTTTGCAGAGATTATGCGTTTAGTCGACGCTCTCCAAAAGCCAGATGTCGACGTTAACTTCTTCGGCGTAATGCAACAGAGGTTGGCTCTTGGGCGTCGGCAGCCCATTCGCTTCAAAGATATCGGTATCAAATTCAACCAATTCAGCTTTTTGTAACAGCCACGGTTGATGGTGGATACGGGCGCGATAAAGCTCTCCGTCATTTTCTGTATATAGGATGTAACGCTCGGTGAGAAAAAATTCTCGCGTGCCTGGTTGCGAGGGCGGAAGCTTTTTGCCGATTGTCCATGAAGCCTGGAATTCGGCGCTCGTCTCGTCATCACGGCTGAGTTGGTAATTAATTTGGTTGCCAACCTCTTCTAATTCAATTTCCGCGGTGTAGTAAGGCAAGTGGAAAAACGTCCGGGCGGCCAAAACTGCTGCAGGGTTATCCGTGTCCAGGGAAAAAAACCAAACACCCGGGACTCCATCGTGATGAACATAGGTGCGCACATTCAACTCATGCATAGAACTCAACCCTGGCAGTGGTGGAATAAAGGGAGGGAAGGCTCTCACGTCCCACATCGTAAAAGGAGTGACGGCAATCCACGCGGAATCGCCGAACGTATCAATCTGCAATTCGGCAGGAATGTGAGGTCGCAGTAGCTCCTTGTTTATGCGCCAGTGCATAAATAGCAACTTGCCCCAGTTTTGATGCATCACCGGCTGGCCATCCGGTCGATGGCGCGCGGCCAGCCGATCGACGTCTGTAACATACCGCATTTACATCACTCCCGTGCGGATCAGCTTTCCCTGGCGCTGGCAGCTACCGACGCACACAACAAGAAATAGTTTGACATAGACGGTGACCGGGCGAGCTTAAGCGGTAGTAGCCGAACTCTTATTTTGATCTAGGCCGCGCCCCGTCTTTTGCTGCAATTCCTCGATACGTTTTGACGCCTCAGCCTTCGTGAGGTTTTCATCAAACTCCTCACCTGCTTCGTCCGACAAGGTCTTTAGATAGGATCGTTGCGCGCCTGTCATCTTCTCGTTCCCGGTCGTCCACTCATCCGGATCCTTCACCGTATTCGACATATTGCTGTCAGGTTCAGCATCTCTAAACATATAGCGTCACCTCCCCGATTTATTGCGTTGTGGGTCTTCCCCTTAAGTTTCAACGTGTTTTGTTTTAATTCGAACAAGAATCAATCGCTAGTTGGATTAATTGATGTCCAGTGACCTCAATCGTCACACCTTGCTTGCGTTCCAGTTCCGCCCGTTGTTTGGTTTTGGACACGGTTAGCGGAAGTGCTGGGTTCCTGAATGTTTTGTCGTGAGCAGGAAATGGAAAGGATTAACAGGCTGACGCCCGTGAGAAGCAAAAACTCCTTGTGAAGACCTTCCCTGGTTCGCACCTTCCGCCACCTCCCGATAGCGGCAGCTCCGCTGGCTGAATCCCTGCCCAGCTTTAAGGAGCAAGATGAAACTTCCCCTGTGATATTCGGCTGGACTAAATAAACCATTCTCTCGTTCAGCGCAAGCGAAAAGTTCAGTCACACAAGCCCGCTGGATGGGCGCGCCGCTAGTGAAGTTGTGTCGGAGGAAACAAATCCGCCAGCGCTTTACAAGCCAACGATTTCCACTCGTCACTTCTAATGGCCCAGTCGAAGTTTTCGTAGTAGAGTCTGCCGCTTTGTGGCGGCGCGCTGAAGTCGTAGGTTGCCGGTTGGCGAAACTTTTCCGGGCCGATCGGAGATACTTCGAGGCTGTCTCGTTGCGTTTGAAAACATGCAAACATTCGTTGCTTCAATTCCTGGGCTTTTTCGTCGAGCAACAAGGTGGTTGTCTCTCTCGCAGGTCCCGGCAGGAAATCTGGTACTTTCGCCTTGAAGTCCGTGCTTGGGTGCAAGGCCATCTCAAATATCTCCGGCGGCTGCAAGCCGCTCTGCTTCATCAGGCGCACCGCAGCGTGCGTAGCAAACGCCGTCGCATCGTGATCGGGGTGACCACCTTCGTAGGGGTGAGTTACCACAATATCCGCGGCCGATTGCTGCAGAAAAGCGGCTACTTTTTTCGCCAGATCAGCCAGGCATTGAGGGGCGCAATGGCTTGCGACTTCGAGATCTACGACTTGCGTTTCGGGCACATTCGCCAGCGCCAATGCCGACAGGCACTCCTGTTTGCGTGCCTTGGCATACTCAGAACGCTGTTCAAAGCCGGCCGCTTTGGCGTCCTCGATATCAGGAGGAGCACCATCGGTTATGTGAAGAACTGACACATTAGGTAACTTCGAAATAAGACAACCTGCGCCCACAACCTCATCGGCTGGATGTGCAACAATCACAGAGCACCGGACAATCGGATTCAATTCCCCCGACCCGAAAAGTTTGGCGTGCGCCGAATGCGCTTTTCTTCGGCGCGTTCGTCTTAATGGCTGAGACATCAGCGGCCCGGCTCCTCCCAGATTCGCATGGGCACTGCACTTTCACCGCTGGCCTATCTCGCATGGAATCGAGACATCCGTGTGTTTGTCCGGTACGTATTGCAGCGCTGCTAGCCGAAAGAGAACGGGAGCAAACGGCCTGGAGGTAAGCCTGAAGTAGGATAAATGCGAGCTTTCGGTGTTTGCCCTCAGTCTTTTGACTTTGCGTAGGTTGGAGCTAATCAACCCCTATACCAAAGTCGTGCGAAAGCCGGAGATTCGGGTTGGTTGAGACTGGGACAGGTGTTTCGCGGTAGGACTTTGCTGGACTTTAGTTTCATAAAATTCTTTGGCTCACTCTAGGCAGTCTGCTCGGACCCGCATTGTTTCGGTTTCTTTTCAGGTCGCCAGCGGAGGAACTTCGTTCCGTGACGGAAGCGGCCTCCGGAAAAATGATCAAACTGAACTTCCACCACTAACTTGGTTGCCAGCGGTTCCCACTCGCTGGTCTTCCTGGTGCTCCAACGACTCGGCCCACCCGGCTTGTTGCCAGTGAAGCCGGGTGGCTCAATTAGTGGCTCCAACTTTTTCGTTAACTCTCTTTTTTGTTCCTCATTAAAGCTGGAGGTATAGCCAACATGATTCAGCAAACCGTTCTCGTCATACAAACCGAGTAGCAGAGACCCCACGACGTTACCTTTCGAAGCATATCTAAATCCGCCGACAACGCAGTCTGCCGTCCTCATTCTCTTGACCTTCTGCATACCATCGCGCTCGCCCGATCGATACGGAAGATCCAGGCGCTTGGCCATCACCCCGTCCAGTTTCATGCCCGGCGTCGCCAGCCATTTGCGCGCGACAGCAATGTCTCTCGTTTTTGGTGAGAGCTCGATCGACTTGTTTTTTGCCAGATACTTCTTTTCGAGGCCTTCCAGTTTCACGCGGCGCTTGGCAAGTGGAAGCTCAGTTAGTGAGCTGCCCGTTTCATTTACCAGTAGATCAAAAACAATGAATTGCGCAGGGGTTTCCTCGGCCAACTTAGCAACTCGGCTCGCTGCGGGGTGTATGCGCTGAAGTAAATCATCAAACGAAAGGCCGCCCTTAACCGGTATTACCAATTCACCGTCAAGAACAAACCTGGGCGCTTTTAATTTTAGAAGCGCTTCTACGATTTCCGGGAAGTAACGCCCCAACGTCTGGCCAGACTTGGATTGCAGTTCAACCTTCTGGCCATCACGAAAAGCGAGGCAGCGAAAGCCGTCCCACTTCGGCTCGTATTCCCAATTTTCGCCGGCCGGAATTTCATTTACCAGCAGCGCTTCCATGGGAGGGTACGGCGGCTTGATTGGCAGCGTCATCTCTTTATCGACCTGGTACGAAGTCACCGTGCACGCTCAAGATTCATAAAAACCTCAAGGTTAGGAAGGCTGTATACCCCCGCTCAGTGACCAAAGTTATTCACGCATCGGTAAGCGGAGCAGTCTGAATAATATTCATTGCTTGAATCATTTCTCCTGGAAGCGGGGGATATACCCCCTTCCCAACCATGAGACATTCAAGTTGATTTAGTAACTAGAGTTATTTGGCTCTCAAACAGTTTCCGGTTTGAGCGAGCGAAAAAATTCCTCGACGTGTTGGACCAGTTCGGCGCGACCTTCATTTTTCTCAATCTCAGCTACGATGGCCGAGCCTACAACGGCTGCATCGGCATAACCCCAAACTTCAGAAACCTGTTGCGAAGTACAAATACCAAATCCCACAGCGACCGGTAAATCGGTAACAGTGCGAATGCGTGCCACAAGTTTCCTGGCATTCTGGCTTAGTTCAGACGTGGCTCCGGTAACGCCGGTGCGCGAGACAGCATAAACGAAGCCGCTTGCCCTGTCCGCTATCACACGCAGGCGCTCGTCGCTGGTGGTCGGCGCCGCCAGCACGATCAGATCCAATGAGTTCGCGGCCAATGCCCTTGAGAATTCACGTGCTTCTTCCAACGGAAGATCTGTTAGTAAAACGCCGTCAACTCCCGCTCGCGCCGCTTCAGCGGCAAAACGATTCAGGCCAAACTGCAGTAAAGGATTTAGATAACTAAATATTACTAGCGGAACATTTGTCGCTTTGCGTGTCTCCGCTACCAACTCGAGTATGCGCGCTGTATCACCGGACCATCGGCGACTGGATCGCTGAAAGGCACACCCAGCTCAATCAGATCTGAGCCCGCACGCGCCAGCGCCATCAGCAACTCTCCCGTAGTATCGATACTCGGGTCGCCCGCTGTGATGAAGGGAATCAGACCTCCTCTTCCCTCTTTTTTGAGACCCGTGAAGGTAGCGGCGATACGGCTCAAGCCGGCGCTCCATCCAGTTTATTCCGGACCAGGCTAACGTCTTTGTCTCCGCGTCCGGAAAGATTGACGATGACGATCTGGTCCTTTTTCATTTCCCCTGCGAGCTTGAGTGCATAGGATACCGCATGCGCCGATTCAAGCGCCGGGATTATTCCCTCTAACCGGGCAAGAGTTTGGAAAGCATCTAACGCTTCATTGTCCGACGCCGACACATACTCGACGCGTCCAGAGTCGTGTAGATAGGCGTGTTCCGGGCCGATTGAAGGATAATCAAGAC
>JBHENH010000070.1:0-344 GCA_046262135.1 Pyrinomonadaceae bacterium
GCATTACCTCGGTCAGCGTCGTTACGGCGGAGGCACTACGGAGTAATATCGCCTCAGGCAATTCCGGTGAGGTGGTTGTTCGTGTAACCATTCAAAACGGTTACCACGTGAACGCGAATCCTCCTACGTACCGCTATCTGAAGGCGACGGAACTGGAGATGTCTCCGAACGATGGAGTTTCCGTTAAGTCCGTTTATTACCCCCCACCACAAAATAAAAAGTTCGCCTTCGCGGAAAAGCCGCTCGCTGTCTATGAGGGAACGACCGAATTGAAAGCTACGCTGCAAGCCGACCGCTCGGCAACGAAAGGTGGACGATCCCTGACAGCGAGATTGCGCATCCAA
>JBHENH010000070.1:354-3231 GCA_046262135.1 Pyrinomonadaceae bacterium
TGCGACGAGCAGGTTTGTTATGCGCCGGGCGTACTGGAATTCGCCGTTCCAGTCAATATTAAATAGCTGTGAAAACAATCTGGATATCAGCGGCCACAGTTTGCATGATAACGGCTGCAATTTTCACCTGGCGCAGCGACTTCGATACCGCTTTTGTCATCGCAGCGCTCGGTGCGGTTTCGTGGTTTCTTGGCTACCGGGTGCAGCTGCGAGCAATCACGCGTGCGGCGGAGCTCGAAGAAAGCAATAATAGGGAGCGTGAAGATATATATGAAGGTGAATGAAATTAATTTAACGCGAGGAGTCTTTGTGGCAGTGGCAGCATTAATCCTTTGCTCTGCGCCAAACATGGCTAGGGCTTCGGATGAAAGCGAGGTGCGGGGGACGGTGCAAAAGGTTTTTCAGCAACTTCAGTCAAGGGACTACGCGGGCATTTACGATTCCCTGCCCTTAACCACACGGAGCCGTATGTCGAGGGACCGTTTTATTAATGCCTTGAAACGAACGCAGGATCGCTACGTTCTCGATCGGATTAATATCGGCTCTGTGCGCGTCTCCGGAAATCTAGCGGTGGCTGATACAGAGCTTCTCGGCCGAGTTAATCAACCGATTCAGGCTGAGGGCAAAATCGTAGTTCAACAATACCTGGTGCGGGAAGACGGCAACTGGAGGGTAGCGACCGGAGATCGCGCCACGATTCAACGCTTCTTAAGAGCCAATCCATCGTTTGCAAAAAGGTTTCCAATTCGGCAACCGCGAATTTACGTGAAACAGAATGGCAGGTGGGTCGAGTTTAACCTCCCCCAACTCCAGAGGTAAGTTAAAACTGGCAGGCAACGATCAGCGACTGGTTTAAGTTAACATCAAATCCTCAAATGACAACTGCGCATCATCTACCTGCTGAGGAAACTCGCCGTGACGAATGCGGCTGCGCGGCACATCCAACGCATCACGCACGGCGTCCAGGTGAAAACGAATGATGTGCGGAGTTACACGAACGGACGGAATACGACGCTTACGCGCAAGCCGGCGCACAGTCGACTCACTCACCTGTAGGATCTTCGCAAGCTGCCGAGTTGTCAGGAATTCTTCGCGGTCTTCCATTTCCGTTTGTAATCCTATAGTAATTACGAACGTTCAACCAAATATAAAACAGGTGATTTTAAGAGAAGACCGGCATCTACTTTGCGCCGCTATTTGAAGGGACGTTTGACGGAAAGAGCCACGCGGTAAACTGCAGCACCATCGACTGCTACGTCTTTGCTAACCGCCTCGCCACCATTCGGCTTGGCTGTAATCCGATAAGTAGCGGCATCCGGCGTCAAACGGAATACAAAAGCACCGATCTCATTGGTTACCCGGCCATCGATCTTTTTGACTGTTCCGTCATCCTCAATCTTCGCCAACTCAACGCGAACGTTCGGCATACTGCGGTCGCCCTGATTGAAAACGCTACCGCGGATGAAGGCGATGGAACCTTCATCTATGGTGAGAACCAGGCGGTCGCCAAGCGAACGTGTCTTGCCGCCTTTGACTTCAATGTTCTCAATAGTGCCCACACTAAGTCCCGCCTTGCGCAATGTAACCCCATATTGCCCCGGCGCTAGACGGGATATTGTGAAATTACCGTTCTTGTCAGTCAAAGTACTCGCAACCTGGCGCTCGTCCTTGCGAACTACGACAGAAACGCCCGAAGCCGATCCGGTTTCAACTCGTACTTTCCCTTTAAGGCCGCCGGTGGCGCGATCCTGCGCGAACGCACTTGCGCACAACAGAGTTACAATCAACGGTAGATACAGCGGTCTGGTAACTTTCATAATTGTTCACTTTACTATCAGACTAACCAGCATTTGACAAGATTACCCGGCCCTTGAAGATCTACTTGATGCCTCGAAACCTGCACATTGTTGCCCGACGACGCCGAACTTGGCGACCAGGTACACCGGCTCGTATAATTTGTTAGCTAAACCTTCTAATTAGTCTCAAACGCGGCATGGACAAAAGCCTTCATTCATTAAAGTTAATCCCCTTCTTTAGCCTCTTGGTTCTCTACAGTTCAATAGGCATGCGGACGTCTACAGCTCAAGAATCAGATCCTCGAGCACAGCGTCCTCGTAAGGTATTTTCCACCCACGAGCAACAACCTGATGAAGTTGTAACAATCGATACTGACCTTGTTTCTGTCGATGTAGTAGCGACTGATTTTGAAGGAAGACCAATAAAAAATCTTCGCAAGGAGGACTTCAGGGTTTACATCGACGGAGTTGAACAACCGCTTGCGTTTTTCCAGGTGGAACAACGGAACGGTGAGCCGCGACCCCTGGCAATCGTCTTTGCGCTCGACATCTCAGGCAGCATGACTGCTGAGGAAATGGAGCGGCTGCGTAGTGCACTCGGCGCCTTTGAGAAGAAGCTGTCAAGCCACAAGGCGTTATATGCAGTTATGGCCTTCGGCATGAATGTGAAAACGCTTCAAAAGTTTACAACTGAAGCAGACAAGCTCGATCGAGCACTCGAAAGAATTGCCCGGGAGCCTAATGGTTTATCGACCCATACATACGATGCCGTTGACGACGCAATTCGCCTGCTAGTACGTCACGCTCCGCGTACACGTGAGCGTCGCTTAATGAAGCGCGCCGTGTTGGTGGTAACGGATGGCTTCCCTGTTGGCGACACGGTCTCCGCAAGTACTGTCATCGAGCGCGCCAACGCCGCTGATGCCAGCATTTACATAGTGACGCTGCCTTCTTACTCCCGAATGTTGGCCGTCTCGGCCCAGACACCTTTGCCAACTCCACTGGAAGTCAGCGGGCTGGCTGATCAGACGGGTGGGCGAAGTGTTTACGCGGAAGAATCAAACTATGAACCGCTCTTCCG
>JBHENH010000070.1:3241-15340 GCA_046262135.1 Pyrinomonadaceae bacterium
GTTGGCAGAGGAGGTCAGCTCCGCTTACGTGCTGGCCTTCTATCCGCCCTTAGACAAGCGACGCGATGGCCAGTTTCACTCGATCAGGATTGCAGGCCCCAAGGGATTGAGCCTGCGGCAGAGTCGTCCAGGTTTTGAGGCGGAAGGTAAACCCAGAAAGCAGGGGCAGTAGACAAATGCACAAGGCGAACTTTTCGATTAGCGCAGCGCGCAGTGGGGTCAATCTAACTTAGACCACGACGTGGTTCATGCCGCGCCTGCATCCGATGACGAGTTATTCAGAACTCGTCATCATCATCGTCGTCTAAATCTTCTTCTTCGACAATATCGAGTTCTACCGGATCGAGCCCTACTACTTCCAGATCGGTACCGCACTCTTCACACGAAACACTTTCGCCTTTATCCGTATCAGTATCCACGTGGACGTCAGCATCACACTCGGGACATGTTCCAGTCGGCACTTAAATACCCCCCGCGAGAATTATCGGCGGCGATGTACCCTTTTCCATGCAGGCTCGCCACCTAAGGTGATTAGCAAGCGACAATCTAACCGCGCCTGTTAGTTTTTGCAACAACCTTTTGTCTTGATTTTTGACTGCTAAAGACCGTCCTCTGAGCGTTAGGTCCTTATTAATTTAGGCTGTGGATTTCCACAGCAAGTCCTGCCGTACCAAGCGGCGTAGGCAGGCGTGTTAACATGGCCGCCGACTGTTTATTGCCGCGTCGTAAAGTTTTTTAACAGGGCCAATAATTCCCCCATGCTCGCGTCCCTAAAGCGACGACAATTTGGCTTCGCGTTAGTAGTCTGTGCGCCGCTTGTTCTGGTAATTTCATACTTCTCAGTCGCCAGAAACCGACCGAGCGATCCGCCAAATCCCGCTAATTCATCCGCCGCGACTTCCTATGCGCTCCACAACGACCGCGCGACGTCACTAGCGTCCCTTGACGCCGACAGTGACGGTCTTCCTGACACAGCCGAACTTCGGAGCTTCATGGACCGTGAAAGCTTTAGGCGGTGGTTCACGCTTATCGCTGACGTTCAGTTCTACAATATGAGTGCTCAGTGGAATGCTGAACAACGCGATTGCGCCGGCCTGGTCCGATTTGCGTGGCGCGAGGCGCTGCGTCGTCACGACCGCATGTGGTTTCAGAGAATGGGCCCAGGCTATACGGCAGTTGCACCGGACATAACTCGTTACAATCTTGAACAGGGTCCACTCGGCGAAAAACTTTTCCGCACAAACTTCGGCGCATATAAAGAAGACGACATAACGAACGGCAATTTTTCCGAGTTCGCCGACGCGCGAAGTCTAAAGAATTTCAACGCAAAATTTATTAGTCGCGATCGTACCGTAGCTCAGGCCGGTGACTTGCTTTTCTTCTATCAACCCTGGGTCCAGAAATTCCCGTATCACGTCATGATTTTTTTGGGTGCGTCCACGCGAAGTAATGGACAGGAATCAGGTTGGGTGGTGTACCACACCGGTTCTTACCCGAACGATGAAGGGACAGTAAAGAAAGTTGAGCTTTCGGTTCTTGACCACCATCCCAACAGGCGTTGGCGTCCGATTGAAAGCAATAGCAATTTTCTCGGTTTTTATCGATTGAAGATTCTCGACTAGCCGAAGGAGGCTAAGCGTGTCAGAAACAAACTCTCATTCATATCGCAATCTGACCGCTGGACTGATTTATGTCCTGGCAATAGCTGCCGCTCTTACTATTGCAACTCTCCGCACGCGAGCAAAAGTGAAAGCACCCGCCGAAACCGAACCGGTTGTCGCCGAAACAGAAAGAGCACCGGCAGGTAAGCCGTTTTTCTCGCTTGCAACCCATCGTACGTACGGCACGACCGACAATGCGCGCCTTTGGGTTGATTACCATGGGGTGGATCATTTGGACTTTCGCGTCTATCAGGTTAAGGATCCGCGAAAGTTTTTCACTGAACTCAAGAACCCTCACCAACTGGGAGAACAGGAAGAGGAGCAGGTTGCCAGCGCATTGCCCCACCGCAGATCGTTTCTGGAGAGAGTGCGCACGTTCAAACGTTGGGCCTACGGAGGAGTGAAAGCTTTTGTGCGTGGGCAGCTTCGCCATGATTCCCGGCAGGCATTCAATCAAAAATTTCGCGCCGAGGCTGAACCTGTACGCACGCCGCTCAATGTTTCTGATTACGCTCGCGTACCTTTGCTGAATCCGGATCTGCTCGTCAGCAGCTGGCGCGAACCTTTACCACCCCTGGAAAACCAATACGATCAGCGCATGATTCCGCTGGGCAAACGTGCACCGGGCGTCTATCTCGTTGAAGCCGTTCAAAACGATTTACGTGCGTACACAGTCGTTATCGTCACAGATTTGACGATGATCGAGAAGACATCTCGCGATGGAGAATTGCTTATCTACACGGTAGACCGTAAAACGGGAGAACCACGGCCGGGCGCACAAGTTGAGGTTATTAAGAAGAAGAAAACGATTGCGACCGCTGTCACCGACAGCCAGGGCATTTCCAGGACAAAAATCGAAAGCCAGAAGTCCGATGAAAACGAGGAAAACATCGAAGCCCCTGCGGCAGACCCGGAATCGGAGGAGATCGATTCGGACTCACTTCTCATTATGGCCAGGCAAGCCAATAATTTTGCGATCTCTGATTTGGGCTCAATGTTCTTCGGCGGTTATGAGGGCGAAGAAGAGGGAGGAAACATCAAGGGTTACATTTATTCCGATCGTCCGGTTTATCGACCAGCGCACCAGGTCAACTTCAAAGGAATTATTCGCCGGATCGACAACGCCGGGGGTTACAGGCCCGTAACCGACAGTACAGTCAATGTTACTATAGAGGATCCAAACGGCGCGACCATCCTCAACAAGGAACTTTCCGTGTCAGCGCGCAGCACCTTTAGCGGGGAGTTGGAACTTTCGGATGAAGCGGCGCTCGGGACCTATCGCATCGTTGCGCAAGTCGGTGGCGGAACAGCGAGTGGCGGATTCGAGGTCGCGGAATACAAAAAACCGGAATACAAGGTGACAGTCTCCGCACCCGGAAAATTCGTGCAGGCGGGCCAGAAGGCCAACTTCGCCATCGACGCGCGTTACTTCTTTGGATCCCCTGTCGCCAATGCGGAGATTAAATACTATATCTATCGTTCTCCTTATTACGCGTGGGGCTTTGACCAGGACGACGAAGATGCCACCGGCGACGACTCGGAAGGGCAGGATGAATATGCTCGGTTCTATGGAGGCGGCGACGACATGGTGCAGGAGAATGAAGCGATCCTGGACGCCCGTGGCCACCTGAACGTTGAATTTCAAGTTCCGCAGACGGACAACAACGACACGAATGATTACAGTTACCGTTTAGAGGCCCAGGTCACGGATTCTGCTCGCAGAACAATTGACGGGAGCGCGAGTTTTGTCGCTACTCGTGGAACTACTGTCGCGCATGCTAATCCCGATCGGTACGTGTACAACAAGGGCGATGTCGCAAAGATCCGTGTCACTACGAGCGATTACGAGGGAAAACCTGTTTCGACAAAAGTGCAATTGCAATTAGTGCAGCGTTCATGGACCAGGAAGGAAAAAAAAGACGGCGACGACGAAACGTCATACCCCGACTATGAAATGCACGAGCGCCAGATAGCTTCCACAAATGTGGAGACTGACTCGCAGGGGCAGGCCAGTTACGACTACACGACCACCGAGGCGGGGAACATTTCTATAAAGACGATAGTTAACGAAGGTGGAAAACAGGTGGCGTCCATCGGAGGTTATCTCTGGGTTACAGATCGCCAGTATGCCTGGAATGATTCTGCTTATTACAGCGAAGACTACAACTCTATTAAGCTTGTTCCAGACAAGAAATCCTATCGACCCGGTGAAACCGCGCATGTTCTAGCTATCTTGCCAACTGAAAATGCGCACCTGCTGGTGAGCACAGAGCTCACGACCGTGATGTCGCTACAGCATGTTAATTCACCAGGCCGATCAATTGTCCTCGACATCCCAATCCAGGGCGGCTATGCGCCAAACGTCTTTCTCAACGTGTCGTATGTGAAGGGCGGTGACATGTATACGACTGACCAGCGACTTGTCGTGCCCGCGCGCGACAAAATGTTGAACCTTCAAATCATATCGAACAAAGAGGAGTACAAGCCGCGCGAAACGGCGTCGTACACAGTCCTCGCGCGCAATGTTGATGGAGCTCCCGTTTCGGGCGCCGAGATAAGTGTGGGGGTGGTTGACGAGGCTATTTACAGCGTGTCGCCCGACTATGCCGGCAATATTCGCAGCGAGTTTTACGGCATGCGATATAACAGCGTAGAGACGCACCTTTCCATCTCGTATAACTTCACTGGGTTCGCCGGCGATAAGCCCATCGAGCTCGCGAAGAACAAATCGACCTACCAGCTTGCCGATTTTAAAAATGAAGGCGACCTGGTCCAACCTACCATCAGGAAGAATTTCAAAGACACCGCGTTCTGGCAACCTGACGTAGTGACCGGCGCCGATGGCCGAGCCACAGTAAAGGTTAACTTGCCTGATAACCTCACGACGTGGCGCGCCACTGCCCGTGGTGTGACTGCTGACACGAAAGTAGGGGCAACTAAGTACAAAGTTGTCGCACGCAAAGACGTGATCATGCGCCTTGAAACGCCACGCTTCGTCACCCAGGGCGACACAGTCACGCTTTCGGGAATCGTCCACAATTATCTCAATGCCGACAAGTCAACCCAGATCTCGCTCGAGGTCAGCGGGGCCCATCTCCAAAATTCGCCCCGGCAAACTGTCACCATTGCAAAACAAGCGGAACATCGCATTGATTGGCAGATCAACGCCCCCTCCGTGGGCGAGATCAAACTGCTGGCTAAGGCGCTTACCGATACTGAATCAGATGCAGTGGAACTGCCCCTGACTGTATTACCGCGCGGTCTACATCAGGTGAAAAGCGAGACCGCAACAATTGCCGATGAGAACGCCGAGAAGACCTTTTCTTTGGCTATACCCACAAACGCGGATGCGCGCGCGCGAAACCTGCGTATCGAGGTTTCACCTTCCGTCGCCGCAACGTTGTTTGGCGCGCTCGATTACTTGACGACTTATCCATACGGCTGCACTGAGCAGACGATGTCGAGCTTCCTGCCCAATGTGATCGTTTCACAAGCCTTGAAGAACGTGAAGACAACGTCAATACGCAACTCCAATGACCTGGGAAGGAAAGTTCAAAAGGGTCTGGATCGGCTCTACGCCTATCAGCACGGTGACGGCGGCTGGGGATGGTGGAAAAATGATCAAACGGATCCTTTCATGACGGCTTATGTCGTCAACGGACTTACACTCGCGCGTGCGGGCGGCTACGACGTGGATGATGGGCGATTCAACATGGCGCGTGACAAACTGAAACTCATGCTCGAATCGGGCACTACTGAAGCTGGAACGCAGATAGATCTGGAGACTCGAGCCTTCATGGTTTATGCGCTGGAGGAAAGTGGTGGCGTCGACAAGACCCAATTGGAAAAGATTTTTGCGGATCGCGGGAACTTGCAACCTTATGGCAGGGCTCTATTGGCCTTGACCTTGAAACAACACAAGGATGACAAGCGCGCACGCGAGGTGGCGGCAGAGATGGAACGAACGGTGACGGCAGATGATTTCTCGGCACATTGGGAGTCACGTCGAAAGGCTATGCTGGATTTCGCCGAATCCAACGACACCGAAGCAACCGCACTTTCGCTCAAAGCGCTGGCGCGCGTGAAACCCGACAGCTCCTTGCTGCCCAGAGTTGCGCGTTGGCTGGTATCAAATCGTTCCCATAGCTTTTACTGGAATTCAACGAAGGATACGGCCTTCGCCATTTTCGGCCTCATCGATTATCTGAAGGTCAGCCAAGAGCTTTCGCCCGAGTATGACGTGGAGGTTTATCTAAACGGCGAAAACGTATTGACGCAACATGTTTCGTCTGCTGTCGCTTCCCAAACATTCTCGATAAGTCGCAAGTCTACGGACGTGGCGGGGAGCAATGATGTGCGTGTGGTGAAGCGTGGTCGCGGCTTAGTCTACTTTTCAACGACATTGGATTATTACACGGGCGAGGAGGATGTGGCGGCAAGAGGTTCCGGCGATTTGAATCTTACGCGCGAGTATCTGCGGCTCAAGGTTGTAGAGGACGGCTATAAGCTGAAGTGGGACACCGAGCCATTACGTGGTGAAATTCGTTCAGGCGACATGGTTGTGGTCAGGTTAAAACTCAACGGCGCCAAAGCCCGTCACCTCATGATTGAAGATCCAATCCCCGCGGGTGCTGAGCAGGTGGAAAATGTGGGCAACTTGAACCTGGATTATACCTCCGGAAATAGTTGGTCAGACTGGTATAGCTCTAGAGAATTTCGCGATAACCGGACGGTGTTCTTTCTCGACTACTTTGACGGAGACACGACGCTGCAATACGCGGTGCGCGTTCAAATCCCCGGACAGTTTCGGGTGGCGCCGGCCCGCGCTGAGTTGATGTACCGGCCGGCAATCCAATCAAACACCGCATCCGCCAGGATGGCGTTCCTCGAGAAGAAATAGTCTTTCCGAGATAGTCAGGTAAAAATGCTGACCAACACATTCCGTGCAATTACCATCGCCACCCGCAGCGTTTTTAAGAACTGGCAGTCCACGTTGCTCATCGCGATCGTTTACGCTTCGCTTCTGCTGATTCTCTACTCTTTTGTGATTGTCAAAGAAGCGACACTCTTGCAGGTAAGCATTACGTTTGCCGTCGCGATTGCAGCACCGCTGCTTTTCTTCATTCTCCAAACAATGATTGCCAGCACACCAACCGCCGCGACGGCAGGATCCCTGCTGCGGAGGTCACTGGCGAACTTCTGGAAGTTGCTGCTGATCAGTTTGCCGCTCATCGCAATTGCCATTCTTGTCGCGTACCTGCTGGCAAAAATTCAATCACGGCTCTCAGCAACTGTTCCCGATGCTGCGGCGCAGCTTCCCCGCCGGATCGCTACGGCCGCGACCGCGCGCGATCGTCCCAGGCCAATTGACTGGCGAGGCGTCGCTCTTTCCACTCTCCGCTATCTGGCGTTCGGTTTGGTCTTACCGCTCGCCGCAATTCACCTGTGGCTTACGACGGCCCGCGAAGGGCTGGGTGCTGCCGTTAGGAAAGTAAAAACCCTTGTGCTGAGGTCTTTCTTACCTCAGTCTGTCCTTATATATATCGCCGGTTTCCTTATCTTCGCCGTCGCCCCGTATCTTTTGCTTTTTAGGACGACGCCTACAAAACACGCCTGGCTGGAGATTTCACTGTTGGTCGCGAGGTTGGCGATAGTGTTCGCGTTGACACTCTTTGGATGGTTGATCACCGTCCGCGCGCTGTCACTCTCCTCAACAGAGCCGGCGAACCATACGCCACATGAGGTTGTTTGATGCTTGCGCCTGAGGTGTTGGAAAACGGACTACCCGGCGAAGGCGTGCCGCATGGTGCTGGATTCAATCGGATCCGCCTCCTGATTGTAATTCCAATTTGCCTAATGCTTTCAGGATGGATTTTGTCGCGCAACGGTGCGCGATTTTCAAGTTGGTTCAACTCCTCGACCGGCGAGATACGGGAGGATCAACTCGATAGCCTCCTCCAAAGGGTGGCTTCTGCATCGCTCGGCCAGCGCCGCGGTACTTTAATCGTTATGGATCCGCAAAGCGGGCGTATACGTGCCGTCGTAAATTCCAAACTTGCATTTGATGAAGCTTTTCGTCCGGGCTCTACTATCAAGCCTTTCACTACATTAGCCGCGCTTAGGTCTAGTGTAATCGGCGAGGACTCGCGCACTCTATGCCGCGAACAGTATTCCCACGACGAGTATCACACAACTTGTTCGCATCCGCGGGATCTGTCGCCTCTTAATCCAACAGAAGCCATCGCCTATTCCTGCAACTATTATTTCTGCAAGCTGGGAGAACGATTGCCGGAGCCGGAGTTCGCCTCAACACTGAACGAATTTGGTTTCGGTAGGCGTACGGGTCTAAATGTGACCGCCGAGGCCTCGGGCCAACTGGTGCGCGATCACTGGCGCTCTCAGAATGCGATCGGCGAGGGCGACTACATCCACGTCACACCGATACAACTCATTAATGCCTATAACGCTCTGGTCAATGGTGGCCATCTCTTCAAACCTTTCGTGTCTTCCGGCGGGGGCTTCATGCCGCAGGTCCAGGCGAATCTCGCAATTACCGACGAACAGCGGGCATTGATTGTTAAAGGGATGCGGGGCGCGGTTCGCTATGGGACAGCAGAAACGGCGAACCTTTATTCCGTTCCGCTATACGTTTTTGGAAAGACAGGAACGGCAACGGAAATTAACGGGTTTCGCACGCAAGGTTGGTTTGTTGGGTTCGGCACGGAATTGAAGAATGGAGCGAATCAGGGACTAGAAGTAGCCCCGGAAAAAGTAAGCCTGGCGGTACTGGTGTTCCTCGCAAAAGCGCACGGGTCGGACTCTGCGCAGGCAGCACGGCCAATATTTGACGCGTATGCCGATTGGATAGAAAAACATCAAGAGGGCGAATCAGACAAGCAACACAAACAAGAACCCACGAGATCGGGAGAAGTTGCCCAGTCAGGTGCACACTCAAACAGTGGGACGGTTGCCCAGTCTCTGCGTAGCGGACTTTCCCACTCACACTTCTTAGTCAACGTTCACTCAGTTCGCGAGAATCTCACTCGAGAGATTTCGCTCGAGGAATATGTTCGCGGCGTTGTGGCTGCTGAAGGCAGCACGGAAAGCGAGATTGAGGCGCTGAAAGCTTTGGCCATAGCCAGCCGCACCTATGCGCTGAAGAATATGGGCCGTCATGCTCAACATGGATACGACTTCTGCAGTACTACCCATTGTCAGAGGTATCTTTCCGTAGATGTCGACTCCAGTCAGCATATTCCCGCTGCCGTCGTTGAAGCGGTTGGCTCTACGCGAGGAGAGGTTTTGAGTGATGCCGGTGCCCAACTTGTCGACTCTTACTTTAGCGCCTCTTGCGGAGGTGCGACGGCGAACATGGCTACGCTTTGGGGTGGCACCGCGCCGGTTTATCTCAGGGGAATCCGGGATGATTATTGCACCAAAGAGCCACACCATTCGTGGACCGATGTGATATCGCTAACGCATCTGCAACAAGCATTGAAAAGTGATCGACGAACGAATATGGGCAATCGACTGCTTAGCCTGACGGTATCACGCCGGGATGCCAGCGGGCGTGCAGAATTAATTGATATCGAAGGTGACCGGCGAGTAACAGTAAAAGGATGGGACTTTAAAATAATCGTTGGTCGGGCTCTCGGTTGGAACTATCTCAAGAGTTCCAGATTTCAGATTGCGCGTTCCGGATCAAATTTCGTATTCCGCGGCCAGGGGTTCGGTCATGGTCTTGGCTTATGCCAGGAAGGCGCACACGTGATGGCTGCACGCGGCGCCGGCTACCGGCAAATACTCGCAAAGTATTTTCCCGGAACCAGCGTGGCCCAGCAAACCGAAATCAAAGAACGCCACAATTATTCTGGCACGCTCAGTCTTCTATCGCTTCACAATTTGGGGATGGAATTCCTCGCTGAAGAACGCACCTTTGCCGATCCGTTTTGGACGGATCTGAAACGAGTGGGACTTACAAGTTGGAAGCTAAACACCCGAGTTCGCGCTTCAACCAAGCGGCAAACGCTGCGCAGCGAGAAATTTCGTGTCAGTTATCCGGGTAAGATTGCTCAACGTGAGATCGAGAACTTACTCGTTTTGCTTGATGCAAGTCGCCAAAACTTAATTTCCCGTGTGGCGGCTGCCGGCATTACCGTTGACATTCCGGCCCTCGATATTTTTGTTAACGAATCGACTGGAGACTTCATTGCACGTACAGGTCAGCCAGCGTGGGCCGCAGCAGCAACTAAAGGACATCGAATTGAGCTTCAACCGCTGGAGACGCTTAAACGGCGTCGGGTTCTGCAAACAACATTACGACACGAGATGGTTCACGCTATCGCTGACATTCTTGGCCGTGGGCGAACGCCGCGGTGGCTAGCGGAAGGCCTGGCACTATACTTTGCGGGCGAAGGTAAATTGGTGTCTCGTTACGCCCCGCGCAAGACTATTACAACCGATGAAATTGAACGGATGCTGAGCAATGCTGGATCCTCCGACGAGATGCGGCTCGCTTATGCCGCTGCGTACGCAGAAGTTGCTCGCATCATCAAGAACGAAGGTGAAGCGAATGTTTGGCGGCGCGTGGCGCGGTGATTCCGCTTCGGCGGAGTTTTTCCTGATTGACTTATGGAAAACTTGATTTTGTCAGTTGTTTAGCCGACGATGTTAACGCCGGTTCTCGGTAGTCGTCAGCACACTTTTCCGGGTACTCATATGCGAATTCTCATACGCAACAAAGCTTCACTGAGCTTGATCCTCACGTTTCTTTTTTTTGCGGCGCCAGTTAGCGCGCAGCAGAAGCGGATCACGCCGCCCGTGAAAAAAGCGGTCAAGTTGGGTGTGCCTCCGCCCCCGCCGACGTTTGACACACTCCTCTCCACCGACACTTACAAAGTCTACTCGGAGGCCAGGGCCGTCGGAAGTCTGATTCACTCACCTGCCATCCAGGACATATTGGAGCCTGTGATGAGCCTTGCTCGCCCGCCGAAGGAGTTCAAGACCATTGTTCAATGGCTGGGGGCTCACGGCGAGGCACTCGCGGGCTCGCGCATGATGGCCGCCAGCTGGCCTTCCAGGCCGGACATTCCGAACATTCTTTTGGCTGTCGAGTTTTCTAACGCCGATGAGGCGCTCAAGTTTGAACGACAATTGCGCGGCTTCGTGCCTACTCTTTTACCCTCCCCCACGCCCGGTCCCGTAGGTTCGCCTGGTCCAGGTATGCCGAATGTCTCAGGCTCTGGTACAGCAGAAACGCAAAGCGAAGCGAGCCTGCCTCCCTATCACATTAAGCAATCTGGAAGTCTTGTTCTGATTTCAGATAGGCCCGTAAACTTTAACAATCTACGGTCGCGCGGCAGTAAGCTGCTCGAGGAAGATGCAAACTTCACGCTTGCTCGGAATCGCTTTGCTTCAGAGTCTCTCTTTGTTTACGTTGACTTCAAATCAATCGAAAAGGAAGAGAAGGCGCGCCGGCAGAAGTGGGAAGAAGAAGAGCAGCGACGACTTGAGGAACAAGGCGGAAATCGCGGAAACCGCGCCGCGACTGTGGCGCCCCCTGATGATACGCAGGTGAACCCCGAGCTGCCTCCGCCGGAAGTAATTCATAGCGAATCCATAACAATCCAGCGCACTAATCAAGGCGAGTTACAACCAACCTTGAGCAACGCCCCACCGGACGGTGGCACGACGCGGATTGCTGCAGACCCAACTGCGGCCGATACCCTTACGACAAAAGACACGGAGGAAATGGCTAGAGCCTTCCCGTCGCTTTACAGCCTGTTTTTCGGTGGCGAATCAAAGTGGCCGGAGGGAGTCGCCGCCGGAATCTCTTTTGAAGGTGACGCTTATGTTCTTCGCGTGCTGATAGTGAACTCGGCGGAAAACAAATCCAATCCATTGCCTTTTATCGCGCAATTTGTTTCTGGTCCAGCAATGGTCTCACAGGCTCCCAATATATTTCCTGCGGACACCTCCCTCTTTTTGAATGCCTCAGTCGACTATCCGCAAATCTACGAAGGGGTGGTGAAGGCCATTGCCAGTGCGGAGGAGGCTGCAAGAAAATACCGAAAGCAACCTGCGGGATACCCCGATGCGGCACCCCCCGCTTCACCCTTCGCGATCTACGAGAAAAAACTGGGCATAAAGATTAAGGAAGATCTGCTCCCCTTACTGGGTAACGAGCTTGCTTTGGGAATGCTGTCAGTCGCCAAGCCCGAAAATAATTCGAGCTCTGCGAAATCGGGAATTGAGGACGGACCGAAGAAAACTCGCGCGGCAGAACCAAATCCCGTAATCGCCATCGCCGTGAAAGATAAGGAGGCAGTCCGACGACTTATTCCTAAACTCATCGAGTCTCTGGGATTTAAGGGCGCCAACCTGTTCGCGCAAACTGAGAAGCGTGAAGAAACTGAGATCACCTCATATGCAAATGTCG